>NZ_JANLOF010000085.1:0-198982 GCF_025466135.1 Pseudomonas sp. 14P_5.3_Bac1 | reverse complement strand
ACTGATCCACCGCTATCGCAGGCAAGCCAGCTCCCACAGTTGAAGGGTGTTGCCTGTTTTATTTGCGATCCAGCCACACGGTCTGTGCATTGCAGAATTCACGCACGGCCGCAAACACCGCAGATCAAAGGTGGGAGCTGGCTTGCCTGCGATTGCAGTGTGTCAGCCAAGCAGTTGTCACTGATCCACCGCTATCGCGGGCAAGCCCGCTCCCACAGTTGAAGGGTGTTGCCTGTTTTATTTGCGATCCAACCACACGGTTTGCACGTTGCAGAATTCACGCACGGCCACGAACACCGCAGATCAAAGGTGGGAGCTGGCTTGAGTGGGAGCGGGCTTGCTCGCGAATGCAGTCTGTCAGTCGACAAATTTGCCAACTGATACACCGCCTTCGCGAGCAAGCCCGCTCCCACAGTTAACGGTGTTGCCTGTTTTATTTGCGATCCAGCCACACGGTCTGTGCATTGCAGAATTCACCCACGGCCACAAACGCCGCAGATCAAAGGTGGGAGCTGGCTTGCCTGCGATTGCAGTGTGTCAGCCAAGGAGTTGTCACTGATCCACCGCTATCGCAGGCAAGCCCGCTCCCACAGTTGAAGGGTGTTGCCTGTTTATTTGCGATCCAGCCACACGGTCTGCGCATTGCAGAATTCACGCACGCCAAAGTGCGACAACTCCCGCCCAAACCCACTCTTTTTCACCCCGCCAAATGCCACCCGCGGGTCGGACACGCTGAACGAGTTGACGAATACTGCGCCAGTTTCCAGCTGGTTGGTGATATCCCGTGCCTTCACCGCGTCGGTGGTGAAGACGCTCGCCGTCAGGCCGAACTCGCTGTCGTTGGCCAGGGCCACGGCGTGGTCGGCATCGCGGGCGGTGATGATCGAGGCCACGGGGCCGAACAGTTCCTGTTTGAACGAGGTCATCTGGTCGGTGACGTCGGCCAGCACGGTCGGTTCGTAGTAGTTGCCGGCACCGGCCACTTTGTTGCCGCCCAGCAGCAGGATTGCGCCTTCTTCCAGCGTGGCCTGCACCTGGCCGTGCAGCTCGTCGCGCAGGTCGAAGCGGGCCATTGGGCCGACGTAAGTGCTGGTTTCGGTCGGGTCGCCCATCACCAAGGCGCGGCTGGCAGCGAGGAATTTGGCGGTAAAGGCTTGCACCACGCCTTCTTCGATGATCAGGCGCTTGGCGGCAGCGCAGACTTGGCCGCTGTTCTGGAAACGCCCGATCACCGCCGCCTGGACGGCGGCGTCGAGGTCGGCGTCGTTGAGCACGATGAACGGGTCGGAGCCGCCCAGTTCCAGCACGCATTTCTTCAGCGCGGCGCCGGCCTGGGAGCCGATGGCGGCGCCGGCGCGGACGCTGCCGGTGAGGGTGACCGCGGCGATGCGTGGGTCGGCGATGGCCTTGGACACGCCGTCGTTGGTCACGTTGACCACTTCAAACAGGCCATCGGCGAAACCGGCTTTTTGAAACGCCGCCTTCATCAGGTAGGCGCTGCCCATCACGTTGGGTGCATGTTTGAGCACGTAGGTGTTGCCGGCGAGCAGGGTCGGCACGGCGCCGCGCAGCACTTGCCAGACCGGGAAGTTCCACGGCATGACGGCGAGGATCGGGCCCAGTGGGCGGTATTCGATCTGGGCGCTGCCGTTGTCCACCAGCGTGGGTTCCGGGGCGAGCATGGCCGGGCCGTGGGCGGCATACCATTGGCTGAGTTGCGCGCATTTTTCGATTTCGGCGCGGGCCTGGGCGATGGGTTTGCCCATTTCCAGGGTGATCATCTGCGCCATGTCTTCGGCCTGGTCACGCAAGGCACCGGCCAGGGCCAGTAGCAATTCGGCGCGCTGGCTCACCGGTTGACGGCGCCAGCTGCGGAAGGCATCCGTGGCGCGGTTAAGCGCCGCGTCCAACTGCGCCTCGGTTTCGTAAGGGTAGCTGCCGACTGTTTCGCCAGTGGCGGGGTTGATCGACAAGGCGTGAGTCTGGTGAGAGATAGCGTTCATGGCACCGTCCGGCTGAATGAGTGGATGGGTTCAGCCTACGGGGCTGCATGTTTTCTGTAAACTGAATAATATTAAGCAATACATTCACGATTGGAGAATGATTTGGACCTGGTGCAGCTGGAAATCTTCAAGGCCGTTGCCGAGCAAGGCAGCATCAGCGCCGCCGCGCAGTTGATTCATCGCGTGCCGTCGAACCTGACCACGCGCATCAAGCAACTGGAGCAGGACTTGGGCGTGGAGTTGTTTATCCGTGAGAAGAGTCGCCTGCGCCTGTCGCCGGCCGGATGGAATTTCCTCGGCTACACGCGGCGCATTCTTGATCTGGTGCAAGAAGCCCGCGCCACGGTGGCGGGAGAGGAGCCCCAGGGCGCGTTTGCGCTGGGTTCGCTGGAGAGCACGGCGGCGGTGCGCATCCCGGCGTTGCTCGCGGCGTATAACCAGAAACACGCCAAGGTCGAGCTGGACCTGAGCACCGGGCCGTCCGGCACGATGATCGAGGGCGTGTTGTCGGGGCGCCTGGCGGCCGCGTTTGTCGACGGGCCGGTGCTGCATGCCACGCTGGAAGGCGTGCCGGTGTTTGAGGAGGAGATGGTGGTCATTGCGTCGCTGCACCATGCGCCGATCACGCGCGGGCAGGATGTGGCGGGGGAGAGCATCTATACGTTTCGCTCGAACTGCTCGTATCGCCATCACTTCGAGCGCTGGTTTTCACAGGATGGCGCGGTGCCGGGCAAGATCTTTGAAATGGAGTCTTATCACGGCATGCTCGCCTGCGTCAGTGCCGGGGCCGGCCTGGCACTGATGCCGCGCAGCATGCTGGAGAGCATGCCGGGGTTTACGGCGGTGAGTGTGTGGCCGCTGAGCGACGCGTTCCGCCTCCTCAATACCTGGCTGATCTGGCGCCGGGGCACGGTGTCGCAGAGTTTGAACAGTTTTGTGAAGCTGCTGGAGGAACGTGGTCTGGTAGCCACTTAGATCAAATGTGGGAGCTGGCTTGCCTGCGATAGCGGTGTATCAGCCAAGGCCGTGCAGGCTGGACTGACGTCATCGCAGGCCAGCCGGCTCCCACCTGTTCATCGTGTTTTCAACCGCCAAATTGCAGGGTGCCCATGGCGAGTTTTGCCATGATGGCCGTGGCGCCCAGTTGTACCAACCAAAGGGCCAGGCCACCGAGGAACACACCCAGTGCCACTTGCAGCACCAGGCTTTTCTGGCGCTTGGCTTGCGGGGCGCGCGGGGTGAAGTCATGCAGTTCGTCGCGGTCGGCGCGCAGGTCCAGGTCGTCGTTTCTCATAGGGCTCTCACAGCAAAGGGGCAGTTGGGGTTCAGTCTAGGGCTGGTCGCGGCAGGCAGCGAGGTTTTCTTCCTGTGGCGAGCGGGCTTGCCCCGCGTTGGGGGGGCGTCGCGGCCCCTTGTTCAGGCATCGGGTTCTTTCAGTAAGTTCACGGGGGGGCTTTATGGGGCTGCTTTGCAGCCCAACGCGGGGCAAGCCCGCTCGCCACGGGAGGCCTGCGGGCCACAGGAGGCCTGTTTGCCACGGGAGGCGCGTTGGCTACAAAAAAGGGGAAGCCATTGAATGGCTTCCCCTTTGTCGCAACCGTTGCAGGTTTACAGCACCTGAACAATCGCCTGGGTCACTGCACCAATGTTCGACTGGTTCAGCGCCGCTACGCAGATGCGGCCAGTGTCGAGCGCGTAGATGCCAAACTCGGTACGCAGGCGGGTGACTTGCTCCACGGTCAGGCCGGAGTAGGAGAACATCCCACGCTGGCGGCCGACGAAGCTGAAGTCGTGACCCGGGGCAGCCTTGGCCAGTTCAGCCACCATCTGCTCACGCATGCCACGGATGCGCAGGCGCATTTCGGCCAGTTCCGCTTCCCACTGGGCGCGCAGCTCAGGGTTGTTCAGCACCGCCGCCACAATCGCCGCGCCATGGGTCGGCGGGTTGGAGTAGTTGGTGCGGATCACGCGTTTGACCTGGGACAGGATGCGCGCGCTTTCTTCCTTGGATTCGCTGACGATCGACAACGCACCCACGCGTTCGCCGTACAGCGAGAACGATTTGGAGAACGAGCTGGACACAAAGAAGGTCAGGCCCGACTCAGCGAACAGGCGCACGGCGGCGGCATCTTCGTGAATGCCATCGCCAAAGCCCTGGTAGGCCATGTCGAGGAACGGCACGAGGTTTTTCGCCTTGATCACGTCCAGCACGTTTTGCCAGTCGGCCGGGCTCAGGTCGACGCCGGTCGGGTTGTGGCAGCAGGCGTGCAGCACCACGATGGACTGTGGCGGCAGGGCGTTGAGGTCTTCGAGCAGGCCGGCGCGGTTGACGTCGTGGGTGGCGGCGTCGTAATAGCGGTAGGTTTGCACCGGGAAGCCGGCTTTTTCGAACAGCGCCTGGTGGTTTTCCCAGCTAGGGTCGCTGATGGCAACCACGGCGTTGGGCAGCAGTTGCTTGAGGAAGTCTGCGCCGATTTTCAGCGCGCCGGTGCCGCCGACGGCTTGCGCGGTGATCACACGGCCAGCGCTCAGCAGCGGCGAGTCGGCGCCGAACAGCAGCTTTTGCACGGCCTGGTCGTAGGCAACGATACCGTCGATCGGCAAGTAGCCACGGGCGGCGTGTTGCGCCACGCGAATGGCTTCCGCTTCGGCAACGGCACGCAAGAGTGGAATCTTCCCCTCCTCGTTGCAGTAAACGCCCACGCCAAGGTTGACCTTGGTGGTTCGTGTGTCGGCGTTGAATGCTTCGTTGAGGCCCAGGATTGGATCGCGTGGTGCCATTTCGACAGCGGAGAACAGGCTCATTTTTGCGGCAGCTCTATGGGGGAATGGAGGGACGTGTCGCGCTCCAGCCGAATGCACTAGAGCGGTGCACAAACGGGGAGCTAGTATAGAGGCCATCCAGGCTCAGGGCGACAACCGAAACGGCTTTTCGGCCAAGTTTTTCGGTTTATTTGCCGACCGTTAGTCTTATTGCAACATGGGGCGGCGACGGCAGGTAGGACGATTGCCTTGAAACCCGTCACATTCGCCTCCACTTCTACAGCTATCATGGTTTTTTCCTGCAACCTGCGTTGACTATTCGCGGGTTGCTGAGCTTTTTCGTCCCTGGCGGTTTCGAGTCTGGGGTGACTTCACGAGGTACGTTATGTCGGATTTCCAGCTCGTCACCCGCTTTGAACCCGCCGGCGATCAACCCGAAGCCATTCGCCTGATGGTTGAAGGCATTGAAGCCGGCCTGGCGCACCAGACGCTGCTTGGGGTGACCGGTTCAGGCAAGACCTTCAGCATTGCCAATGTGATTGCGCAGACCAATCGCCCGACCCTGGTGCTGGCGCCGAACAAAACCCTGGCCGCCCAGCTGTATGGCGAGTTCAAGGCGTTTTTCCCGAACAATGCGGTGGAGTACTTCGTTTCCTACTACGACTACTACCAGCCCGAAGCCTACGTGCCATCCTCTGACACCTTCATCGAGAAGGACGCGTCGATCAACGACCATATCGAGCAGATGCGGTTGTCGGCGACCAAGGCGCTGCTGGAACGCAAAGACGCGATTATCGTCACCACGGTGTCGTGCATCTACGGCCTGGGCAGCCCGGAAACCTATTTGAAGATGGTGCTGCACGTTGATCGCGGCGACAAACTCGACCAGCGCGAGCTGCTGCGGCGCCTGACGAGCTTGCAGTACACCCGCAATGACATGGATTTCGCCCGCGCCACCTTCCGTGTGCGCGGCGATGTGATCGACATCTACCCGGCCGAATCCGACCTCGAAGCCATCCGCATCGAGCTGTTCGACGACGAAGTCGAGAGCCTGTCGGCCTTCGACCCGTTGACCGGTGAGGTGATACGCAAGCTGCCGCGCTTCACCTTCTACCCGAAAAGCCACTACGTAACGCCGCGCGAAACGCTGATGGGCGCCATCGAAGGCATCAAGGCCGAATTGGCGGAGCGCCTGGATTACCTGCGCGCCAACAACAAGCTGGTGGAAGCCCAGCGCCTGGAGCAGCGCACGCGGTTCGACCTGGAAATGATCCTGGAGCTGGGTTACTGCAACGGCATCGAAAACTACTCGCGCTACCTCTCGGGTCGCGAATCCGGGCAGGCGCCGCCCACCTTGTTCGATTACCTGCCGGACGACGCCCTGCTGGTGATCGACGAATCCCACGTCAGCGTGCCGCAGGTGGGGGCGATGTACAAAGGTGACCGCTCGCGTAAGGAAACCCTGGTGGAATACGGTTTTCGCCTGCCGTCGGCACTGGATAACCGGCCGATGCGTTTCGACGAGTTTGAAAGTATCAGCCCGCAGACGATTTTCGTCTCGGCCACACCGGGTAACTACGAAGCCGAACATGCGGGCCGCGTGATTGAGCAACTGGTGCGCCCGACCGGTCTTGTGGACCCGCAAATCGAAATCCGTCCGGCGCTGACCCAGGTCGATGACTTGCTCTCGGAAATCACCAAGCGCGTGGCCCTGGAGGAGCGGGTGCTGGTCACCACGCTGACCAAGCGCATGTCCGAAGACTTGACCGATTACCTGGCCGACCACGGCGTGCGCGTGCGCTATTTGCACTCGGACATCGACACCGTGGAGCGCGTCGAGATTATCCGCGACCTGCGCCTGGGCACCTTTGATGTGCTGGTGGGCATCAACCTGTTGCGTGAAGGGTTGGACATGCCAGAGGTGTCGCTGGTGGCGATTCTGGACGCCGACAAGGAAGGCTTCCTGCGCTCCGAGCGCTCGCTGATCCAGACCATCGGCCGGGCGGCGCGTAACCTCAATGGCCGGGCGATTCTGTATGCGGACCGTATCACCGGCTCCATGGAGCGCGCGATTGGCGAGACCGAACGCCGCCGTGACAAGCAGATCGCCTTCAACCTGGAGAATGGCATCATCCCCAAAGGCGTGTTCAAGGACGTCGCCGACATCATGGAAGGCGCCACTGTGCCGGGCTCGCGCAGCAAGAAGCGCAAAGGCATGGCCAAGGCCGCTGAAGAAAGCGCCAAGTACGAGAATGAATTGCGCTCGCCGAGTGAGATCACCAAGCGTATCCGGCAGTTGGAAGAGAAGATGTACCAGCTGGCGCGCGACCTTGAGTTTGAAGCGGCGGCGCAGATGCGCGATGAGATCGGCAAGTTGCGCGAGCGGTTGTTGGCTGTTTGATTTGCGGTGAATGAGCGGGCGTCATCGGGGGCAAGCCCCCTCCCACATTTGACGGCGTTCACACGCCAAAGTGTGGGAGGGGCTTGCCCCCGATGGCCGCGCCTCGGTTTTCCAGAAATCCCCCAGGCTGTTACCATTCGCCCCTTGTTTCAATTTTCAGTTATATCGCCCATTCGAGACCTGCCATGACCACCGTCCGCACGCGCATTGCGCCATCGCCTACTGGGGATCCCCACGTCGGCACTGCTTACATCGCCCTGTTCAACTACTGCTTTGCCAAGCAGCACGGCGGTGAATTCATCCTGCGGATCGAAGACACCGATCAACTGCGTTCGACCCGTGAGTCGGAACAGCAGATTTTCGATGCCTTGCGCTGGTTGGGCATCACCTGGGCCGAAGGCCCGGACGTCGGTGGCCCGCACGGCCCGTATCGCCAGAGCGAGCGCAGCGAGATCTACAAGCAGTACACCCAGCAATTGGTCGACATGGGCCATGCGTTCCCGTGCTTCTGCACCGCCGAAGAGCTGGACCAGATGCGTGCCGAGCAACAGGCCCGTGGCGAAACCCCGCGTTACGACGGCCGTGCGCTGCTTCTATCCAAAGAAGAAGTGGCCCAGCGCCTGGCTGCCGGTGAGCCTCACGTGATTCGCATGAAAGTGCCGAGCGAAGGCGTGTGCGTGGTGCCGGACATGCTGCGCGGTGACGTCGAGATTCCGTGGGACCGCATGGACATGCAGGTGCTGATGAAGACCGACGGCCTGCCGACGTACTTCCTGGCCAACGTGGTCGACGACCACCTGATGGGCATCACCCACGTGCTGCGCGGCGAAGAATGGCTGCCGTCGGCGCCCAAACTGATCCTGCTCTACGAATACTTCGGCTGGGAACAGCCGCAGTTGTGCTACATGCCGCTGCTGCGTAACCCGGACAAGAGCAAGCTGTCCAAGCGCAAGAACCCGACCTCGGTGACGTTCTACGAGCGCATGGGCTTCATGCCCGAAGCGATGCTCAACTACCTGGGCCGCATGGGCTGGTCGATGCCGGACGAGCGTGAGAAGTTCTCGCTGCAGGAAATGGTCGATAACTTCGACTTGTCGCGCGTATCCCTGGGCGGGCCGATTTTCGATATCGAGAAGCTGTCATGGCTCAACGGCCAGTGGCTGCGCGACCTGCCGGTAGAAGAGTTCGCCAGCCGCGTGCAGCAGTGGGCGTTGAACCCCGAGTACATGATGAAGATCGCGCCGTTGGTGCAGGGCAGGGTGGAGACGTTCAGCCAGGTGGCTCCGTTGGCCAGCTTCTTCTTTGCCGGTGGCGTAAACCCGGATGCCAAGCTGTTTGAGTCCAAGAAGCTCTCGGGTGATCAGGTTCGCCAACTGATGCAGTTGATCCTGTGGAAGCTCGAAAGCCTGCGTCAGTGGGAGAAGGATGCAATCACCGCGACGATTCAGGCGGTGGTCGAGTCCCTTGAGCTGAAACTGCGCGATGCCATGCCACTGATGTTTGCCGCGATCACCGGGCAGGCCAGTTCGGTGTCGGTACTGGATGCGATGGAAATTCTCGGCCCGGACCTGACGCGTTTCCGTCTGCGCCAAGCCCTTGATTTGCTTGGTGGTGTGTCGAAGAAAGAAAACAAAGAGTGGGAAAAGCTGCTGGGCGCTATCGCTTAAGTCGGCTGTTGTAACGACGAAACCCCGGTTTTCCGGGGTTTCGTCGGTAAGTGATTGTTATCCCGGCAAAAAATTTTGGAAATAGTTGAAAATAAATTTGACACGTTTCCAAACCGCCATTAAGATTCGCCCCGTCCTCACCGATGAGGGGCTATAGCTCAGCTGGGAGAGCGCTTGCATGGCATGCAAGAGGTCAACGGTTCGATCCCGTTTAGCTCCACCAATTTACAGATTCAAGGTCTGGCCACACCGTCCTTGAATTGATCAGTTCTCAGCGCTGATCAGATGTACAGAAGGTTTTGTCCCCTTCGTCTAGTGGCCTAGGACACCGCCCTTTCACGGCGGTAACAGGGGTTCGAGTCCCCTAGGGGACGCCAGTTTCAACAAGCAGCTCGAAAGGTCTGCTGCGCCGCGAGGCGAAAAATCAGGGGCTATAGCTCAGCTGGGAGAGCGCTTGCATGGCATGCAAGAGGTCAACGGTTCGATCCCGTTTAGCTCCACCAATTTACAGGTTCAAGGTCTGGCCACACCGTCCTTGAATCGATCAGCTCTCAGCGCTGGTCAGTTGTATAGAAGGTTTGTGTCCCCTTCGTCTAGTGGCCTAGGACACCGCCCTTTCACGGCGGTAACAGGGGTTCGAGTCCCCTAGGGGACGCCACGATTACCCGCTCTGCGGGATTTTTAAGGGTCATTCAATTATTGAATGGCCCTTTTGTTTGTCTGGCGTTTGGGTTTTTCCCGCGGCCGTTTACGGCATCCTGCGTACCCCATTGGCGGTGCGCAGGGATTCGTTGATGCGCGCCAGTTCCTTTTGCCGATCAACCTGCGGACCTCTGTTCTGGGCGTCCCCCCAGTGCGACGTTGCACATTTCGACGCGAATGCCGGGCAAGCGTGAAATCGCAAGCCGTGTGTTTGGAAAGCGCAGCAGGATGTCCTCCATGAACTGCCTGAACAGCACGCAGCATTGCCGGCACGGTGAGTTGTTGAGGCTCACCACGATCTCCTGATACCCCGCATCGAACACCCAGTCATTGGCGCACAGGGCCTCCGGGAAGTTGGCCTCGGCATGCCCGTCGGCGTCGTTGAAGAATTTGCCGAACGGCTGGTTGCCCACGCCTTCGCCTTCAACCTTTGAAGTTGGCGGTGTATTCGTTGGCGAACACGTAGGGGGGGGGCTTCTCCGGCTACCCACGCACAGTTCTGGTTTTGCTGCCGCCAGGCCATGACGTTCTCTGCGATGTGCAGTTCATTGCATTGAGAAGGCCTGGGGCGGGCGGTTTATTCCTTTGATGTGATCTGTGCTGCTCGGACGAGCGGTCACGCGGGTGGCTTGCGAAATATTATTATGGTAATAATATTCAACCCATGAGAGACGGAGGCAACGATGAGCGATAAAAAAGCGCAAACCCGCGAACGCATTTTGCAGGCTGCCAGCGCGGCGTTGATCCAGCGCGGCCCGGCCGAACCGAGTGTCGGCGAAGTCATGGGCGCGGCGGGGCTTACGGTCGGCGGCTTCTACGCGCACTTTGAAAGCAAGGACGCGTTGATGCTGGAGGCCTTCACCCAGTTGCTCGCCCGGCGGCGCGCGTCGATTGACGACATGGACGCGCAACTCACCGGTGAGGAGCGCAGAGGCCTGGTGGCGGCGTTTTATCTGTCGCGCAAGCACCGTGACTCCACGGACCAGGCCTGCCCGATACCCGCCACTGTGGGCGAGATGAGCCGCTTGCCGGATGAGTTTCGCCAGGCACTCAACGAGCATACGGAGCTGATGGCCGCGCAATTGGCTGCCAGCCCGGAGGACACCGACAAAGCCCTGGCGGATATGGCCTTGATGATTGGCGGCCTGGCTTTGGCTCGCGCGCTCGGGCCGGGCGAGTTGTCGGACCGCGTGTTGCGCGCGGCCAAATCGGCGGTGCGCTGAAAAAGGAGTCGCCTGATGGGCGCATTAACCTGGATTCGAGGCTTCAATGGCACCGTCGGCCGCGTGGCGCCGCACCTGGTGGCCAGCAAGTTGCGTCGTACCTTCATGACGCCACGCAACCTGCCGCCGCGCGACTGGGAGTTGCCGCTGCTGGCGCAATCGGAGCGCATCACCTTGCGTTTCGGCCTGTCGGCGTTGCGTTGGGGCCAGGGCCCCGCCGTGCTGCTGATGCACGGCTGGGAAGGGCGCCCCACGCAGTTCGCCAGCCTGATCACGGCGTTGGTGGATAACGGCTATTCGGTGATTGCCCTCGACGGTCCGGCCCATGGCCGTTCACCGGGGCGCGAGGCGCATGTGCTGCTGTTCGCCCGCGCCATGCTCGAAGCTGCCGCCGAGTTGCCGCCGTTGCACGCGGTGGTGGGGCATTCCATGGGCGGTGCCAGCGCGATGCTGGCGGTGCAGCTGGGCCTGCGTACCGAGGCGCTGGTGAGCATTGCGGCGCCTTCGCGCTTTCTCGACGTGCTGCGCGGTTTCGCCGGCATGCTCGGGTTGCCGCCACGGGCGCGCTCGGCGTTTATCCAGGAAGTTGAATTGACCTTCGGCATGCCGCTCAAACACCTGGACGTGGCTCACTACCAGCTCAATATTCCCGGTTTGATCGTGCACGCCGAAGACGACACCTTTGTCCCGGTCAAAGCCTCGCAAGCCATTCACGAGGCCTGGTTCGACAGCCGCTTGTTGCGCCTGGAACAGGGCGGGCACCAGAAAGTGCTGGCCGATCCGCGGGTGATCGAGGGTGTGCTTGCCCTGTTGGCCGGCCGCCGTCTACAGGCGCGGCAAACGGCCTGATACACTGCCCCGCCGACATCAATCGACTGGAGCAAGGCATGGGCTGGGACTTGGCAACGCCATTCATCATCGATCTGCAGGTTGGCGCTGAAGACATCGACGGCCTCGGGCACGCCAACAATGCGGTGTATGTGTCGTGGCTGGAGCGTTGCGCCTGGCGCCATTCCCAGCGCCTGGGGCTGGACCTTACCGAATACCGCCGGCTCGACCGCGCCATGGCCGTGGTGCGCCATGAGATCGACTACCTGGCGGCCGGCTACGAAGGTGATGAGCTGCAGCTGGCGACCTGGATCGTCGACTGGGACCAGCGCCTGAAGATGACCCGCCGTTTCCAGCTGGTCCGTCCTCGCGACGGCGCAACCTTGCTGCGCGCGCACACCACGTTTGTCTGCATCGAACTCTCCACGGGCAAGCCCAAGCGTATGCCGGCCGAATTTCTCGACGGCTACGGTCCTGCGCTGACAGGGGGTTAACGTTTCTTGCAGGAAACCCAGTAAACTGCGCCACGATTTTTGTTGAGTGTTTTCCATGCAAATTGCTTTGGCGCCCATGGAGGGGTTGGTCGACAACATCCTGCGCGATGTGCTGACCCGCGTGGGCGGTATTGACTGGTGCGTGACCGAGTTCATCCGCGTCAACGACCGCCTGCTGACCCCCGCCTACTTCCACAAGCTCGCCCCGGAACTGCTGCACGGTGCCCACACCGCGGCGGGCGTGCCGTTGCGTGTGCAATTGCTGGGTTCCGACCCGGTGTGCCTGGCCGAAAACGCCGCCCTGGCGTGCGAGCTGGGTTCCCAGGTGATTGACCTGAACTTCGGCTGCCCGGCCAAGACGGTCAATAAGTCGCGCGGCGGCGCCGTGCTGCTCAAGGAGCCGGAGCTGCTCAATCAGATTGTTGAACATGTGCGCCGTGCCGTGCCCGCGCATATCCCCGTGACCGCCAAGATGCGCCTTGGCTTCGACAGCCCGGACGGTGCGCTGGTGTGCGCTACGGCGCTGGCTGAAGGCGGCGCGGCGCATATCGTGGTGCATGCGCGTACCAAGACCGACGGCTACAAGCCGCCGGCCCACTGGGAGTGGATCCCGCGGGTGCAGGACGTGGTCAAGGTGCCGGTGTTCGCCAATGGGGATATCTGGAGCGTCGAAGACTGGAAGCGTTGCCGTGAAATCAGCGGCGTTGAAGACATCATGCTTGGTCGCGGCCTGGTGGCACGGCCTGACCTGGCGCGCCAAATTGTGGCAGCCAAGGCGGGCGAAGAGGTGGTGGAAATGACCTGGGCGCAGATGCAGCCGATGCTTCAGGCGTTCTGGACCCAATCAGTGGCGCAGCTGACTGAAAAGCAGGCGCCTGGCCGGTTGAAGCAATGGCTGGCGATGCTGACGCGCAATTATCCCGAAGCAGTGGTGCTGTTTACCGCCTTGCGGCGCGAGACGGATTTGAAGCACGTCAGCCACCTGCTGGGCATGCAACACCCCATTGCAGCCTGATTGTTCACGTTCACTAAAACAGGGTGCCATTGGCGCCCTTTTTTCGTTTGTGGGCTAGCACAAAAGAGTGGCGAACAGGCGGTTTAATCTTGTCGATGAGTTGCATGCCCGCAGTGTATTAACGGGTGTGACGATTTTTTAGCGCCAAGAGCGGCTTGCCTCGCGGTTTGTCGCGATAGTTCATGCGGCAAAGTCTGATAGCGCGCATTGGTTTCCTTATATGAGCTGCGATTGGCGGAACTCGATAGCCTAACTTTCCACGAAAGTAAGGACTGTGAAGCAACGTGGTTGTTTTCAGCTATTAACACTCTCACTTCTCTGGTCCGCTGATACGGCCAGGCTCTGTTGAATAAGGAATTGCTAAATGTCGCTGTCGGTTAATAATCCATCGTTCATGAAAGTTAACGCGTCTGTCCTTGATCGAAACAGTATTTCATCCGCTAAGTTTGCTGAAACGACAGAGGTGCAGGTTTCCGGTGCGCGTGTTGCCAATACGCCGCTGAGTACTGATAACTCCCGGTTCTCGCCCAACGAACTGATGATTCCGGGTGCTGCGCTCACGCGGTTATTTGACATGCTCGAGCAGGTTTTCAAGGCTATACGCGAAATGGTCGCCGGAAAGGATTTAACGCCCGCGCTGCTGTCCGGCCCGGGCGTTGTGCCAGACGCCAAGCCTGAGGCGCGCACGGTGCCGGTGAATTCCGAGGTCGCCAAGCAGCCGAGTTCGCCGGATGTGGGCAACTTGCCGGCGAAACCGCAGGTACCGGAGCCGCAAGCGAAGCTGCAGCTGATGGACGCTGCGGTGGTAGTGCCTACTGCACTCAAAGCGCCAGCTGCGCTGCCACATCTGCCCGCGCCCGAGCCGGCGATTACCGTGACGAATGACGGTAAGACCAACGTACACGTCAATGTGAACGCCGGTCATTGCCATTGCACGGATGCGCAGGCGGTTGTGAACAACGTCCCACGACTGAAGCGTGTGCTGGATCTGTCGCCATTGCCTGAAACCGGCCCGCAACCGGGGATCAAGCCGGGTGTGACACCGGACGTGAAGGCTGACATCACGCCAGAACACACCCCTGAGGTACCCGGCACCGTCACGCCTGAGGTCGAGTCGGATACCAAGCCTGGCGTGCCGCCTGCGCCAAAGACCGAGATCAAGCCAGGCCACACACATGCGGTGCCAGGCATCGTCACGCCGGTGGTTAAGCCAGAGCCAACGCCCTCCGTGGTGCCGGACATCGCTCCAAAGCCCTTGCCTGATACGCCGGCTCCGGACTTAACCAGCCCAGGCCCGGTTGAAGATTATTTTGATCCAAGAAACTGGCGGTTAAATACCAAGCCAATGTTCAAGGCCTGATAGTCCCACACTTGGTTTAACTTCTTGAAGCGTGCAGGCGCCTCTGTGGCTATAAGTTGCGAAGAGGCGCCTGCTCAATGGGGGGGAATATGTCTAACTGTTTAATTAATAATATTGCGCGTGTCATCGATGTCAGGCAGGTGATCAATAGTGATTTAACAAGTGCCAATCATGCAGCGGATGTTCACTTGAACGTGATTGAAAGAAAGACTGCTGCGACTGTTTGTCGGCCATCTATCAACGGTTCGGCGCGTCGGGTGCGCGGCGATAATGAACGCGATGCGGTGCAGTCGTTTGCGGTGCTGTTGAGTTCTTTATTGACTCAGATACTGAGGGCGTTGTCGGCCACCAAAGATAAGTTAGTCCCCGTTATACCCACGCCACCGGTCAATCCGTCGGTAGTGCACGAGCCGGTCACTCCCAGGCCCAATTCCGAAGCCGCGCTCGCGTGCCTTTCAAACAAGCGCGGCGGTGCGAAGCCGGACAACATCTGGAGTGGGTTTCGCCAAGGCCCCGATGGCAACTGCGTGACGGTGTCGGCGATCAAGGCGGCGATGCACCGATTTGGTCAAAGCCCCACGGATATCTACCAACAAGTCACGCGCCTCAGCGGCGGTTATCGAGTGGTGATGCGCGATGACTTTCAGCTCACGCTGACTGACCGTGAATTGGCCGAAGGTGCGCGAGGCGCCAGGTTCAGAGGGCAGGACAAGGGCATGCTCAAGGATGCGCAATTTCTGTTTGCGGTCAGTGCCAAGCGCGCACAGATGGAAAACAACGATTACACGGCGGGCAGAAGTTATCAGGCGGCGATTCGCAGCCTGAACAACGGTGAGGATGAGCGTGGGCCGGGGGAGGGGTTCATGCGGCTGGGGCTGCGCAAGCACATGAAAACGGTCTCTGTGCGGGAACTCGCCCGTGGGCAATTGGGCATGTGCAATCGCACCGGGCATTCGGTGGCGGTGATCAACGGCCGCGAAGAGTTGTGGGGGCGCAGGGGCGCCACGCCTGCCCGCGGTCAGGCGATAGCGCTTTTCTAGGGGGCGACCACAGGCGATGCGGGCGGCTCAACCCATCGCAACGCCGCCCCGCCCCGATTGTGTTTTGCAGGTTATTGCTTCGGTAAGTCTCAGGAAATCAGTGAATGAATATCACAGCAAGTAATGGCCCAGGCTCGCCGGCCAACGGGTACGACGACGCGGCTTCGGTGTTTTCGTCAAAACGTGCGGGGGAAAAACCTGCGCATATCATCCGTGCATTCAATGCGGCGCGGGGGGAGTTTGGCGAGCACTTTGACACCAGCACCCACGCAGCCGTCATCAAACTGATGATGACAACCTTCGGGCAGCACCCGGCTGGCATGTTCAATGCGCTGACTGCCACGGGCGATGGCTATCACATCACCATGAAGGACGAGTTCAAGGTTCAGTTGTCTCGCCAGGAGTTGGCGCAGGCGACGCAGGCTTCGAGGTTCAGCGGCGACGATAGCGGGGCAGTCAAGGATGCCAACTTTGTGTTCGCGGCGTTCGTAAAGCGCAAGCAACTGACCGGCAATTACCCGACGTTTGAAGCCGCGCTGGCAACAACACTGGAGGGCGAGACCGTCCAGCGATGTTTGCAGGGCTTGGGCCTGTTCGGCGTGTGCCAGTACGTGCCGTCAAGTGCCATGCAGGCAAAGGGCGCGGTAGGGGTCATGGAGACTCACAACTTTGGCTCGGCGCTGGTGATGGACGGCGTAAGCCATTATTACGACGAGCGGCGCCAGACCAGGCAGGGTTACGGGTACGTGTTGTTCGACGACAAGCCGGCGGTACCCGACAACGCCCGGCAGGTGTCCGATGTCGTGTCCGGCATGACGCCCGAACAGATCTGGGGTGGTTTTTATCAGGGCGTGGAAGGCAATTGCGTCACGGTGTCGGCGATCAAGGCGGCGATCATCCGGTTCTGGCAGGACCCCCAGGGGATCTATAAGCGCATCCAAGTCACCCCCGACGGTTTTGAGGTGGTCATGAGGGACTCCTTCACGCTGACGGTGACCCATGATGAGCTGCGCCAGGCCATCGTCGCGTCAAACTTCCACGGCAGCAATACGCAGTTGATCAACTACGCCAACTTCTTGTACGCGGTCAGTGCCAAGCGCGCGCACCTGGAGAATAACGACATGCGCGCCGGGCAGAGTTATGCAACGGCCCTGCACACCCTCAACGACGGCGAGCACCCGGGGGAGGCGCTTCGGCGGCTTGGGTTGTACGCCTATATACGTGAAAGCACGGTTGAAGAGCTGGCCCGGGGCGCGGTCGGCACGCTGGCAGACACCGGCCACTCGGTCGCGGTCATCAATGGCGCGCTGGATTTCTATGGGCGAAAGCAGGACCTGGCGTCATCGCGATGGATGAACGGCGGGTTTCGCGCATTGAAGCTGGTGTAAGGGTCACACCAATAGCTTCCTGAACGCCTCGATGGGCAGAGGCCGGCTGTGTAAATACCCCTGGAACAAATGGCAGCCCAGCTTTTGCAGGAATGCCAGTTGTTCCGGGGTTTCCACGCCCTCGGCGATCACTTCCAGGTTCAAGCTGCGCGCCATGGCGACGATGGCGCGGATGATTTCGGCATCGTTGGGGTCGTGGGTGGCGTCGCGCACAAAGGACTGATCGATCTTCAACGCATCCACCGGCAGGCGCTTGAGGTAGGTCAGCGACGAATAGCCGGTGCCGAAGTCATCCATGGCAAAACTTACGCCGAGTTTTTTCAGGCGGCGCATCTTGGCCACGGTGTCATCCAGGTTCTGAATCACGATGCCTTCGGTAATTTCCAGTTTCAGCAAGCTATACGGCAGGTGATGCTGCTTGAGGCAGCGTTCCACCCGCTCCACGAAGTCGTTCTGGCGAAACTGGCGCGGGCTTATATTCACGCACAGGCTGAAATTCAACGGGTCCACCAGGCCATCGGCGATCAATTGGGCAAAGGCGCCGCAGGCTTCATCAAGAATCCAGGTGCCGACTTCCAGGATCAGGCCGCTGTCTTCCAGCACTTTGATAAATTCGGTGGGTGACTGCGCTCCCAGTTGCGGGTGCTGCCAGCGCACCAGTGCTTCGGCACCGATGATGCGGTTGCCGCGCGCATCCACTTGAGGCTGGTAATGCACGCTGAACTCACCGCGTGACAGCGCCAGACGCAGGTCGGTCTCCATGCGCAGGCGTTCACTGGCGGTTTTCTGCATGCTGTTATGAAACATCTGCGTGGTGTTGCGTCCTGAATCCTTGGCCCGATACAGCGCAATGTCGGCACGCTTGAGCAGGTCTGCGGGTGTCGAGCCGTGGTCGGGGATCAGCGCCACGCCAATGCTCGGCGTGACCTGCAGGCGATGGCCGTCGAGGAACATCGGTTCCGAGAGCAATTCGCGCAGGGTGTCTGCCAGTTCCTGTACCTGAGCGCTGACTTCCACGCGTGTACCTTCCAGGCCGCTGAGCAGCACCACGAACTCATCGCCGCCCAGGCGCGCCACCGTATCTTCCATGCGCACGCTGGCTTCGAGGCGTGCGGTGACGATTTTCAGCACGGTGTCGCCCACCGGGTGGCCGAGGGAATCGTTGATGTGCTTGAAATGATCGAGGTCGAGAAACAGCAGGGCGCCCCGCAGGTTATGGCGTTTGAGCAGGGCGATCTGCTGGCTCAGGCGGTCCATCAGCAACGCACGATTGGGCAGGTTGGTCAGCGGGTCGTGATAGGCCAGGTGACGGATCTGCGCCTGGGCGTTTTTCAGCAGGCTCACGTCCCGCGCCGTCAGCAGCAGGCACGGCGTTTCATTGAGGGTGATCGGTTCGACCGATACCTCCACGGCCAACAATTCGCCACGTTTGTTGTGCCAAAGCATTTCCAGGTGATGAATTCGGCCCTTGATCTGCAGTTCGGCCAGCAGCGCCGCACGCTGATTCTCATCAGCCCAGATGCCGATCTGATACAGCGTCAGGCCGATGGCCTCCTCGGCGCGGTAGCCGGTGAGGCGGCAGAAGCCGTCATTGACCTCCACATAACGGCCGGTGTCACGTTCGGTGATGGAGATGGCGTCGGGGCTTGAATGGAAGGCCTTGGCGAATTTTTCTTCGCTGGCCTTAAGGGCGGCCTCGGAGCGTTGTTGCTGGGTGATATCGCGCAGGGTCGTGACGATGCAGGGTTGGTCGCCCACCTTGATCAAGCGGCTGGAAATCACGCAGGTCAGGCTTTGGCCATTTTTGTGATGCACCCCAATGGCGACATTGTTTAATGACTGCTCGCGAATCACCCGCTCGATACGTTGCAGGCGCTTGCTCGAGTCATCCCACAGCCCGATCTGGTCGGCGCTTTTGTCGAGCACCTCGGCGGCGGTCCAGCCAAAGGTCTGCGTAAACGCGGGGTTGATTTCGATAAAGGCACCACTGTCCAGGTAGGTCACGCAGATCGGGTCGGGGCTGGCCTGGAACAGGCTGGCGAACTTTTCTTCGGAGGCGGTGATGCGCTGCTCGCGTTCCACCTGGTCAGTGATATCCAGCAAGGTGCCGGCCATGCGCAACGGTTTACCCGATTCGTCGCGATACAGCCGCGCGCGGCTTTCCAGGTAACGAGCGCTGCCGTCCTCCATCTGGACGCGGTAGGTCAATTGGTAGTTGCCGCCCGGGCCTTCGCGCAGGCTGCGATAGGCGTTGCGCATGCCCTCGCGCTCTTCATCGGACATGCCTTCAAAAAACGCATCGAAAGGTTCGTGAAACGGCAACGCCTCCAGGCCGTGCAGTTGCGCCGCGCGGGCCGAGCCATAGAGCATGCCGCTGGGGATATGCCAGTCCCAGGTGCCCAGCTGTGCCGAATCCAGGGCCAGGTCGAGACGCTCCTGGCTGTCCTTGAGCGCCTGCTCGGCGTTTTTGCGTTCGGTGGTGTCGACAAACGTGCTGATCAGGTAGGCCTCACCCTCCAGCTCGACTTTTTGTGCGCTCAAGGTGCCGTCGTGGATCTGGCCGTTGCTGGCGCAGAACTGCACTTCCATGCTGATGGGTTCGCCCTTGCGTTGGGTGGCCCTGACCAGCAGGGCGCGCTGTTGCGGGTCACGCCACAGGCCCAGGTCCAGCGTGGTGCGGCCGATGGCCTGGGCCACGGGCCAGCCGAAGAGCATCTCGAAATACTGGTTGGCTTCGCTGATCAGGCCGTCGGCCTGGCGGGTCAGCAGGACCATATTGGGGCACAGATGAAACAGCGTGGCGAAGCGTTTTTCCGAGTGGATAAGGGCGTGCTCGCGCTCGCGCTGGCGAGTGGTTTCGCGAATCACGCCGATCATGCGGCGCCGGCCGGTCTTGTCCGGTGCCAGGCTGCCGTTGATTTCCAGCCAGTGATGGCTGCCATCCGGCCACTGGATGTGGTGGTGCATGGCCTGCTCAAACGGCTCGCCCGCCAGCACGGCGTGAAAGGCCCGCACCACGCGCGCGCGGTCCGACGGCGCGAGCAGATCCAGGTAATCCAGGTCTTTGGGCAGCGGCTGGCGCGGATCGTAGCCGAACAGCGCCTGGGTACCGCGTGACCAACTGATCCTGCCGGTGTCGATTTCCCAGCACCACGCGCCCAGGCGGGCAGCATTGAGGGCTGCCAGCAACTGCGGGGCGCTGTCCCAGCTTCGTTCCGCCTCTTGAGGGTCCAGGGCGTAAATGCGGGGCAGGGGTGGCACGGAATCGACGGGGTTGCGCATTATCAAAGGGCCTTGGCTCAATGGGCGTTCGGCGCGGTTTATTCAGACCTTGAGGCCGCACAGCTTCATGCCGGTGTCCCTGGCAGATCGACCTGTGCATCCAATAGGCTCATGAAAGCCCGCGCAGCGTTCGACAGCGTCCTTTCGGTGTGCACGATATAGCCTAGCTGGCGACTGAGCTGTATGCCCGGCAAAGCGATACTTGCCACCTGTTCATCAAGCATGGTGCGCGGCAACACGCTCCAGGCCAGGCCGATGGACACCATCATCTTGATGGTTTCCAGGTAGTTGGTGCTCATGGCGATGTTCGGCGTCAGGCCCTGGGCTTCGAACAAGCGGCTGACAATATGGTGGGTAAAGGTGTTGCCGCCGGGGAAGACTGCCGGGTGTTTGGCGATATCGGCCAGGTTGACCGTGCCATTGGCGGTCAGGCTGTGCTCGGGCGCCACCACGAAATCCAGCGGGTCGTCCCACACCGGTGTGGCGCGTACCAGGTTGTGCGGATCGGGCGCCAGGGTAATAACGGCCACTTCAGCGCGGCCATGGAGGATTTCCTCGTAGGCCACTTCCGAATCGAGGAACTGAATATCCAGCGCTACATTCGGGTACTCGCGGGTAAAGGTGCGCAAAATCGGTGGCAGGCGGTGCAGGCCGATGTGGTGGCTGGTGGCCAACGTCAGGCGGCCGCTGACTTCGCCGGTCAGGTTGGTGAGCGCGCGGCGGGTGTCGTCCAGCACATTGAGAATCTGATAAGCACGTGGCAGCAGGGCGCGCCCGGCCTCGGTCAGGCCGACTTCACGGCCCAGGCGGTCGAATAAACGTACCTTTAATTGTTGTTCCAGCCCGGCAATGCGCTTGCTGATGGCCGGTTGGGTCAGGTGCAGGCGTTCACCGGCGCCGGAGAAGCTGCCGGTCTCGGCGATGGCAATAAAGGCATTAAGGTTGGCCAAGTCCATTG
This sequence comes from Pseudomonas sp. 14P_5.3_Bac1, assembly GCF_025466135.1. NCBI lineage: Bacteria > Pseudomonadati > Pseudomonadota > Gammaproteobacteria > Pseudomonadales > Pseudomonadaceae > Pseudomonas > Pseudomonas sp. 14P_5.3_Bac1. Next base: position 177,858 of record NZ_JANLOF010000085.1, on the reverse strand, counting down.
AGGTATTCCAGTTGGTAATCCAAAGCATAAAAAATATGAATTTGAGTTATTTAATGTAGCGCCATACCATCAGCCTCACAAGCCAAAGGGTTATTGAATGTCTCAAGGCCCGGGGCATAGAAAGACCGATGATGAGGACCGACTGATGGCCGGCAAAACGCTTTACGACAAGCTTTGGGATTCCCATGAAGTGAAACGGCGCGACGATGGCTCGTCGCTGATCTATATCGACCGTCACATCATCCATGAAGTGACCTCGCCCCAAGCGTTCGAAGGCCTGCGGCTGGCCGGGCGCAAGCCTTGGCGCGTCGACTCGATCATCGCCACCCCGGACCACAATGTACCGACCACCCCGGAGCGCAAGGGCGGCATCGAGGCCATCGCCGACCAGGTGTCGCGTTTGCAGGTGCAAACCCTCGACGACTACTGCGATGAATATGGCATCACCGAATTCAAGATGAATGACGTGCGTCAGGGCATCGTGCACGTGATCGGCCCGGAGCAGGGCGCCACCTTGCCAGGCATGACCGTGGTCTGCGGTGACTCCCACACCTCCACCCACGGCGCGTTCGGCGCTCTGGCCCATGGCATCGGCACCTCCGAGGTGGAGCATGTGTTCGCCACCCAGTGCCTGGTCGCCAAAAAGATGAAGAACATGTTGGTTAAAGTCGAAGGCACCTTGCCGTTCGGCGTGACCGCCAAGGACATCGTGCTCGCGGTGATCGGCAAGATCGGCACCGCCGGCGGCAACGGCCATGCCATCGAGTTCGCCGGCAGCGCGATTCGCGACCTGTCCATCGAAGGCCGCATGACCATCTGCAACATGTCCATCGAAGCCGGTGCTCGTGTCGGCATGGTCGCGGCGGACGAAAAAACCGTTGAATACGTCAAAGGCCGCCCCTTCGCCCCGCAAGGTGCCGATTGGGACGCAGCGGTCGAAGCCTGGAAAGACCTGGTCTCTGACGCCGATGCAGTGTTCGACACGGTGGTTGAGCTCGACGCCGCCCAGATCAAGCCGCAAGTCAGCTGGGGCACCTCGCCGGAAATGGTCCTGGCCGTTGACCAGAACGTGCCGGACCCGGCCAAGGAAACCGACCTGGTCAAGCGTGGCTCCATCGAGCGCGCCTTGAAGTACATGGGCTTGAAGGCCAACCAGGCGATTACCGACATCCAGTTGGACCGCGTGTTTATCGGTTCCTGCACCAACTCGCGGATCGAAGACCTGCGCGCCGCGGCGGTGATCGCCAAAGGCCGCAAAGTGGCCTCGACCATCAAGCAAGCCATCGTGGTGCCAGGTTCGGGCCTGGTCAAAGCGCAAGCCGAAGCCGAGGGCCTGGACAAGATCTTCCTTGAGGCCGGTTTTGAATGGCGCGAGCCGGGCTGCTCCATGTGCCTGGCGATGAACCCGGACCGTTTGGAGTCGGGCGAGCATTGCGCGTCCACCTCCAACCGTAACTTCGAAGGGCGTCAGGGCGCCGGTGGGCGTACCCACCTGGTCAGCCCGGCCATGGCCGCCGCCGCTGCCGTCAACGGTCGTTTCATCGACGTTCGCGAATTGATCTGAGGAATACCCGATGAGAGCTTTTACCCAACACACCGGTCTTGTCGCGCCGTTGGACCGTGCCAACGTCGACACCGACCAGATCATTCCCAAGCAGTTCTTGAAGTCGATCAAGCGCACCGGCTTCGGCCCGAACCTGTTCGATGAGTGGCGCTACCTGGACGTGGGCTACGCCTACCAGGACAACTCCAAGCGCCCGTTGAACAAGGATTTTGTGCTCAACGCCGAGCGTTACCAAGGCGCTAGCGTATTGCTGGCCCGCGAGAACTTCGGCTGCGGCTCCAGCCGTGAACACGCGCCGTGGGCCCTGGAAGAATATGGCTTTCGCAGCATCATCGCGCCGAGCTACGCCGACATCTTCTTCAACAACAGCTTCAAGAACGGCTTGCTGCCGATCATCTTGAGCGACGCCGAAGTGGACGAGCTGTTCAAGCAGGTCGAAGCCGATGTTGGCTACCAACTGACCGTTGACCTGGCCGCGCAGACCGTGACCCGTCCGGACGGCAAGGTCTATCACTTTGAAGTTGATGCGTTCCGTAAGCACTGCCTGATCAATGGCCTGGACGATATCGGCCTGACCTTGCAGGACGGCGATGCGATTGCCGCGTTTGAAACCAAGCACCGGGCGAGCCAGCCCTGGTTGTTTCGCGATGCCTGATTTGCGGTAACCGTGCGGGCCCCATCGCGGGCAAGCCCGACTCCAACCTTGGAATGCATTCCAACTGTGGGAGCTGGCTTGCCTGCGATAGCGCCCGTACAACCACCCCAAAACCCAAGGAAAGCCACCATGACCAACACCGCCCACACCCAAGTCGTGCAAAAACAATTCGGCGAACAGGCCTCGGCCTACCTGAGCAGTGCCGTGCACGCTCAAGGCAGCGAATTCGCACTGCTGCAGGCCGAACTGGCCGGGCAGGGCGCCGCACGACTGCTGGACCTGGGTTGCGGTGCCGGGCATGTGAGCTTCCACGTTGCGCCGCTGGTTAAAGAAGTGGTGGCCTACGACCTGTCCCAGCAAATGCTCGACGTGGTGGCAGCCGCCGCAAAAGAGCGTGGCCTGAACAACATCCGCACCGTGCACGGCGCCGCCGAGCGCCTGCCATTTGCCGATGGCGAGTTCGACTTCGTGTTCAGCCGTTACTCGGCCCACCACTGGAGTGACCTTGGCCTGGCCTTTCGCGAAGTGCGTCGGGTGCTCAAGCCTGGCGGCATCGCGGCATTTGTCGATGTCTTGTCACCGGGCAGCCCGCTGTTGGACACTTACCTGCAAACCGTCGAAGTGCTGCGCGATACCAGTCACGTGCGCGATTATTCCGCCGCCGAATGGATGCGCCAGCTCAGCGAAGCCGGCTTGCACGTCCGCAACAGCAGCCGTCAGCGCCTGCGCCTGGAATACACCTCGTGGGTGGAGCGCATGCGTACGCCCGAGGTATTGCGCGCCGCGATCCTCAAGTTGCAGCAGGCGATGGGCCAGGAAGTGCGTGATTACTACGAGATTCAAGCCGACGGCACCTTCAGCACCGACGTGCTGGTGGTGTTTGCCGAACGCTGATTAATTTTCCCGACCTGCCCACGGGCGGGTCGCTTGATGAAATGAGGAACGCATGAGCAAGCAGATTCTGATTCTTCCTGGCGACGGTATTGGTCCGGAAATCATGGCCGAAGCGGTCAAAGTCCTGGAATTGGCCAACAGCAAGTACAGCCTGCGCTTCGAATTGAGCCACGACGTGATCGGCGGCGCCGCCATCGACAAGCACGGCGTGCCCCTGGCTGACGAAACCCTGGACCGCGCCCGTGCAGCCGACGCCGTACTGCTCGGCGCCGTGGGCGGCCCGAAGTGGGACAAAATCGAACGTGACATCCGCCCGGAGCGCGGCCTGCTGAAGATTCGCGCGCAACTGGGCCTGTTCGGCAACCTGCGTCCGGCGATTCTGTACCCGCAGCTGGCCGATGCATCGAGCCTCAAGCCGGAAGTGGTGGCGGGCCTGGACATCCTGATCGTGCGCGAGCTGACCGGCGGTATCTACTTCGGCTCGCCACGCGGCGTGCGTGAGTTGGAAAATGGCGAGCGTCAGGCCTACGACACGCTGCCGTACAGCGAGAGCGAGATCCGCCGTATCGCCCGTGTCGGGTTCGACATGGCCCGCGTGCGCGGCAAAAAGGTCTGCTCGGTCGACAAGGCCAACGTACTGGCCTCCAGCCAACTGTGGCGCGAAATCGTCGAAGAAGTGGCCAAGGACTACCCGGACGTCGAACTGAGCCACATGTACGTCGACAACGCCGCCATGCAGCTGGTACGTGCACCCAAGCAGTTCGACGTGATCGTCACCGACAACCTGTTCGGCGACATCCTGTCCGACCAGGCGTCGATGCTCACCGGTTCCATCGGCATGCTGCCGTCGGCGTCCCTGGACACCAACAATAAAGGCATGTACGAGCCGTGCCACGGTTCGGCGCCGGACATTGCAGGCCAAGGCATTGCCAACCCGTTGGCGACCATCTTGTCGGTGTCGATGATGCTGCGTTACAGCTTCAACCTGAGCGAAGCGGCGGATGCGATCGAGAAGGCTGTGAGCCTGGTGCTGGACCAGGGTTTGCGCACCGGCGACATCTGGTCGCAGGGTTGCACCAAGGTTGGGACGCAAGAAATGGGCGACGCAGTAGTCGCCGCGCTGCGGAATCTGTAATCTCTCGGGCCCGCTTGCAGTTGTTGCTGCAAGGCGGCCCACTTTTTAACAAGGTGTAGTTGCGATGAAACGTGTAGGTCTGATCGGTTGGCGCGGTATGGTCGGTTCCGTGCTCATGCAGCGGATGCTGGAAGAGCAGGATTTCGATCTTATTGAGCCGGTGTTTTTCACCACGTCGAACGTGGGTGGCCAAGGGCCGTCCGTGGGCAAGGATATTGCTCCGCTCAAAGACGCCTACAGCATTGAAGAGCTCAAAACCCTCGACGTGATTTTGACCTGCCAGGGTGGCGACTACACCAGCGAAGTCTTCCCCAAGCTGCGCGAAGCCGGCTGGCAGGGTTACTGGATCGACGCCGCCTCGAGCCTGCGCATGCAGGACGACGCCGTGATCATCCTCGACCCGGTGAACCGCAAGGTGATTGACCAGCAGCTGGACGCTGGCACCAAGAACTACGTGGGCGGCAACTGCACCGTCAGCCTGATGCTGATGGGCCTGGGCGGCTTGTTCGAAGCTGGCCTGGTCGAGTGGATGAGCGCCATGACCTATCAGGCGGCCTCCGGCGCCGGTGCGCAGAACATGCGCGAGCTGATCAAGCAAATGGGCGCCACCCACGCCGCTGTGGCTGATCAACTGGCCGACCCTGCCAGCGCGATCCTCGACATCGACCGCCGTGTGGCCGAAGCCATGCGCAGCGATGCCTACCCGACCGAAAACTTCGGCGTGCCATTGGCCGGTAGCCTGATCCCATGGATCGACAAGGAACTGCCGAACGGCCAGAGCCGCGAAGAGTGGAAGGCCCAGGCTGAGACCAACAAGATCCTCGGTCGCTTCAAGAACCCGATCCCGGTGGACGGCATCTGCGTGCGCATCGGCGCCATGCGCTGCCACAGCCAGGCGCTGACCATCAAGCTGAACAAAGACGTGCCGATCGCCGATATCGAAGGGCTGATCAGCCAGCACAACCCATGGGTCAAGCTGGTGCCGAACAACCGCGACATCAGCATGCAGGAGCTGAGCCCAACCAAGGTCACCGGCACCCTGAATGTACCGGTTGGCCGTCTGCGCAAGCTGAACATGGGTACTCAGTACCTGGGCGCGTTCACCGTCGGTGACCAACTGCTGTGGGGCGCGGCTGAACCGCTGCGTCGCATGCTGCGGATTTTGCTGGAGCGTTGATCGCTGCTGGTGAGTGAGAAACCCGCGTTCTGGTGACAGGCGCGGGTTTTTTATTGCTCTTGAGGGCCTCATCGCAGGCAAGCCAGCTCCCACATTTGACTGTGTTCACAAATCAAAATGTGGGAGCCGGGCTTGCCCGCGATGGGGCCATCAGCCTCACCCCAGGGCCCAGCCCAATTGCCTCACTCCCCACCACCCGGTAAAGTGCCGCTCCCCCCGCAACGCCCGAGGCAGCCACCATGATCCAGACCTTTGAAATCGCCGTGATCGGTGCAACCGGCACCGTGGGTGAAACCCTGGTGCAGATTCTCGAAGAGCTGGATTTTCCGGTAGGCACTCTGTATTTGCTGGCGGGCAGCAACTCGGCCGGCGCCTCGGTGCCGTTTCGCGGCAAAAACGTGCGGGTCAAGGAAGTTGATGAGTTCGACTTCAAAAAAGCCCAGTTGGCCTTCTTCGCGGCAGGCCCGGCGGTGACCCTGAGTTTCGCGCCACGCGCCACGGCGGCCGGTTGCTCGGTGATCGACCTCTCCGGCGCATTGCCGGCCGACCAGGCACCTCAGGTCGTGCCGGAAGCCAACGCGCATATTCTCAAGGGCCTGAAAAAGCCCTTCCAGCTCGGCAGCCCGAGCCCGTCGGCCACCAACCTGGCGGTGGTTCTGGCGCCGTTGCGCGGCGTGCTGGATATCCAGCGCGTCAGCGTCACTGCCAACCTGGCCGTTTCGGCCCAGGGCCGCGAGGCCGTCAGCGAGCTGGCCCGCCAGACCGCCGAGCTGCTGAACGTGCGCCCGCTGGAGCCGAAGTTCTTTGATCGGCAGATGGCCTTCAACCTGCTGGCGCAAGTCGGCACGCCTGACGCCCAAGGTCATACAGCCTTGGAGAAACGCCTCGTACACGAACTGCGCGCCGTGCTGGAAACACCTCTGCTAAAGATTTCCGCAACCTGCGTTCAAGCCCCGGTGTTTTTTGGCGATAGCCTGACAGTGTCTTTGCAGTTGGGCGCGCCGGTCGACCTGGCCGCTGTCAACCGTGCACTGGAGGCAGCGCCGGGGATCGAGTTGGTGGAAGAGGGCGACTACCCTACGGCCGTTGGGGATGCGGTCGGCCAGGATGTGGTCTACGTTGGACGAGTGCGTGCGGGCGTTGACGACCCGGCGGAACTAAATCTGTGGCTGACGTCAGATAACGTACGCAAGGGCGCGGCATTGAACGCCGTGCAGCTGGCGCAGTTGTTGATAAAAGGCCTTGTGTAAAAGATACTTGGCGGCAATTTGTAGATTGATTCTAGCCAGGCGCTATGCTTGGCCCCAAGCGAAACAGAAGCGCGTCGGTAACCTATCGGCTCGCCATGCCTTATGGCAGCGGTTACCAACCTTCTCGCAGGCCGGGGAGTGTTCAAACAAAGGATGAGGCTATGGTTCAAGTTCGCAAACTGGTGTTAGCAATAGCGGCCGCCTCGGCGCTGTCTTCCGGTATGGCGCAGGCGCTGCAGCTTGGGGAGATGACCCTCAAGTCGAAGTTGAACCAGCCGTTGGCGGTGGAAATCGAATTGCTCGACGTCGGCGGCCTCACCGCCTCCGAGATCACCCCGAGCCTGGCGTCTGACCAGGCGTTTGTGGACGCCGGCGTGGATCGCCAGGCGTTTCTGAATGATCTGACGTTTACCCCGGTAATCAACCCCAATGGCCGCAGTGTGGTGCGCGTTACCTCCAGCAAGCCGCTGCCTGATTCCTACGTACGTTTTCTGCTTCAAGTGCAATGGCCCAACGGCCGCCTGATGCGCGACTACAGTGTGCTGCTCGACCCGGCCAAGTTCGAGCAGCCGGCACCGACCGCCAGCGCTCCTGCACCGCGCTTGAGTGCGCCGACCCAGTCGGCACCTGCCAACACGGCGCCCACGGTCAGCAAAGCTGCGCAGCACACCACGACGTCTCGCGATACCTTGTGGGAAATTGCCGCGAAGAACCGCAACGGCGCGTCGGTCCAGCAAACCATGCTGGCGATCCAGGCGCTCAACCCTGATGCTTTCATCGACGGCAATATCAACCGCCTGAAAACCGGCCAGGTGCTGCGTCTTCCGGATCGCCAGCAAGCCACCAGCTTGCCGCAGCCGGAGGCGATTGCCGAAGTCACTGCGCAAAATGCCGCCTGGCGCCAGGGGCGTCGCACGGCCAATAATCAGGCCGCCGGCAAGCAGCAACTGGACGCCACTCGGCGCACCCAGGCAGGCGATGCGCCCTCGAGCACCAATGCCAAGGACAATTTGAGCCTGGTGTCGGCCGAGTCCGCCAAGAAAGGTGCCAAGGGCAGGGCCGCTGATGGTCGTGCGTTGAGCGACAAGCTGGCGATGACCCAGGAAGAACTGGATACCACGCGCCGCGACAATGCCGAGCTGAAAAGCCGCGCAGCCGACCTGCAAAGCCAGCTGGACAAGCTGCAAAAGCTGATTCAACTGAAAAACGATCAACTGGCCAAGTTGCAGGCTCAGGGCGGTAACCCGGCAGTGCCGGGCACTGCGCCGACGACAGCAACCATCCCCGCGCAGCTGCCAGGCGAGCCTGCGGCCACTGCGGCGGCAGCGCCGGCACCCGATGCGACGCCGGCTGCCGTGGTGGCCACGCCCGAGCCGATCAAGGCGGATGCCGCGCCGGCGAGCACCACCGAAGGTAAATTCAACGATCTGCTGACCAACCCGATTGTCCTTGGGGTCATCGGCGGTGCTGCCGGCTTACTGGTGTTGTTGCTCCTGCTGCTGTGGGCCCGTCACCGCAATGCTCGCCTCGAAGAGGAAAAGCACCTGCGTATGGCGCGGGCGCTGGCTGAAGAGCCACAGTTCTCGCCGAGTGTGGATCACGACCTGCCACCGGACAGCTTCGAAGGCCTGGAAGTGCCGCCGCCGAACGTCAAGCTGGCTGCCGCGCCAGCGCCTGCCCCCGTGGTTGAGCCTGTGGTGGTGCCGAGCGTGGCTTCCGTGCTGGCGCCGTTGGCGGTCGCCGTGGCCCCGGTAAACTCCAGCGACGCGCTGGCACAAGCTCAATCCCATATCGACCGTGGTCACCTGAATCAGGCCGCCGATGTGTTGGAGCAGGCGATCAAGCGCGAGCCCAAGCGCAGTGACCTGCGTTTGAAGCTGATGGAAGTCTACGGTCTGCAGAGCGACAAGGACGGCTTCGTCACGCAAGAGCGTCAACTGGTGGCCACGGGCGAAAACCACGCTCAGGTCGAGCAGCTCAAGAGTCGCTTCCCGGCCATGGCCGTGTTGGCCGCGGGCGTCAGTGCTGCGGTGGCCGCGGCGGCGCTGGACGCTCAATACGTGAAGAACCTGCTCGAAGACAAACCGGCAGCACCAGCCCCGGAACCCGACGCGTTCGATACGGATTTCGACTTGAGCCTGGACGATCTGGAAGCCGCTTCGCCGGCCGTGGTCAGCCCCAAGGATGAGTCGAGTTTCGAGTCGGTCCTGCAGCGCCAGACGCAAGCCAAGCCTGCCCCGGATGATATGTCGGACTTCGATCTGGACCTGCAGTTGGATGCGCCGTCGTCCACGCAATCGGACGATGACTTCCTCTCGGGCCTTGAAGACCAGATGAAGGATGTGCCGGCCGTTGAGCCGCCGACCCTTACCCCTGCCGCACTGGATGATTTCGACCTGCCGGAAGACTTCGACCTGTCCCTGGCTGACGAACCGCAAGCGCCGCCGGCCGCCAAGCCGGATGCCTTCACGTCCGAGCTGGACGACGTCAACGCTGAGCTCGATCGCCTGTCCCAGAGCCTCGAGCATCCGCCGATCGAGCCTTCCTTTACCGCTGAAGATGCGGCGTTGGGCGCTGATGAGCCGGAGTTCGATTTCCTCTCTGGCACCGATGAAGTGGCCACCAAGCTCGACCTGGCCCAGGCGTACATCGACATGGGCGATGCCGACGGCGCGCGCGACATTCTGTCCGAAGTGCTGACTGAGGGCGACGAAGCCCAGCGCGGTGAAGCCAAGGAAATGCTCGGCAAAATCTGAAGGGTGGTGTAACACCAGTGTGGGAGCAGGCTTGCTCGCGAGGGTGACGTGCCGGTTAGCTGATTGAGCGACCGGCACGTTGCATTCGCGAACAAGCCCGCTCCCACAGTTGGTTTGGCGGGTGGCCTCGCAACAAAAGCGCCCCTCCTGCGTGCGCCGCCTTTATAATGGCCGCCTTTGCGCAACTCATCGGGCTCTCAGTTCTTGGCAAATATAGATAACGCGGCCGCCGAAATGGCGGCCGCAGGCTTTAACCGCATCGCCCTGGGCGTGGAATACAAAGGCTCACGCTATCGCGGCTGGCAGCGCCAGGCCTCGGGTGTGCTGACGGTGCAGGAAACCCTCGAAAACGCCTTGTCCAAGGTCGCCGACTCGCCGGTGTCGCTGATGTGCGCCGGGCGAACCGACGCCGGTGTGCACGCCTGTGGCCAGGTGGTGCACTTTGACACCCAGGCCGAGCGCACGATGAAAGCGTGGGTGATGGGCGCCAATATCAATTTGCCCCATGACGTCAGCGTCACCTGGGCCAAGGTCATGCCTGCGCATTTTCATGCGCGCTTCAAGGCGATTGCCCGGCGTTATCGCTACGTGATCTACAACGACCAGATCCGTCCGGCGCACCTCAACCAGGAAATAACCTGGAACCATCGCCCGCTGGACGCCGAGCGCATGGCCGAGGCCGCGCAGCATTTGGTCGGTGTGCATGATTTCAGCGCGTTCCGTGCCGGCCAGTGCCAGGCCAAGTCGCCGATCAAGGAAGTCCATCACCTGCGGGTGACCCGTCACGGCAAGATGATCGTGCTGGATATCCGCGCCGGCGCCTTCCTGCACCATATGGTGCGCAATATTGCAGGCGTGTTGATGACCATCGGCACCGGCGAGCGCCCGGTGGAGTGGGCCAAAGAAGTGCTGGAAAGTCGTATCCGCCGCACAGGTGGGGTGACGGCGCATCCCTTTGGCCTGTATCTGGTGGACGTGGAGTACCGCGACGAGTTCGAATTGCCGGATCGTTTCATCGGGCCACACTTCCTCACAGGTTTCAGCGAACTTGGCGGCTGACGCCCGGAATAGCTTTTGTTACCATCCGGGACTTTCTCGGCTCAACCCCTGAGGTTTCTACGACATGTCAGCCGTTCGCAGCAAGATTTGCGGGATCACCCGCATAGAAGACGCGCTGGCGGCAGTCGAGGCGGGGGCGGATGCCATCGGTTTCGTGTTTTATGCCAGGAGCCCACGGGCGGTGAATGTGTTGCAGGCGCGTGCAATCATCGCCGCGTTGCCGCCGTTCGTGACCACCGTTGGCTTGTTCGTCAACGCCAGCCGCTGCGAGCTCAACGAAACCCTGGATGCCGTGCAGCTGGACATGCTGCAGTTTCACGGCGACGAAAGCCCCGACGAGTGTAAAAGCTACCAACGCCCGTATATCAAGGCGCTGCGTGTCAAGGCCGGGGATGACATCGCCGCCGCGTGCGCTGCCTATACTGGCGCTCGTGGCATTCTGTTGGATACCTATGTCGAAGGCGTGCCGGGCGGTACGGGCGAAGCATTCGACTGGACGCTGATTCCCGAGGGGCTGAGCAAGCCGATTATCCTGGCCGGCGGGCTCAACCCCGCGAATGTCGGGGCTGCCATCGAGCAGGTTCGGCCGTACGCCGTCGACGTCAGCGGTGGGGTGGAGCAGGGCAAGGGCATTAAGGATCACCACAAGATTCGCGCATTCATGCAAGCGGTGCGCAACAGCAATGGTGTGATGTGACGGCTCGCAGTCTGCCGCCGTCCATAACTACCACTGTGTAAAACAGCATCGGCGCCGCCTGCGGGAGGCCCGGAAATGTAGTGGCAACCCGCGCTGCAGGTTGTCTGGAAGGCTGAGGATACAGGCAGGAAGTGGCTGGTCGAACGTCTGACCCCGTCCAGCCTGTGTCATCGCCACATATGAATTTAGCTCAAGGGCATACGCGGGGCTGTGTTCAAGCCACCGGTACTGGAGAAAGAAAGCATGAGCAACTGGTTAGTAGACAAACTGATCCCTTCGATCATGCGTTCCGAGGTGAAGAAAAGCTCGGTTCCTGAAGGTCTGTGGCACAAGTGCCCATCCTGCGACGCGGTGCTCTACCGCCCGGAGCTGGAAAAGACCCTGGACGTTTGCCCCAAGTGCAACCACCACATGCGTATCGGCGCCCGCGCCCGCATCGACATTTTCCTCGACGCCGATGGCCGTGCCGAGCTGGGCGCTGACCTGGAGCCGGTTGACCGTCTCAAGTTCCGCGACGGCAAGAAGTACAAGGATCGCCTCACTGCCGCGCAAAAGCAGACTGGTGAAAAGGACGCGCTGATTTCCGTCAGCGGCAAGTTGCTGGGCATGTCTGTGGTGGTGTCTGCGTTTGAGTTTTCCTTCATGGGCGGCTCCATGGGCGCCATCGTCGGTGAGCGTTTCGTACGTGCCGCCAACTACGCCCTGGAAAACCGTTGCCCGATGATCTGCTTCGCCGCCTCCGGTGGCGCGCGCATGCAGGAAGCACTGATTTCCCTGATGCAAATGGCCAAGACCTCCGCGGTACTGGCGCGTCTGCGTGAAGAAGGCATTCCGTTCATCTCCGTGCTGACTGACCCGGTCTATGGCGGCGTTTCCGCCAGCCTGGCGATGCTGGGTGACGTGATTGTCGGCGAACCCAAGGCCCTGATCGGCTTTGCCGGCCCGCGCGTGATCGAGCAGACCGTTCGCGAAAAACTGCCGGAAGGTTTCCAGCGCAGCGAGTTCCTGCTGGAGCACGGCGCGATTGACATGATCATCGCCCGTGGCGAGCTGCGTCCACGCCTGGGTAACCTGCTGGCGCAAATGATGGGCCTGCCGACGCCTGTGTACGTCGCGCCTAAAGTCGAACCGATCGTTGTACCGCCGGTGCCTGCAAACCTATGACCCAACGTACCCTGGGCGAATGGCTCGCCTACCTTGAGCAGTTGCATCCGTCAGCCATCGACATGGGCCTGGAGCGCTCGCAACAGGTAGCGGCCCGCCTCGGGTTGGGCCGGCCGGCACCGCGTGTGATCACGGTGACCGGCACCAACGGCAAAGGCTCTACCTGTACCTTTGTCGCGGCGCTGCTGCAAGCCCAAGGGCTGAAAGTCGGCGTCTACAATTCCCCGCACCTGCTGCGTTACAACGAGCGGGTGCAGCTCAATGGTGTAGAAGCCACTGATGAGCAGCTCTGCGAAGCCTTCGCCGCACTGGATGCTGGGCGCGGCGAAATTTCCCTGACTTACTTCGAAATGGGCACCCTGGCGGCGTTCTGGCTGTTCGAGCGTGCGCAATTGGATGTGGTGGTCCTGGAAGTCGGCCTGGGTGGGCGTCTGGACACGGTCAACGTGGTGGATGCCGACCTGGCGCTGGTCACCAGCATTGGCGTCGACCATGCCGACTACTTGGGCAATACCCGCGAGTCGGTGGCCTATGAAAAGGCCGGGATCTTCCGCCAGGGCAAGCCTGCGCTGTGTGGTGATCTGGACCCGCCGCAACCCTTGCTCGACAAGGTGTGCGAGCTGGATTGCCCGTTTTACCTGCGTGGCCGCGAATTCAATCTCGACATCGGTGCTCAACATTGGCAATGGCGTGGGCATGATGCGCGCGGCCAGGTGGTAGAGCTGCATGATCTGCCGCTGCTGAACCTGCCGATGGAAAACGCTGCGCTGGCGTTGCAGGCTTACCTGCTGCTGGATCTGCCGTGGCATGCCGAGCAGATTGCCGCGACATTGCTGGCCACTCGGGTGGTAGGGCGCCTGGATCGTCGCACCTTCGAGTGGGAGGGCAAGCGCCTGAACCTGCTGCTGGATGTGGGGCACAACCCGCATGCCGCCGAGTACCTGGCACAACGCCTGTCGCGTACACCGCCGGTGGGTCGCCGCCTGGCGGTGTTCGGGCTGTTGGCTGACAAAGACCTGGGCGGCGTGGTTGCGCCGTTGCTGGACAATGTCCAGGCTTGGGCGGTTGCGCCGCTGGATACGCCGCGCAGTCGGCCGGCCGCTGAATTGGAGACGGCCTTGCAGAACCTTGGTGCGCCAGTGGCGTCGTATGCAAGCGTCACCGCCGCGCTTGAAGCGCAGTGTGCGGTGGCAACGGCCGAGGACGAGATTCTGTTGTTCGGATCATTTTATTGTGTTGCCGAGGCGCTAGAGTGGTTGGCCCGGCGCTCCACGGAGGAAGCTGCACATGGCATTACTGGATAGCGCATACAAGCAGCGAATGGTTGGAGCCCTGGTGCTGGTGGCGTTGGCGGTGATTTTTCTGCCGATGCTGTTTTCGCGTCAGGACGAGCAGCGCCAGGTAGTTGTTGAGGCGCCGGCTGCGCCCCAGGCGCCGACGGTACCGCAAGTTCAGGTCGAGCCGGTGGTGGTGCCCGAGCCGCAGGCGTTGCCTGAGGAGCCTGTGCCGAGTGATGCGGATGTGGCTGCGCAGCAGGCGCCGAGCATGCCGGTGCAGCCGAGCGTGCCAGTGGTCAAGCCCGCACCCGCAGCTGCGCCCGCTCCGGCAGCGCCTGCGGTTGCCGCCAAGCCGGCCGCGCCGGCACCAGCGCCCAAGCCGGTTGCGCCGCAACCTGCCGCGCCGGGCAAGCCGGACGTTGGTCAAAGCCGTATCGATCCCAATGGCCTGCCGATCACTTGGTCGATCCAGCTCGCCAGCCTGGCCAATCGCGAGAGCGCCGAAGCCTTGCAGAAAAAGCTGCGTGCTCAGGGCTACAACGCCTATATCCGCAGTGCCGATGGCAAGAACCGGGTGTTTATCGGGCCGCTGATCGAGCGCGCCGAGGCCGATCGTCTGCGCGACTTGCTGGGTCGCCAGCAGAACCTGAATGGCTTTGTGGTGCGTTTTCAGCCTGAGCGCGGCTGATTTCACCCCCGTTTCAGCTTGGAATGCACTCAATGTGGGAGGGGGCTTGCCCCCGATGGCGGTAGGTCAGTCAGCATCTCTGATAATGACCCATCGCTATCGGGGGCAAGCCCCCTCCCACATTGTATTTGGTGGTCCTGAGGGGGCCTTCGCCCTACTCAACCCATTGATTTGCAAAGCACCCGCAATCACAGCTTACCGACAGCCCGGCGCTCTGCTAAAATGCGCCGCCTTATCCGTACGTAGGCTGCACTGTGCCATTTACCTGGGTTGATTGGGCGATCGTTGCAATCGTCGCCATCTCCGCTTTGATCAGTCTAAGCCGCGGCTTCGTAAAAGAAGCATTGTCGTTGCTGACCTGGATCATCGCAGGAGTCGTAGCCTGGATGTTCGGTGGTTCATTGTCGGTTTACCTGGCCGGTTACATCGAGACACCTTCGGCTCGCGTCATCGCGGGCTGCGCCATCATGTTCATCGCCACGCTGCTGGTGGGGGCAATGGTCAATTATCTTATTGGCGAGTTGATACGTGTCACCGGCCTCTCCGGGACCGATCGATTTCTCGGCATGGCCTTCGGCGCTGCGCGTGGCGCGTTGCTGGTGGTCGTGGCGGTCGGGCTGTTGAGCCTGGGGCCGGTACAGCAGGATTCGTGGTGGCAGGAGTCGGTACTCGTGCCAAAATTTCTATTGGTTGCAGATTGGTCCAAGAACCTCATTCTGGGGTGGAGCAGTCAGTGGCTGGCCAGCGGAATCAGCGTACCCGCTGATCTTCCGTTCAAGGAACACCTCTTGCCGGCCAAAACGCCTCAGTAAGCAGTGTTCAGTCAAGATTCATTAAGTAGGGGTTGCGTCGCATGTGTGGCATCGTCGGTATCGTCGGTAAGTCGAACGTGAATCAGGCGCTGTATGACGCGCTAACCGTCCTCCAGCACCGCGGCCAGGACGCTGCCGGTATTGTGACCAGCCACGACGGCCGGTTATTCCTGCGCAAGGACAATGGCCTGGTGCGTGACGTGTTCCATCAGCGTCACATGCAGCGCCTCGTCGGGCACATGGGCATTGGCCATGTGCGTTACCCGACTGCCGGTAGCTCGACCTCGGCCGAAGCTCAACCGTTTTACGTCAACTCGCCCTACGGCATTACCCTGGCGCACAACGGTAACCTGACCAACGTTGAACAACTGGCCAAGGAGATTTACGAATCTGACCTGCGCCACGTCAACACCAGTTCCGACTCGGAAGTGCTGCTCAACGTGTTCGCCCACGAGCTGGCCCAGCGCGGCAAGCTGCAGCCAACCGAAGAAGACGTGTTCGCCGCCGTGACTGACGTGCACAACCGTTGCGTCGGTGGTTACGCGGTCGTGGCCATGGTCACCGGTTACGGCATCGTCGGTTTCCGCGACCCGCATGGCATCCGCCCGATCGTGTTCGGCCAGCGTCACACCGACGAAGGCGTCGAGTACATGATCGCCTCCGAAAGCGTGTCCCTGGACGTGCTGGGCTTCACCCTGATCCGCGACCTGGCCCCGGGCGAAGCGGTGTACATCACCGAAGACGGCAAGCTGCACACCCGTCAGTGCGCTGTTGCGCCGAAACTGACCCCGTGCATTTTCGAACACGTCTACCTGGCGCGTCCGGATTCGATCATCGACGGCGTTTCGGTGTACAAAGCGCGTCTGCGCATGGGCGAGAAGCTGGCCGAGAAAATCCTGCGCGAGCGTCCTGAGCACGACATCGACGTGGTAATCCCGATTCCGGACACCAGCCGTACCGCTGCGCTGGAGCTGGCCAACCATTTGGGCGTCAAGTTCCGCGAAGGTTTCGTCAAGAACCGCTACATCGGCCGTACCTTCATCATGCCGGGCCAGGCGGCGCGCAAGAAGTCGGTTCGCCAGAAGCTCAACGCAATCGAGCTGGAATTTCGCGGCAAGAACGTGATGCTGGTGGACGACTCCATCGTACGTGGCACCACGTGCAAGCAGATTATTCAGATGGCCCGTGAAGCGGGTGCCAAGAACGTGTACTTCTGCTCTGCTGCGCCAGCTGTGCGTTACCCGAACGTGTACGGTATCGACATGCCGAGCGCCCACGAGCTGATTGCCCACAACCGTTCGACCCAGGATGTGGCCGACCTGATCGGCGCCGATTGGCTGATCTATCAGGACCTGCCGGACCTGATCGAAGCGGTTGGCGGCGGCAAGATCAAGATCGAGCAGTTCGATTGCGCCGTGTTCGACGGCAAGTACGTGACCGGCGATGTCGACGAGGCTTACCTGAACAAGATCGAACAGGCGCGCAACGACTCGTCGAAGATCAAGACCCAGGCGGTCAGCGCGATCATCGATCTGTACAACAACTGAGTAAACACCGGCCCTGAGGGGCCGGTTTTGTATCTTAAATAAAGAATTGAGTAAGGAGTCGCAGCATGAGTCAGGAATGGGATGCCGGTCGGTTGGACAGCGACCTCGATGGCGTAGCTTTCGATACCCTGGCTGTGCGCGCCGGCCAGCACCGCACCCCGGAAGGTGAGCACGGCGACCCGATGTTCTTCACCTCCAGCTATGTGTTCCGCACCGCCGCCGACGCCGCCGCGCGTTTTGCCGGTGAAGTGCCGGGCAACGTCTACTCGCGCTACACCAACCCGACCGTCCGTGCGTTCGAGGAGCGTATTGCGGCCCTTGAAGGCGCTGAGCAGGCGGTGGCCACGGCGACTGGCATGGCGGCCATCCTCGCCGTTGTGATGAGCTTGTGCAGCGCTGGCGACCATGTATTGGTGTCACGCAGTGTGTTCGGTTCGACCATCAGCCTGTTCGAGAAGTACTTCAAGCGCTTCGGCATTGAAGTGGACTACGTGCCGCTGGCAGACCTGTCCGGTTGGGATGCGGCGATCAAGGCCAACACCAAATTGCTGTTCGTCGAGTCGCCGTCCAACCCGCTGGCCGAGTTGGTGGACATCGCCGCATTGTCCGAAGTGGCGCACGCCAAGGGCGCGATGCTGGTGGTCGACAACTGCTTCTGCACGCCTGCATTGCAGCAGCCGTTGAAGCTGGGCGCAGACATCGTCGTGCACTCGGCCACCAAGTTCATCGACGGCCAGGGCCGTTGCATGGGCGGCGTGGTGGCTGGACGTGGCGAGCAGATGAAAGAAGTGGTGGGTTTCTTACGCACCGCCGGCCCGACGCTGAGCCCGTTCAACGCCTGGATCTTCCTCAAGGGCCTGGAAACCCTCAGCCTGCGCATGAAGGCCCATTGCGCCAATGCCCAGGCCCTGGCCGAGTGGCTGGAGCAGCAGGATGGCATCGAGAAAGTGCACTACGCCGGCCTCAAGAGCCACCCGCAACACGAATTGGCCCAGCGCCAGCAGCGTGGTTTCGGCGCCGTGGTCAGCTTCGAAGTGAAGGGCGGCAAAGAGGGTGCCTGGCGCTTTATCGACGCCACTCGCTTGATTTCGATCACCGCCAACCTGGGCGACAGCAAGACCACCATTACGCACCCGAGCACCACCTCCCATGGTCGCCTGGCGCCGCAAGAGCGTGAAGCGGCCGGCATCCGCGACAGCCTGATCCGCATCGCAGTGGGCCTGGAAGATGTGGCGGACTTGCAGGCAGACCTGGCCCGCGGGCTGGCGGCCTTGTGATCGAGTGGTCCATGGATGCTGCGGCGGTCGGTAACGGCCGCGTCGCACTGGTGACGGGCGCGGCGCGGGGCATTGGTCTCGGGATCGCGGCGTGGCTGATCAGCGAAGGCTGGCAAGTGGTGTTGACCGACCTGGACCGCGAGCGCGGCTCCAAGGTGTCCAAGGTGCTGGGCGACAATGCCTGGTTTATCACCATGGACGTCGCCGACGAGAAACAAGTGGCCCAAGGTGTCGCAGAAGTACTGGGGCAATTCGGGCGGCTGGACGCGTTGGTGTGCAACGCGGCCGTGGCTGACCCGCGCAATATCACCCTGGAAAGCCTCGATTTGGCTTATTGGAACCGTGTGCTTGCGGTGAATCTCAGTGGGCCGATGCTGTTGGCCAAGCACTGCGCGCCGTACCTGCGTGCCCATGGCGGTGCCATCGTCAACCTGGCATCGACCCGGGCGCGTCAGTCGGAGCCGGACACCGAGGCTTATGCGGCGAGCAAGGGCGGCCTGCTGGCCCTGACGCATGCCTTGGCCATGAGCCTGGGGCCGGAGGTGCGGGTCAATGCCGTCAGCCCTGGCTGGATCGATGCGCGTGATCCGGCGGCCCGACGTGCCGAGCCTTTGACGGATGCCGACCATGCCCAGCATCCGGCGGGCAGGGTGGGTACGGTTGAAGATGTGGCGGCGATGGTGGCGTGGTTGCTGTCGCGCCAGGCGGGGTTTGTCACCGGGCAAGAGTTTGTGGTGGACGGTGGCATGAGCAAGAAGATGATTTACAGCGAGTAGGGCAGATAGCCGTCTTGAAGCAATTTTGTCTTTTTCAGAAAAACTTCAAGCAGGCTATTGACTTAGGTCCGCTACCTGCGTAAATTTCGCGGCCTCAACGAAGCAAAGGGTGATTAGCTCAGCTGGGAGAGCATCTGCCTTACAAGCAGAGGGTCGGCGGTTCGATCCCGTCATCACCCACCACTTCTTGACAGTTTTGCCCTAGGGCAAGACGCAACGTTAAAGGTTGCACCGACGCGCAGCGGTAGTTCAGTCGGTTAGAATACCGGCCTGTCACGCCGGGGGTCGCGGGTTCGAGTCCCGTCCGCTGCGCCATATTTTCCAGGTTCGACATGTCGAGCTTGAGATTGAACAGCCCAGCTGATCGATCAGATGTTTAAAGACAGTTGAGTGTTTACGCTCAACTGGTCAAGCGATACGCAGCGGTAGTTCAGTCGGTTAGAATACCGGCCTGTCACGCCGGGGGTCGCGGGTTCGAGTCCCGTCCGCTGCGCCATATCTGCCTCAAGGCCCACTGAACGCCTTGAAGCACAAAGAAAGCCCTTGGCTGACTTTGATCCGATAGCAAAGACCCTGGTCGAAAGACCGGGGTTTTTTGTTTCTGCGATTTGGCTTTCTGCTGCAAGAGCCGGCAAGCCGGCTCCCACTGCGTACTCAGAACCCCAGTTTGTCCCGCAACCCGTAATACCAGGCGCCCAGCGCCGCAAACGGCGTGCGCAACAGTTGCCCGCCCGGGAACGGGTAGTGCGGCAGGTCGGCAAACGCATCAAAACGCTCCGCCTGACCTCTCAGTGCCTCCGCCAGCACCTTGCCTGCAAGGTGCGTGTACGTCACGCCATGGCCGCTGCAGCCTTGTGAGTAATAGATGTTGTCGCCCAGACGGCCCACCTGCGGCAAGCGCGAAAGGGTCAGCAGGAAATTGCCGGTCCAGGCGTAATCGATTTTCACGTCCTTGAGCTGCGGGAAGGCCTTGAGCATCTTCGGGCGGATGATCGCTTCGATGTTGGCCGGGTCACGTGCGCCGTACACCACGCCGCCGCCGAAGATCAGGCGCTTGTCGCGGGTGAGGCGGTAGTAGTCGAGCAAGTAGTTGCAGTCTTCGACGCAATAATCCTGGGGCAGCAGCGTCTTGGCCAGTTCATCACCCAGCGGTGCCGTGGTGATGACTTGTGTGCCGCAAGGCATCGATTTGGCCGCCAGCTCCGGCACCAGGTTCCCCAGGTAAGCGTTGCCCGCGACGATGATGAACTTGGCCCTGACCTTGCCTTCGGCGGTGTGCACCACCGGGTTCGCGCCGCGCTCGATGCGCACCGCGGCCGATTGCTCGTAGATCGTGCCGCCCAGGGATTCAACGGCAGCCGCTTCGCCCAGTGCGAGGTTGAGTGGGTGAATGTGCCCGCCGCTCATGTCGAGCAATCCGCCGACATAGTTGTCACAGGCCACCACTTCGCGGATACGGCGTTCGTCCAGCAACTCGAGTTGCGTATGCCCGTAGCGTTCCCACAAGCGTTTCTGCGATTCCAGGTGGCCCATGTGCTTGCTGTTGAGGGCGGCGAACACGCCGCCATCCTTCAAGTCGCACTGGATCTGATATTTGGCCACGCGCTCGCGAATGATCCTGCCGCCCTCAAACGCCATCTGCCCCAGCAGCTGCGCTTGCTTGGGGCCGACGCTGCGCTCGATCACATCGATGTCGCGGCTGTAGCTGTTGACGATTTGTCCGCCGTTACGGCCCGACGCACCAAACCCCACCTTGGCGGCTTCCAGCACGGTGACGCGAAAACCGTTCTCCAGCAGAAACAGTGCGCTGGAAAGGCCGGTGTAGCCGGCGCCAATCACACACACATCGGTTTCGACGTCACCTTGCAGTACCGGGCGAGGCGGAACCGCATTCGCGGACGCGGCGTAATACGACTGGGGGTAGGGGGTGTTCGCCATCCTGGAACCTCTGTTTTATATTTTTTACGAGTGCGCCGATCCTACCTGAGTTGAAAATTGCCTGCCAGCCACCCGAAAATCACCGGTGCACCCGGCGCAAATAAATAATTCGCATATTCATAGGGTTAGCTGCAAAAAAGATGTTGACACCCCTCCGGAATTCCGTAGAATGCCGCCTCACAGCAGGCACGTAGCTCAGTTGGTTAGAGCACCACCTTGACATGGTGGGGGTCGTTGGTTCGAGTCCAATCGCGCCTACCAAACAAAATCCGCTCTGCTGGGCGGTCTAGAAGGGCTCACCGAAAGGTGGGCCCTTTTTTGTTGTCTGCGATTTACCCACGCCCCGTTCGGCGCCCGCCTTTTTATTCGAATCGCCCTGAGTGCATCGGTGCTGATCACACGCCGCGTCGATGTGATTGAGGTTTACTCAAAATAGTCAATATCGGTGTGGGCGCGATTCCACCGACGCGGAAAAGCTCACCTATTTATCCATCTGGTTTGTCGTTGTCGGCTTTATTTTCGGCTTTCGTCTGTTTGTTGAGCTAGGCGCACGTCTGGTCCGATACGCCAAGGCCTTGAATGTTCTGGCGGGGTGTTCAAGGCCTTGAGGCCTATTATTTAAGATCTTCAGCGCGAACGCGGCCCCCGCGCGGTTATACGCAGCGGAGGTTGAAAGGCAGGCAGTACTGATGGGTCAGCAGAACAGCGTGGCAACCGACAAAAGGCAGATGATTTGAACAACCATCTGGCAGCGTATTTCACCATTTGTTGTGGTCATATTCATTTGTCCTGCGTACATAGCGGCTACCTCTTGGTCGGCAATACTGCCGTGAGCGGTGCGCAAAACGCGCAACAGCTCAAGTGAGTATAGGTCTGGAACAGGATTCTTCACGGTCCCGTCATTTTGGCGCGATTCAGCACGTTTTCGCCGGCGCTCATCGGTAAACGATACACGTCAATCAATCCCACGAGCCCAAGCAGCGCCACGCCCACGAAGGCCACCCGAAAGTCCCCGACAGCCGCGTGCACGGCGTGCCCTTGCACAGCCATCGACGCCCGTAACAATAGCGCCGCCATGGAAACCCCCAGACCCATCGCCAGCTGGAACGCCATGCTGAACAGCGCCGACGCCTCGCTCATCTGCGCCTTGGGGACGTCGGCGAAGCCGATTGAGTTGTAGCAAGTAAACTGCATCGACCGTGACAGCCCACCCACGAACAGCACGGCCGCTATCGGCGGCAAGGGCGTTTGCACCGTGAACAAGGCACAGGCCGCAACCAATGCGACGCCAATAGCGCCATTGACCAGCAGCACCGGGCGAAACCCGAAGCGTTGCATGATGGGCGTCGTGAAGGGTTTCATTACCAGGTTGCCGGCAAACACCGCCAGCACCAGCAAGCCGGCATCGACCGGCGAAAGGCCAAAACCCACTTGAAACAACAGGGGCAGCAGGAAAGGCAGGGCGCTGATGGCGAGACGGAACAGCGACCCGCCAAGAACACTCACGCGAAAGGTGCCGATGGACAGGGTCTGAAGCGGTAATAACGGTTCGGCATGCTGGCGGCAATGACGCACGGCCCATGCCGCGAGCAACGTGCCCGTGGCCACCAGTACAAAACCCGGGATCAGCGTTTCGCTGGTCTGGTTGCCCAGCCATTCCAGCCCGCCCAGCACTGCCACACACGCACCTGCCAGCAGCACAAAGCCTTTGGCATCGAATCGCCGTACGCTGGCCTCGCGCCCCTTGGGCACAAGCCACAATGCGGCAGCCAAGGCCAGCACCCCCAGAGGCAGATTCACGTAAAAAATCCACGGCCACGTTGCGTGGGTCACGATCAAACCACCCACCACCGGCCCTAGAATCGGCGCGACCAGCCCAGGCCAGGTGATCACCGCAATCATGTTCACCAAGTCTTTTTTGTCGGTATTGCGCAGCACCGCCAGGCGCCCCACCGGCACCATCAGCGCGCCGCCTACGCCTTGCAGCACCCGGGCGATCACGAACATCTCAAGGCTTTGGCTCAACCCGCAAAGCAGCGAAGCCAGGGTGAAGATGATGATCGCACCGGCGAACACCCGGCGTGCGCCAAAACGGTCGGCGATCCAACTGGACAGCGGGATGAAGATCGCCACGGCAAGAATGTACGCGGTGATGCCGATATTCATGTCGACCGCCGTGACCCCGAACGCGGACGCCATGGTGGGCAAGGCGGTGGCGATGACGGTGGC
Organism: Pseudomonas sp. 14P_5.3_Bac1; assembly: GCF_025466135.1. Taxonomy (NCBI): domain Bacteria; kingdom Pseudomonadati; phylum Pseudomonadota; class Gammaproteobacteria; order Pseudomonadales; family Pseudomonadaceae; genus Pseudomonas; species Pseudomonas sp. 14P_5.3_Bac1. The sequence goes on along the minus strand of NZ_JANLOF010000085.1, from coordinate 154,963 downwards.
ATCGAGGTTCTCCATGAAAAAGGTCACGGCGACCACCAGGGCGATCAAACGGGTTTGCACGCTTGAAACAGGTGTAACGGATGAAGTCACCGGTGTTGGCCTTTTTCAGTGAAGGTCGATCGCACTCGACAATACCGGGTCAGCCCTGGGCCCGCACGCTCGAATTACCGCGTCTGCGTCACCTTCTTCAAATACCGCGGCTGATCCGGATTGCGCCCGCGCGTCACAGCCAGCTGCGCTGCGCTCACATAGAACCCTTGAATCATCGTGAAGGGTTCCAGTAGCGCATGTGCGGTCGGCACGCTGGGCAACAGGCCTTCGCAAGCCGTGCCGCGCCGCGATCAATCACAATTGAACGCCTCTATTGCGTCGCCAGCGAGCTGACGAATTTTGTGCACCTGTTTATCGGCAGCGGTCTCGGTGCCGGTTTGTACCTGTGTAACTACCCGTATTCCGGCCACTGGCACAATGCTGGTGAGATCGGGCACACGACGGTGATTCCGGGTGGCAAGGCGTGTTCCTGCGGTAACCAAGGGTGTTGGAGCACCTGGGGTCGCAGGGCAGGACGCAGTGGCATTGGGGGCGGCAGCCTTGATGATCCTGGCGCAGATCAGCCCGGATTACGAGGCTGGTCAAGCCGCAGTAAGCCTGCATACTGGTCGCCGACTCAATTCATACCAGGGAGCACGCTATGGAAGTGGCAATGGAAGTGTCGTTCGACGTAACGGCGCAGGAGCGTGAGGCCATCCTCAAACCGCTGAGGGCGTACAACCTCAGTCACACGGGCAACATGGCGTTCGAAACCATCGGGATTTTGTTGCGAGACCCCGCTACACAAGAGGTTGTCGGTGGCCTTTATGGAAAAATTTCCTATGGGTGGATGTTCATTGAGCTGTTGAGCATCCCGGATCAGATGCGTACCCAAGGTACCGGCACGCGGTTGATGCGCGCCGCCGAAGAGTTGGCCCGTGAGCGGCAATGTGTCGGGATTTGGCTGGACACCTTCAGCTTCCAGGCGCCGGGGTTTTATCGAAAGCTGGGCTTCAGTGAATTTGGCCATATCGCTGATTACCCGGCGGGTCACCAGCGGCACTTTTTCCAGAAACGCCTCGGCTGAATCTTCGTACGGCGCCGGATCGCCCGGCGCCAATCACCCACAAAATTTATTGGTTTGCAGCAACAATTTTTCTTGTTGGACACCTCCCGCCCCCAGGCAGCAAAGTTGCCGCCACTGACGCTCGACCTATCGGGTCAACAATAAAAACCGCGCCGGGCTGCATGCCACTTTCATGCTGTGAACCCTTTGTTCACATCCTGCTGTAATGGCGCCGCAGCGCGCATTCAAGGACCTCTTCGTCATGCAAACTGTTGTGAACCTATGGCCGTTGATCGGCGTACTTGTCATCGTGGTTGGCTTCGTCTTGCGCTTCAATCCGCTGTTGGTGGTCACCGCCGCCGCCATTGCCACCGGGCTGGCTGCCCATTTCCCGCTGGAAAAAATTCTCGCCAGCATGGGTGATGGTTTCCTTCAGACCCGCGCGCTGCAACTGATCCTGTTATTGCCCCTGGCTGTCATTGGCCTGCTGGAGCGCCATGGCCTGCGCCTGCATGCACAAAACTGGATCGCGCGTTTCGAGCGAGCCACGGTCGGGCGCCTGTTGATCATTTACCTGTTTGTGCGCGAGTCCACCGCCGCCATGGGCCTGACCAGCCTGGGCGGGCATCCGCAAATGGTGCGGCCGCTGCTGGCGCCCATGGCCGAAGGGGCGGCGGAAAAACGCTACGGCAAACTGCCGGATACGTTGCGCCACAAAGTGTTGGCCATGTGTGCGGCAACCGATAACGTCGGGCTGTTTTTCGGTGAGGACATCTTTGTCGCCTTTGGTGCGATCGCGTTGATGCACACCTTCCTGCTGGGTTCGGGGATTGATGTGGAGCCACTGCACATTGCGGTGTGGGGCATTCCGACGGCGATTTGCGCCTTTATCATCCACGCCATTCGCCTGCACCGGTTTGATCGCAGGCTTACGCGCGAGATGACGCCCGCCGCCACGCCGGTGGAGGCTGCACAATGATCATCTCCATTGAGTACCTGTACTGGCTTGCCGGTGTTCTATTGCTGATAACTGCAGGAATGATCCTGCTGGATCGAACCCACCCTAAACGCTGGTCAACCGCGCTGTTCTGGCTCTTGTTTGCTGTGCCGTTCCTGGTGGGGGAGCGCTTGCCGTCGGTGGTCATTGGTGTCGGCGTGGTGGTGATGGCGCTGATCGCAGGCTTGGGTGGCGTCGGCCGCGGCAAGCATGCCGAACTGCATGACAAGGCCTCCCGCGCGAGTGCCGGGCGCCTGGGGCATAAATTGTTTATTCCCGCGCTGGCCATTCCCCTGACCACCGTGATTGGTTCGGTGTTGCTCAAACACACCGAGATCGGCGGCGTGCCGCTGCTGGACCCGAAAAACACCACCTTTGTATCCTTGGGCATCGGCTGTCTGATCGCCCTCGGCCTGGCTTGCTGGCTGACCCGCGATACACCGGTGCAAGCCTTGCGTGAATCCCGGCGCCTGACCGAGGCCCTCGGCTGGGCCATGGTGTTGCCGCAGATGCTTGCAATGCTGGGGCTATTGTTCAATGAAGCCGGAGTGGGCACGGCCGTTGCGCATGTCACCACTACCTACATCAACCTTGATTTCAAGTTGGTGGCGGTGATGGTCTACGTGCTGGGTATGGCGCTGTTCACGGTGATCATGGGTAACGGCTTTGCGGCGTTTCCGGTGATGACCGGCGGTGTCGGCGTACCGGTGCTGGTGGGCGTGTATGGCGGCAATCCGGCGGTGATGGCGGCGATTGGCATGTTCTCCGGCTATTGCGGCACGTTGATGACGCCCATGGCTGCCAACTTCAATATCGTCCCGGCGGCGTTGCTGGAGTTGCCGGACAAGAACGCAGTGATCAAGGCTCAACTGCCGACGGCTTTGATAATGCTGGTGGTCAATATCGTGCTGCTCTACCTGTTGATGTGAGGCCAAAAATGCAAACTGTGTTGCTGACGGGCTTCGAGCCCTTTGACCAGGACCTGATGAACCCGTCCTGGGAGGCATCGCGCCAGTTGGACGGCGTGCGACTGAGCGAAGATGTGCACATTGTGGCGCGTCGACTGCCCTGTGCGTTTGCCACGGCGGGGGCGTGCCTGACGCGGTTGATCGCCGAATTTGACCCGGTGATGGTGATTGCCACAGGCCTCGCCCCCGGCCGTAGCGATTTCTCCATGGAGCGTGTGGCGATCAACGTGAACGACGCACGCATCCCAGACAATCTGGGGGCACAACCGGTCGATACCCCAGTGGTGGTCGGGGGGCCGGCGGCCTACTTCACGACCTTGCCGATCAAAGCGATGGTCAAGGCTGTGCGCGAGGCCGGGATCGCGGCGTCGGTATCACAGACGGCGGGGACCTTTGTGTGTAATCAGGTGTTTTACCTGTTGCAGCATGCCCTGGCCGGCACGGCGATACGCAGTGGCTTTATCCACGTACCCCCCAGCCTGCCGGATCAGGTCTCTGGGGCGGCAAAGCCCTCTATGGCACTGGTGACAATGGTTGAAGGTTTGCGGGTTGCGCTACAGACGGCGTGGGATACGCAGGTGGATATCGTGCAAACCGGTGGGCAGGTCAGTTGACCTGCCAGGCTTGCCTCAACCGGCCAACGCTCGGGTCAGCCCGAAGGTAATGGCGCAGGCCAACCCCGTCATCGCGAACGCAGTGGCCACATACCATTTGATCAGGTTCAGCTCTGTGGTTGCCAGGTCCGCGCGGGTTGCATAGTGTTTTTCATGGGTGGTGGAGTGCCTTTCAATGGCTTCTGCCCTGTTCGAAACGGCGATCAGCTTCTCTTTCATGTCAGCCAGCCCTTTTTCCAGTAAACCCAAGCGTTTTTCCATACCAGAATCTCCGTTATTACCTGCACCGGCTCTACCCTGAGTCAGCGTGTTCGTCCCGCCTGATTGATGCTGTTTGTTCTCCAAAGCGTGACACCTGTTTTGAATGATCTGAGAGAGCGCTCTGGGCAAGAGTAGAGGCAGATGGGAACGGCTGCGACCTACAAAACTTTGCAAAATAACACCAGGGTTCTGGCACGCACTGCTCAGTGTTCCCGCTTTGGAAAAATCAGCTCAAAACATGTCAATGCGCCTTCACTGGTGACGCTGTAGCGGCCGTTATGCAGCTGCATGATGGTCGCGACGATCGATAAACCCAGCCCGTTGGACTGGGCCGAGCGTTCCCGCGATTCGTCCACCCGATAAAACCGTTCGAACAGCCTGGGCAGGTGTTCGGCGGGGATGGTCTCTCCCTGATTGCTGACGCTCAGGCGGATGCCTTCGGCATTTGGCGTGGCTTGAATCACCAGCTCCGAACCGGGGGCGCCGTATTTGATGGCATTGGCACACAAGTTTGCCAGCGCCCGGCGCAGCAGCATCGGTTCAGCCCAGATCACGCCTTCGCCCTGCGCGAGGATGCTGATATTCACATCGTTCGCCAACCCTTCGAAGTAATCAGCCATGCGTTGCACTTCATCCGCCGCACTCAGCTCCTGGCGCTGGCGCAAGGCGCTGGCCGGATCGGTGCGGGCGAGAAACAGCATGTTGTCGAGCATCCGTGCCAGGCGTTCGAGCTCTTCGACATTGGAGGCCAGCAATTGCTGATAGCTTTCGATGCTGCGGCTCTGCTGGAGCGCGACCTGGGTTTCGCCCAGCAGGTTGTTGATCGGCGTGCGCAGTTCGTGGGCCATGTCGGTCGACACCTGGCCCAGTTGCACAAAACCCTTGGCCAACCGCTCGAGCATGGTGTTGAAAGAGTCGATCATCGGCAGAAGTTCTTTCGGCGCACCGTGGCTGTCGAGTCGTTCGGCAAGGTTGCCCACGCCGATGCCTTGGGCGTGTGTGGCCAGACGCCGCAGCGGCAGCAGGCCTCGGTACACCAGCAGGTAACCGACCAGGGCGAGGATAATCGCCGCGATGCTGGCCAGGATAAATACGCTCAGGCGATAGCTGGCAAGCATGGCGGTACGTTCGCTCATCAAGCGTCCCGTGGTGACTTGCAGGCTTCCCAGGTCTCCGGAATCAATGGAGGCGGCGACGGTGGCGAAGGGTACGCCGTTCACTCCAGGTAAGTGGTGCACGTCGGAAAAGCCCAGTTCATGGTCCTTTGGCACGGGCGTTACGTTCGGCATTTCAATGTTGCCCGGGTTGACCAGCAATAACGGCTTCTGCCCCGGCGCCGCGATACTCAGCACCGACTCGCTGTTGCCCAGCATGTTCCGGAACAGCTCCGGCTTGGTCTTGATCAGGTCCAGGGTGTTGCTGTCGTTGAGCAGGTTGCGCAACTGGTCGGCGCGATAGATCAGCGCGGCATCGTCACGCTTGATCAGTTCACGCTCAAGTTCGCGGTACAGCGCCACGCCCAGGGTGGCCAGCAGGGCAAAGGCGAGCAGGGCGAAGATCAGCGCCAGGCGCAGGGTGAGCGAGTAGTGGCGGCGGTTGTTCATGGCTGAGTGTCGAAGCGGTAGCCAATGCCCCGCACGCTGTGGATCAACTTGAGCTGGAACGGATCGTCGATTTTCAGGCGCAGGCGCCTCACGGCGACGTCGACTACATTGGTGTCGCTGTCGAAGTTCATGTCCCAGACCCGCGAGGCGATCATCGAACGTGACAGCACCTGGTCCTGATGGGTCGCGAACAGATGCAACAGGGCGAACTCTTTATTGGTCAGGGTAATGCGCGTGCCGGCGCGGGTGACGCGGCGTTTGAGCACGTCGATCTGCAGGTCGGCGATGTGCAGCTGTTCTTCTTCGCGGCTCGGGCCGCGGCGGGTCAAGGTGCGCAAACGCGCGACCAGCTCGGCGAAGGAGAACGGCTTGATCAAGTAATCATCGGCACCCAGTTCCAGGCCCTTGATGCGGTCGGCAATGTCGTCGCGGGCGGTGAGAAACAGCACCGGCGTGTCGGCCTCCTTGCGCAGGCGGCGCAGCACTTCCCAACCGTCCATTTTCGGCATCATCACATCCAGCACGATCACGTCGAATGACGTTTCCAGCGCCTGGTGCAACCCGTCCACACCGTCACGGGCAAGGCTCACGGAGTAACCCAGTTCCTGCAGCCCATTGAGCAGGTAATTGCCGGCCTTGGGTTCGTCTTCGACTACAAGGATATTCATGGGAAGTGCCCTGGTTCTGTGCGTGGCGCAAGTGTAGCCCGATCAATTGTCACTGGCGCAACCGATGCCCTGTACCTGGTAGTCCAGCACATGTTCGCGGCCCTGGTGGTCGAGGTAATCGAGGCGGGCAGGGACGATGCCGCACTGCCCGTAGGTGTCGGTGCTCGACAGCACTTTGTCGACGTCCAGGTGCACGAAGAAGCCGGTCTTGTCGTGGATCACGTTGGTGGCGGAAGGGGTGTCGGCAGCAAATGCGGAACCGGTGGCAAGCAGCGCGGCGAAGCCCAGGATAAACAGTTTCATGGCAGTAGTTCTCTTAAAGGGTCGGCTGCCGGGATTGGCAGTGAGTTCACAGTAACCAGGCGCCCCAAACAGCCAACCAACAGGATCATGACAAGTTCGTAATCAACGGATTCAAGGCTGGCGACCGGACGCTTCGAGGATCAGGTCGGTGATTTCCTTGGCGTGGGACACCAACGACAAGTGGCTCGAAGGCAGCTCGATGGTGGTGGCGTTCATGCGCTTGGCGAGGAAGCGTTCCAGCTCCGGGTTGATGGTCTGGTCATTGCTCGACACGGCGTACCAGGACGGCTTGGTGTGCCAGGCGGCATTCACGGTGCGACCACTGAACAGCGTCTTGGTAATCGGTTGTTGTACGGCGTACAGCTCCAGTGCCTTGGCGCGGGGCACGTCGGCGGCGAAGTACTTCAGGAAAGCGTCCTGGTTCAGGGTCAGGTAACCGTCGTGCTCTTCAACGCCGGCTCGCACCGGCATGCTCGGGTATTTGGCGGAGAGCGCGACAAAGTCTTCATTGGCGTCCGGTGCGCGGGCTGCCACATACACCAGAGAGCTGACCTTCGGGTTCGCGCCGGCGTCGCTGACCACGGTGCCGGCGTAGGAATGGCCGACCAGGACGGTAGGACCGTCCTGTTGATCGAGTACGCGGTTGGTGGCGGCGACGTCATCGGCCACCGAGGTCAGCGGGTTCTGTACGGCGGTGACATGCAGGCCGGCGGCCTGAAGACGGGTGATCACCTCGGACCAGCTCGAGCCGTCCGCCCAGGAGCCGTGCACCAGGACCACGTTGTTGGCTTTGATCGGTGCGACGGTGCCGGCCATGGCGGTACCGGTGCCCAGCATCAACAAGCTGGCGGCGATCAGGCAGAGTGTGCTTGCAGGTTTCATCGTGCGGCCCTTCATCAGTGTGCGGGTGTGTCACCCGGTGTGGGTGACTGGCGACGCCACTGTATGAAGTGAGGGTGCTGACAAGACTTACAGCTTCATTACAAGCTTGTAATGCAAAGGGGGAGGGCAGTGCTCTGCAACGTTTACAAGTGTTGACGTGATCCGTAGATTGCATCGGGGTCAGCATTTGTCAGCGATAAAAAGGAAACCCCGCAGTGTCTATTCAAGGTCCAGCCGCATTTACCCAACGCTACCGCGCCTTTTTATTCGATATGGATGGGACCTTGCTCAACTCTATCGCCGCCGCCGAACGGGTCTGGGGTATCTGGGCTGAACGCCACGGCCTGGAGGTGGCGGCTTTTCTGAGTACCATTCACGGCGCACGAGCCATTGATACGATCACCCGGCAGGCATTGCCAGGCGTGGACGCTGAAGTTGAAGCGCAGTGGATAACCGAGGCAGAAATCAACGATGTCGAGGGTGTCGTCGCGATTCCAGGCGCTGTCGAGTTTCTGAACAGTTTGCCTGGCGATCAGTGGGCGCTGGTCACGTCTGCCCCCAGGGAGTTGGCGTTGCGCCGCCTGCAAGCGGCGGGCATTGCGCCGCCGGCAGTGCTGGTGACGGCCGAGGATGTCGCCAGCGGCAAACCGGATCCGGCTTGTTATGTGCTGGGTGCGCAGCGTCTGGGCGTACCGGTGCAGGACTGCCTGGTGTTCGAGGATGCGACGGTGGGGATTCGCGCCGCGGAGGCGGCGGGGGCTGACGTGGTAGTCGTGACCTCGACGCACTTGCAGCCCATGGTCACGGTGCATGCGTCGATTCAGGGGTATGAGCGCGTGCGCGTGCATCGTAACGATGACGGGTTGCTGAGTTTATCGATCGTCGTGGCTTGATACACGAAAGCCAAACCCGTTATCGCTCCTGATTTCATCAGTTGCCGGGTCGGTCCGACCTTACGCTGTTTTCCGGTAGGGCCTGCAGTCGGCTGCTGCGAAGGCCCTGTCGGGACATCACCATTTCTCTGAGGATTTCGTTCGCCAACCGGGCTATCGCTTCTGCGCCGCGATAGTGCGCGCGCACGATACCGGTGATTGCAAAGTGGTCGGTTTCAGGGCCGCTGAGAACAGCCGACAATGTGCCGTCAGCGTGCAGTGTGCAGGCGATTGTGTAACTGGGCAGGCGGGCCGCCAGCGCAGTTTCAATTTCGGATTTACTCAGGGTATCCATCTGTTTCAGCCCTTAATACTGACCGTGCAAGCCCAAGCATAGGTCTTGCTGCGACACTGTAAATGCCGGTGATCTGATAGCCCGCAAGGAGGCGTCATCGTGCAGTTTTGTGGTGCGTTCGTTGAGCGGCGCGTTGACACAACTTGCGCAGAATCGCCTTCTGAATAGGCTTGAGGCAGAACGCAAACAGGTAACCGCACAGAAACAGCGCCAGATCAGGCCAAGAGCTACCATGGGAGGCGCTGCTACTTTCAATTTCGTATCTCAGGCCATAAACCAGCGTCACGAAGACCAGCCCTATCAGCAGGACGATCCACCAGGACTTGGAAACGAGGGGCTTGGGGGCGGCGTGCCTCATCGACGTGCTCCTGAATGCACTCGGACGGCAGAATAAGAGTCAGAAGATTCGGCTGTGGATTACGCAACAAGTTCAAGTCGTCAAGACAGTTTCATCTTGGGGCGAAGCGCAAGGCGCAAAACGTGCTGTTCACGCAAGAGACGCGAGCAGGCTTGAAGGGTCTTCGCCAGCCGTTACAGTGAACGAAAGGGCTGGCTACTGAGAGTGCGTCAAGGAGTCTGGTTTTTGTCCGGAGCCGTCAGGCCAGCCTGGATACGCTGGTAAATCTCCTCGCGATGCACGGCAACGTCCTTGGGTGCGTTGATGCCGATTCGTACTTGCTGGCCGCTGACGCCCAGAATGGTGATCGTGATGTCATCACCGATGTTTATGCTTTCACCGACTTTGCGGGTGAGTATAAGCATGGACTTCTCCTTGATTACTTTTAAGGACACATGTTTCAGACAGGGCAGATGTCGGATGTGTGTAGCTTACTGCTAAGCGCTTCCCTGTGACTGCCTCTTTTAGGACGCATAGAGGCGACATTAATTCCCATGGCGGCATCATACAGGTCTGCGATACATCATTCGCATTGTTTAAGCCAACGTTTATGACGGCCAGAATAGACAGTGAATGATAAAGTTGCCTCTTTATCCTCAAAGGAGCAGGGCAGTGCGTAAAGTAGCGATGGCAATTGCGGTGTTGGCATTGGCCGGTTGCGGTGAAGGCAAACCTGTCGAAGCGCCCAAGGCCAAGCCTGCCGTGACTGAAAGCCAGCCAGACACCGGCGCGATTGCCGCTCAGGAATGGGATGTGTGGGTCGGCCCGCCGGACCACAAGCTCCAGGCAATCACTGACTTGACTGCCTGGTTGCTGGAACATGGGTTTAATTTTTATATCGTGAAAACAGAAGGCAAGGACGATGTCCTGTTGGGGCCGTTCGCCAGTAAGGCCGAAGCCGAAGCCAAGCAGGCGCAACTGACCGAAAAACTGGCCCGCGCCAAGAAAAATGACACCGAGTCCCAGGTGATTGAACACAAGGCCGCACAGTAACCAACAGACCGGGCGGGAGCTCCTCCCGCCCTCAACCGCAGGCTTTCAGGTTAACCGGGCCGACAAACTCGTTGCCCCGCCCCATCACGCAGGCCACGGTCTGGTTGCGCTGGCGCTCCCAGGTTTGTACCGGGTAAGTCTTGTTCCAGGCTTCATATAGTTGGCGGTCCTGTTTCGACAGGCGCAAACCATATTGTTTGCTCATGTAAAAGTAGGTCCGGGCAATCATTCCGCGAATAGACGGGCGGGGCATGACCTTTTTTGCCTTGAAGTCCACTTGGGTCAAACATGAGCCGTACTGTCCGGTTTGCACAGGCAGCCAACCAAAACTGAAGTTATTGCGGTCACCATTGACCTCCCCGATGCTCGGCACCAGGTTGTGCAAGTCGGCCTCTGCACGCTTGAACACATCATCGCGGCGCGTACAGTTCTTGCGTCCACCGTTCTGCCAGCATTGACGCTGATGGCCGATCTGCCAGGCTGGAACGATATGCTCCCATTCGATGCGTGCGGCACGGTTGGCATTTTTGCGTGGAATATACCCGCAGGCTTTTAAATTCACCCGGTTGCCGGTGTATTTGCAGCCGCAGTAAAACTCTGTGGATTGTGGCGCATAGAGTTTCCAGGCAACTTTCTTGGCTTCGCTGAAGGTTCGAGGCGCCTGGGCGTTGGCAGTAATGGCAAAAAACAGACAAAACAACGCAGTAAAGCGAACACTCATTGAATCAATCTTCCTTCGGCACAACCCAGAAAATCTGCACACCACCGTCGTCCCGATAAGCGAGGGTGACGTTGTCGTTCTCTGCAATTTCTTCCAGCAAGCGCGCCCATTCATCTTCGGGCTCTTCCGGTAAACGGAAGATCAAGGCTGCCTTGGCTTTCTGGGCATTGGTCGAATTGATGATTTTTTGCACACGAACGGCCAAGCGTGCGTAAGCGTCAGGCGGGGTTGGGGCTGCGGAAGAGGACTTTGCCACGGAGCATTCCTTAGTTTGCTGTATGTGTATACAGTATTTAACTATAAGGAATTTCGCAACTGCTTAAAACTCAGGGCTTGCGCGGGGAGTTGTGGCGGGGAAGTTTCAAGGGAAGATAGAGGCGAGTAAACCCGCCTCCACAGTGTTATCAGAAATCAATATTCCCAGAACATCCGTTGCAGCTCTTTGCTGTCTTGGGTCTTGGTCAGCGCAACCATCGCCAGGATCCGCGCTTTCTGCGGGTTCAGGTCATGGGCAACCACCCAGTCGTACTTGTCGTCAGGCTGTTCGGCGTTACGCAGCACGAAACCGCCGGCGTTCACGTGGGACGAGCGAATGATCTGCACCCCTTGTTTGCGCAGTTCCTGCAGGGCAGGGACGACCTTGGAAGACACCGAACCATTGCCAGTGCCGGCATGGATGATGGCTTTGGCGCCAGCCTGAGCCAGGGCCTTGACGGCGGTGTCGCTCACATTGCCGTAGCCATAAGCGATTTCAACGTCCGGCAGGCTTTTAATGGTTTTGATATCGAATTCAGAATCCAGGGTGTGGCGCTTGGCCGGCAGGCGGAACCAATAGGATTTGCCTTCAACCACCATGCCCAATGGCCCCCATGGGCTCTTGAACGCTTCGGTCTTGATATTGATCATCTTGCTGACGTCACGACCCGACTGGATCTCATCGTTCATGGTGACCAGCACGCCCTTGCCGTGTGCATCCTTGCTGCCGGCGACGGCGACGGCGTTGTACAGGTTGAGCATGCCGTCCGCCGACATGGCGGTGCCCGGACGCATCGAGCCGACCACCACGATTGGCTTGTCGGTTTTTTCCACCAGGTTAAGGAAGTAGGCGGTTTCTTCGAGGGTGTCGGTACCGTGCGTAATCACGATGCCGTCGACGTCCTTGCTGTCGGCCAGTTCGGCAACGCGGCGACCCAGTTGCAGCAGGTTTTCATTGTTGATGCTTTCGGACGCAATTTGCATCACTTGCTCGCCGCGCACATTGGCAATCTGGCTAAGCTCAGGAACACCAGCGATCAATTGCTCGATGCCGACCTTGGCCGCCTGATAAGTGGCGCTGTTGGCAGCGCTGGCGCCAGCGCCGGCAATAGTGCCGCCGGTGGCAAGAATCACCACACTGGACAGTTTGGTCTTGGTTTCAACTTCCTTTGCCTGAGCGGCAACGGGGAACAGCAGCAGGAGGGCGAGTGCGCCCGGAACAAAAGACTTCAGTGCAGATTTCATTATTTTTCTCTCTGGTTTTTGATGAGTGCGGTCGCAGGTTCATCTAGAACACCCGGGCGGTTCTGAACGCCACGAGGTGCCAGGAAAGAGCAGGATTTGTACCAAGCTGATTGTGTTCGTGCTTATAAATTAAGGTATTGATTTAAAACAATAATTACAGATATCTCAGAGAGGATGAAAAAGCACCCGTCCGGCTTTCCGAACGGGGAGGCAGTATCGTGTTCGGTTGTCCGAAGGCCATCAGGGCATATCGACAGGTTGCGTATGACATGAGTGTCACAGGCTGTCGTTTTAGAGAACGGGCGGGCGAGGGCGATGTTTAGTCACATCCACCGAATGGGGCGCAATGGCAGGTAGCAATGGACTTGGATGAAAGGCGTTTTTCACCCGTTGACAAATCTCGACAAGGTTCTCATAGTTTGACTAACGCAAACGTTTGCGAGACGGTCTGCCGTGCAAGCGTTGCTCACAATAATCATAAGATCGGAGTGAACCCATGAAGCTGCCATTCGCTGGACGTCTTCTTGCTGTCGCTGTGCTTGCCGCTGCATCCGCTGCTCTGCCCCTTTCCTCTGCTTTTGCCGATGACGCCGCCGCCAAACCCAAGGTCGGCCTGGTGATGAAGTCCCTCGCCAACGAATTCTTCGTGACCATGCAGGACGGCGCCAAGAAGTATCAAAAAGACCACGCCGGTGATTTCGACATGATCACCAACGGGATCAAGAACGAAACCGATACCAGCGCGCAGATCGATATCGTCAACCAGATGATCCTCGCCAAAGTAAACGCCATCGTGATTGCTCCGGCTGATTCCAAGGCGTTGGTCACCGTATTGAAGAAAGCTTCCGATGCGGGCATCAAGGTCGTCAACATCGACAACCGCCTTGATCCGGATGTACTGAAAAGCAAAAACCTCGATATTCCGTTCGTAGGCCCGGATAACCGTAAAGGCTCCAAGCTGGTCGGTGACTACCTGGCCAAGCAACTGGCCGCGGGTGACAAGGTCGGCATCATCGAAGGTGTCCCGACCACCACCAACGCGCAGCAGCGCACCGCAGGCTACAAGGACGCGATGGACGCTGCCGGCATGAAGATCGTCTCCACTCAGTCGGGCAACTGGGAAATCGACCAGGGTCAGAAAGTCGCCTCCGCCATGTTGAGCGAATACCCGGACCTCAAGGCACTGTTGGCGGGTAACGACAACATGGCCTTGGGCGCTGTCTCTGCCGTGCGCGCTGCGGGCAAAGCCGGCAAAGTGCTGGTCGTAGGCTACGACAACATCGAAGCCATCAAACCAATGCTGCAAGATGGCCGTGTGCTTGCGACCGCTGACCAGGCTGCCGCCCAGCAAGCCGTGTTCGGTATCCAGAACGCGCTCAAGCTGGTCAAGGGTGAGAAAGTCGATGCCAAAGACGGTGTGATCGAAACCCCGGTCGAACTCGTCCTCAAGAAGTAATCCTGGCAGCACCCAACAGCGCCCGCTCGTCCTGAGTGGGCGCCTGGAGATTTTCCTATGTCATCTTCCGCCCCGAACGCTGTCCTCTCGGTCAGCGGTATCGGCAAGACCTATGCCCAACCGGTTCTGTCCGACATCACCCTGACGCTCAATCGTGGGGAAGTGCTGGCGCTGACCGGTGAGAACGGCGCAGGTAAAAGTACACTGTCGAAAATCATCGGCGGGCTGGTCACGCCGACCACCGGGCACATGCAGTTCAATGGTCAGGACTACCGTCCCGGCAGCCGCACCCAGGCTGAAGAGCTGGGCGTGCGCATGGTCATGCAGGAGCTCAACCTGCTGCCCACACTGACGGTGGCCGAAAACCTGTTTCTGGATAACCTGCCCAGCAAATGTGGCTGGATCAGCCGTAAGCAACTGCGCAAAGCCGCGATCGAAGCCATGGCCCAGGTCGGCCTGGATGCGATTGACCCCGACACGCTGGTCGGCACCTTGGGCATTGGCCATCAACAAATGGTCGAAATCGCCCGCAACCTGATCGGCGACTGCCACGTACTGATTCTCGACGAACCCACGGCGATGCTTACCGCGCGCGAAGTCGAAATGCTCTTTGAACAAATCACTCGCCTGCAGGCTCGGGGCGTGGCGATCATTTATATTTCACACCGGCTCGAAGAGCTGGCCCGTGTTGCCCAGCGTATTGCGGTATTGCGCGACGGCAAACTGGTCTGCGTCGAGCCGATGGCCAACTACAACAGTGAGCAACTGGTCACCCTGATGGTCGGGCGCGAGCTGGGTGAACAGATCGACCTGGGCCCGCGCACTATCGGCGGCCCCGCCTTGACCGTGAAAGGGCTGACCCGCTCGGACAAGGTGCGTGATGTGTCCTTTGAAGTACGCGCCGGGGAGATCTATGGCATCTCCGGCCTGATCGGCGCCGGCCGCACCGAGCTGCTGCGCCTGATCTTCGGCGCGGACCTGGCGGACAGCGGCACTGTCGCCTTGGGTTCGCCGGCCCAGGTGGTGAGCATTCGTTCCCCGGTGGATGCGGTGGGCCATGGCATTGCCCTGATCACCGAAGACCGCAAGGGCGAAGGCCTGCTGTTGACCCAGTCGATCAGCGCCAACATTGCTTTGGGCAACATGCCGGAAATTTCCGGCGGCGGCGTGGTGAACAGCCGCGACGAAACCGCCTTGGCCAAGCGCCAGATCGACGCCATGCGCATCCGCAGCTCCAGTCCTGCGCAGTTGGTGTCTGAGCTGTCGGGCGGTAACCAGCAGAAAGTCGTGATCGGCCGTTGGCTGGAGCGCGATTGCGCGGTGATGCTGTTCGATGAGCCGACCCGAGGCATCGACGTCGGCGCCAAGTTCGACATTTATGCCTTGCTCGGCGAATTGACGCGCCAGGGCAAAGCGCTGGTGGTGGTGTCCAGCGACCTGCGTGAGCTGATGCTGATCTGTGACCGCATCGGTGTGCTGTCCGCCGGGCGCCTGATCGAAACCTTCGAGCGCGACAGCTGGACCCAGGACGAATTGCTCGCCGCCGCTTTTGCCGGCTACCAAAAACGTGACGCGCTGCTCAACGACGCAGCGCTTAGGGATACCCCATGAAAACCACAACTTCCCCGGGTAAAACCGGCGGCAACTTTTACGGCCTGGGCACTTACCTGGGTCTGGCTGGCGCCTTGCTGGCGATGATCGCGCTGTTCTCAGTGTTGAGCGATCACTTCCTGTCCTATGACACCTTCAGCACCCTGGCCAACCAGATTCCGGACTTGATGGTGTTGGCGGTGGGCATGACGTTCATCCTGATTATCGGCGGCATCGACCTGTCGGTTGGCTCGGTGCTGGCGTTGGCCGCGTCGGCGGTCAGCGTGGCGATTCTCGGCTGGGGCTGGAGCGTGCTGCCGGCAGCGCTGCTGGGCATGGGCTGTGCGGCAGTGGCAGGCACTATCACCGGCTCGATTACTGTGGCCTGGCGAATCCCCTCGTTTATCGTGTCCCTCGGCGTGCTGGAGATGGCGCGCGGCGTGGCATACCAAATGACCGGCTCGCGCACCGCCTATATTGGTGATTCGTTTGCCTGGCTGTCGAACCCGATTGCCTTCGGAATTTCGCCGTCGTTCATCATTGCCTTGCTGGTGATCATTGCCGCTCAGTTGGTGTTGACGCGCACGGTGTTTGGTCGCTACCTGATCGGTATCGGCACCAACGAAGAGGCCGTGCGCCTGGCCGGGATCAATCCCAAGCCGTACAAAATCCTGGTGTTCAGCCTGATGGGGCTGTTGGCCGGTGTGGCGGCACTGTTCCAGATTTCGCGCCTGGAAGCGGCGGACCCGAATGCCGGCTCCGGCCTGGAGCTGCAGGTGATCGCCGCTGTGGTGATCGGCGGCACCAGCTTGATGGGCGGACGCGGTTCGGTTATCAGCACCTTTTTCGGCGTGTTGATCATTTCGGTACTGGCCGCTGGCCTGGCGCAGATCGGTGCTACGGAGCCCACCAAACGCATCATCACCGGTGCTGTGATCGTGATTGCCGTGGTCCTCGACACTTACCGCAGCCAGCGCGCCAGCCGGCGAGTCTGAACCATGGCGACGATCAAGGATGTGGCAGCGCTTGCGGGTATTTCCTACACCACCGTGTCCCATGTGGTGAACAAGACGCGGCCGGTGAGTGAGCCTGTGCGGATCAAGGTCGAAGCGGCGATCAAGCAGCTCGACTATGTGCCCAGTGCGGTCGCGCGATCGCTCAAGGCCAAGACCACCGCCACCATCGGCCTGTTGGTGCCGAACAGCCTCAACCCGTATTTTGCCGAGTTGGCCCGCGGGATCGAGGATTACTGCGAGCGTAATGGTTATTGCGTGATCCTCTGCAACTCCGACGACAACGCTGAAAAACAGCGCAGCTACTTGCGTGTGTTGCTCGAAAAGCGCATCGACGGCTTGATCGTGACCTCGGTAGGGGGCGACGACAGCGGCCTTGCCGCTGGCTTGAGCGCGGTGCGCACGCCCATGGTGATCGTCGACCGTGCGCTGGATGGCATCGATGTCGATCTGGTGCGCATCGACCACGAGGAGGGCGCCTACCTGGCGACCCGGCACTTGCTTGAACTCGGTCACCGCGACATCGCCTGCATTGGTGGCCCCGGCCACACCCGCGTGGCGCAAATGCGTCTGGCGGGGTATCACCGGGCGCTGCGTGAGGCGGGTGTGCAAGTGGCGGCCAATCGCACTCAAGAGAGCGACTTCACCAGCATCGGCGGGTATGCCGCAGCCGTGCAGTTGCTGTCGGACAATCCGCCGAGCGCGATCTTTGCCAGTAACGATATGATCGGTTTCGGCGTGTTGCGCGCTGCGGCAGAGCGCAATATTCGCGTGCCCGGCGAATTGTCGGTGATTGGTTTCGATGATATTCAAATGGGCCGTTACGTGTACCCGGCGCTGACTACGGTCGGGCAGTCGATCGTGCAACTGGGCGAAACGGCGGCCGAGCTTTTGCTGCGAAGAATTGCAACCCCCCAACTGCCGATCGATCAACGTATCGTGACGCCGAGTATTGTTTTGCGTGAGTCGACGGCGCCGGTCGCCGGTGTGTTCGCCCAATACCGCTGAACCGAATTGATGAGTACTGATGTATGCCAGCAAAAGTAGTGGTAATAGGCAGCTTGAACATGGACCTGGTCACCCGCGCCAGTCGGTTGCCGCGTGCCGGTGAAACCCTGATCGGCCAAACGTTCTCTACCGTCCCCGGCGGCAAGGGCGCCAACCAGGCAGTGGCTGCTGCGCGTCTGGGCGCTGATGTGGCGATGGTCGGCTGTGTCGGCACTGATGCCTACGGCGCCCAATTGCGTGATGCGCTGGTGGTGGAGGGCATTGATTGTCAGGCCGTGAGCACGGTAGACGGCTCCAGCGGCGTGGCGTTGATTGTGGTGGATGACAGCAGCCAGAACGCAATTGTGATCGTGGCCGGCGGCAACGGTGCGCTGACGCCAGCCTCGTTGCAACGGGCTGACGCAGTGTTGCAGGCCGCCGACGTCATCGTCTGCCAGCTGGAATCGCCGATGGACACGGTAGGCCAGGCCCTCAAGCGCGGACGTGACCTGGGCAAGACGGTGATACTCAATCCGGCACCCGCCAGCGGCCCTTTGCCGGCCGAATGGTATGCCTCGATTGACTACCTGATTCCCAATGAAAGTGAAGCCGCCGCCTTGAGCGGCGTGACGGTCGACTCTCTCGACAGTGCCAAGGTCGCTGCGACGCAGTTGATCAAGGCAGGCGCGGGCAAGGTCATCATCACCCTCGGTGCCCAGGGCGCATTGTTTGCCGATGGCCAAGGCTTTGAGCATCTGGTGGCGCCCAAGGTCAAGGCGGTGGACACCACGGCGGCGGGCGACACCTTTGTCGGCGGGTTTGCCGCCGCGCTCGCCAATGGCAAGAGCGAAGCCGAGGCCATCCGCTTTGGTCAGGTGGCCGCAGCGCTGTCTGTGACTCGCGCCGGTGCGCAACCCTCTATTCCCACGCTGCACGACGTTCAAGGTTTTGTGCCCTCATGAAAAAGACACCGCTGCTCAATATTGCCCTGTCGCGTGTCATTGCGTCTCTCGGTCACGGTGACGTCCTGGTGATCGGCGATGCCGGCTTGCCCGTGCCGCCGGGTGTCGAGCTGATCGACCTGGCGCTGACCCAAGGTATTCCTGACTTCATCAGTACCTTGCGCATTGTGCTCAGCGAGATGCAGGTGGAAAGCCACGTGCTGGCCGAAGAAATCCTGCTCAAGCAACCGCCTGCACTCACTGCGCTCAACACCCTGACCGAGCAGGCAGCCCTGGGCGAGCGACGCCTGGTCAGTCACGAAGAATTCAAGCAACTGAGCCGCAAGGCTCGCGCCGTCGTGCGCACCGGCGAGTGCCAGCCTTATTGCAATATCGCGCTGGTGTCCGGCGTAACTTTCTAGAGATTTCCTACGACAAGGAGTGTTTCATGCAACGTGGTCTTCCATCCCTGAAAAAACTGTTTCGGAGTGTCCTGCTTTTGTCCGCGCTCACAGCAGCCAGCGCCCACGCGGCGGAAAAAATCGACCTGATCATCGACACCGACCCGGGTGCTGACGATGTAGTGGCCTTGCTGTTTGCAATGGCCTCTCCACAGGAATTGAATATTCGTGCGCTGACCACCGTCGCCGGTAACGTGCGCCTCGACAAAACCTCCCGCAATGCGCGCCTGGCCCGCGAATGGGCAGGGCGCGAGGATATTCCGGTGTACGCAGGGGCGCCAAAACCGATGCTGCGCACGCCGATCTACGCCGAGAATATTCACGGTAAAGAGGGTATTTCGGGCGTTACCGTGCACGAGCCGAAAAAAGGCCTGGCCGAAGGCAATGCCGTTGATTACCTGATCAAAACCCTGAGCACCGCCAAGCCCCACAGCATCACTATCGCCATGCTCGGCCCACAGACCAACCTGGCGCTGGCGTTGACCCAGGCTCCGGAAATCACCCAAGGCATCAAGGAAGTGGTGGTGATGGGCGGTGCGCACTTCAACGGCGGCAATATCACGCCGGTGGCCGAATTCAACTTGTTTGCCGACCCTATTGCGGCTGAGGTCGTGCTCAAAAGCGGCGTCAAGTTGACTTACCTGCCACTGGACGTCACCCACAAGGTGTTGACCAGTGAGGCGCGCCTCAAGCAAATCGCCGATATCAACAACAACGCGAGCAAAGTAGTCGGCGATATTCTGAATGAATACGTCAAAGGCGATATGGAGCACTACGGCATTCCAGGCGGCCCGGTTCACGATGCCACCGTTATTGCCTACCTGCTCAAACCTGAGTTGTTCAGCGGCCGTGAAGTTAATGTGGTGGTGGACAGCCGTGAAGGCCCGACCTTCGGCCAGACCATCGTCGATTGGTACGATGGCCTGAAGCAGCCGAAGAATGCCTTCTGGGTTGAGAACGGCGATGCTCAGGGCTTCTTCGATCTGCTGACCGAGCGTCTGGCGCGTCTGAAGTAATGTGTGTGCCGGTCGGCGTTCGTCGGCCGGTTCTTATTCGCGCTCGGGGTTGTGTGCGCCCATGTGATCGGCCGGGTATTTTTCGAATACCTGGCCGATGAAGGCCTGTGCAGCCTGAGTGCCGAGTTCCTTGACCAGCAGGTCGATTCCGATGATTGCCAACTCCTCCGGGCTTCCGGGGCTGTAGGAACTTTGTCCTTGGGGCCACTTGGCTTTGATGTCGGCTTGGAGGGTAACAGTGGTCATGGGTGTCTCGCGGAGTTGGAAGTACTGGGCAGTGCGCTGAAACGCGGCTTTTACCGGCGCAGTTAACCATTTTTGGGTGGCGTTTGGCACTGCTACTTAGGCATGAGGCATGTGCTGTGCGACACTGTGGCCCTGTTTAATTGCCGGGGAACGCCAGGTGCAGATCGATTTGAACAACCCCGAGAACCTGACACTGGAAGCTGTTCGTCAGATGCTGGCCAGCGCCAGCGATGACCAGCATACCCAACTGCGGGTAACCAAGGCCGGGATTGCCTACATTTCGTCAGGCGTGGTGGGCGGCACTGATATCGCCGGCTTGCTGTTTCGCCTTGAGACCTGGGCCAAAGGCTCCGGTTATGTCGGTAACGTAGCGGCCAGTGATGAAGTCTGGGTCATGCAGATATTCAACGCGCTCAAGCAGAACTGGCCGAAGCCGCCGTTCGACTACATCGACATCTACTGAATACATTCATATCTGGTGACGATTGACCGAGCGAATGCTCGGCCTGAGTCAGGCAGACTTGCCTGCGGGCGATTCACGTCTTGAAACCAATCCCCCAGATCGCTGTCGCACGATCTCTGTCCATTTTTATCATAGGAGGCTTCATGCCTTGGAAGCTCGCATCATTCGGTACTTTGTTGGCAGCATTCGCGTTGGCGGGTTGCAGCACCCCGGGTACCTCTGAGCCAGCCAAAGACGCCGCCGTGGCCGATGCCGGTCATAGCCGCTGTGAGGCGAAGGCCGCCGAGTTCGCGATCGGCCAGAAAGCCTCGCCCCAGTTGCTGGAGCAGGCGCGTACACGTGCCGGTGCGCAGAACGCACGTATCCTCAAGCCTAATGACATGATCGCCCTGGAATACCGCTCCGACCGCCTGAACCTGAACACCGATGACAATCTGGTGATCACGCGAGTCAACTGCGGCTAAGAACCTCGGCACTTTTGTAGCGCCCATAAAAAACCCCGTCACATGGACGGGGTTTTTTTTAGCTCAGCGGAGAATTACTCGCCGCGAACCTGTGCAGCTTGCATACCCTTTTGGCCTTTCTCAGCCACGAAGGAAACGGTTTGGCCTTCTTTCAGGCTTTTGAAACCGTCGCTTTCGATAGCTTTGAAGTGTACGAACAGGTCGTCACCGCCACCTTGAGGAGTGATGAAGCCGAAGCCTTTTTCATCGTTGAACCATTTAACGGTGCCGGTTTGGCGATTAGACATGGTGTATCTCCAAGAAACATATATTTTCAGTAGTGCTGTGCTGCTCAGGCCAACTGGGCACACTTGGCTATCATAGTCGAAATGTTCGACTTGGGAGCCCCCCCAAGGCATTGTTTGCTAATCAATAGCGTTGCATTTGCTGCCTGGGCTGGCTGAAAGCCCCGATTTACGGGGCTTTGGTGCGAAATATCAGCTGTTAAAAAAAGCCGTAAAAGCTGCGTAATTTGTGCGAAATGGCAGTTTTCGGGCTGTTTTTTCAGCGCGACGGCCGTCTGATCAGTGGTCGTTCTGATTATTTCTTCACGACTTTGCAGGACGAAATAGCCGCGACAGCTTTGTTCTTAAGCGCCGGATCTGCGTTCTGGTTGGTCATGAGCTCCTTGATCTCTGCGGTGCTCAATTCGGCGTTGATCTTGTCAGCGCCACATTCGCAATGGTCTTTGGCAGTTTTGGCGTCCACGCTTTGCTGGGCTGCCGAGCTGCAATCTTTGATGAAGTTGTCGCGAGCGCCGGTTGGCCAGTTCGATGGGGCGGCTGCCTGGGCGCCGAGCGACAGGAAGGCCAGGGAAGCAGCGAGAGCGAGGGTCGAGGTGAAACGCATCATGTGGATGCTCCTTTGGGTCGAGGACGAACAGCGATTCTCGGTGTGTTTGAGGCATGGCGTACAGCTCAAGTTCACTTTTGCACCTATAAAGCCTCGAATTTGTCTTTCAGAAAGGCGGCGCCAGCACGATGACCGTTCATCTGTGCTAGCATCCTCGGCCTGGCTATTTCCAGGCGTGCCAAGTTGCCGCCTTGCCATGTTCTTTTTAGCTCACTCCAGTCACTCTGGTTCGATTATCGGTTGGCCGAAAGGCTCCTGCCGCTGTAAGGCAGGCGTTCATCATTGAACGGCCTGGTGTTGGATCTTGTACTGGCTCATCCCAACCCACGTGACCTTTGGTAGGGGTCACCACTAGGAGAGGAGGCGCCATGCCAACTATTACTCTTCCCGACGGCAGTCAACGTTCATTCGATCATTCGGTATCCGTAGCCGAGGTCGCCGCTTCCATTGGTGCAGGCCTGGCCAAGGCCACCGTAGCCGGCAAGGTCGACGGCAAGCTGGTAGACGCCAGCGACCTGATCACCAGCGACGCCAGCCTGCAAATCATCACGCCCAAGGATCAAGAGGGGCTGGAGATCATTCGCCACTCTTGCGCGCACTTGATCGGCCATGCGGTCAAACAGCTGTACCCCACCGCAAAAATGGTGATCGGTCCGGTTATCGATGAAGGCTTCTATTACGATATCGCCTACGAACGTCCTTTCACTCCGGACGACCTGGCCGCTATCGAGGCGCGCATGCACGCGCTGATCGAAAAAGATTACGACGTAATCAAGAAGGTCACGCCGCGCGCCGAGGTGATCGACGTGTTCACCGCGCGTGGCGAAGACTACAAGCTGCGTCTGGTGGAAGACATGCCGGACGAGCAGGCAATGGGCCTGTACTACCACGAAGAATACGTCGACATGTGCCGTGGCCCGCATGTGCCGAATACGCGCTTCCTCAAGTCGTTCAAGCTGACCAAACTGTCCGGCGCCTACTGGCGCGGCGATGCAAAGAACGAGCAACTGCAGCGTATCTACGGCACTGCCTGGGCTGACAAAAAGCAGCTGGCGGCCTACATCCAGCGCATTGAAGAAGCCGAAAAACGAGACCACCGCAAGATCGGCAAGCGCCTGAACCTGTTCCACCTTCAGGAAGAAGCGCCTGGGATGGTGTTCTGGCACCCGAACGGCTGGACCCTGTACCAGGTGCTCGAGCAGTACATGCGCAAGGTTCAGCGCGAAAATGGCTACCTGGAGATCAAGACTCCGCAGGTCGTTGACCGCAGCCTCTGGGAAAAGTCCGGGCACTGGGCCAACTACGCCGACAACATGTTCACCACTCAGTCGGAAAACCGCGACTACGCCATCAAACCGATGAACTGCCCATGCCACGTGCAGGTGTTCAACCAGGGCCTGAAAAGCTACCGCGAGTTGCCGATGCGTCTGGCCGAGTTTGGTGCCTGCCACCGTAACGAGCCATCGGGTGCGCTGCACGGCATCATGCGCGTGCGCGGCTTTACTCAGGACGATGCACACATCTTCTGCACCGAAGAGCAGATGCAGGCTGAATCCGCCGCGTTCATCAAGCTGACCATGGACGTTTATCGCGATTTTGGCTTCACCGAAGTCGAAATGAAGCTGTCCACTCGTCCGGAAAAGCGCGTCGGCTCCGACGAACTGTGGGATCGCGCCGAAGCTGCACTGGCCGCAGCCCTAGACAGCGCGGGCCTTGCGTACGATCTGCAGCCGGGTGAGGGCGCCTTCTACGGTCCGAAAATCGAGTTCTCGCTGAAAGATTGTCTTGGTCGTGTCTGGCAATGTGGTACTTTGCAGCTCGATTTTAACCTGCCGATCCGTTTGGGAGCCGAATACGTCTCCGAAGACAACAGCCGGAAACACCCGGTTATGTTGCACCGAGCGATCCTTGGCTCCTTCGAACGGTTTGTCGGAATCCTGATCGAGCACTACGAGGGTGCATTCCCTGCTTGGCTTGCTCCGACCCAGGCAGTGATCATGAATATCACTGATAAACAGGCAGATTTTGCGGCTGAAGTTGAAAAAACTCTCAACGAAAGCGGATTTCGTGCCAAGTCCGACTTGAGAAATGAAAAGATCGGCTTTAAAATCCGCGAGCATACTTTGCTCAAGGTTCCCTATCTTTTGGTTATCGGAGATCGGGAAGTCGAGATGCAGACTGTCGCTGTGCGTACTCGTGAAGGTGCTGACCTGGGCTCGATGCCCGTCGCCCAGTTCGCTGAGTTCCTCGCGCAAGCGGTTTCCCGGCGTGGTCGCCCAGATTCGGAGTAATTATTATTAAGCGTGAAATGAGACAAGATAAACGAGCTGCACCGAAAGCCCCGATCAACGAGAATATCTCGGCACGCGAGGTTCGGTTAATTGGCGCTGACGGCGAGCAGATTGGCATCGTCTCGATTGATGAAGCGCTTCGTATTGCTGAAGAGTCCAAATTGGACCTGGTGGAAATCTCCGCCGATGCAATCCCACCCGTTTGCCGGGTGATGGACTACGGCAAGTCGATCTTCGAGAAGAAGAAGCAGGTTGCCGCAGCGAAGAAGAACCAGAAGCAGATTCAAGTAAAAGAAATCAAGTTTCGTCCAGGGACGGAGGAAGGGGATTACCAGGTAAAACTGCGCAACCTGGTACGTTTCCTGAGTGATGGGGACAGGGCCAAGGTATCCTTGCGATTCCGCGGCCGTGAGATGGCCCACCAGGAGCTGGGGATGGAACTCCTCAAGCGGGTTGAAGCTGACCTGCTGGAGTACGGTTCCGTCGAGCAGCATCCTAAGATGGAAGGACGCCAGCTGATTATGGTCATCGCCCCGAAAAAGAAGAAGTAATCAACAGGGCACGGCAGGCCTTCTGATTATGTTTATCAACTGAATGCGGAGTATCCGAACATGCCAAAGATGAAGACTAAAAGTGGTGCTGCTAAGCGGTTTCTGAAAACTGCTAACGGTATCAAGCACAAGCACGCTTTCAAGAGCCACATCCTGACCAAAATGTCGACCAAGCGTAAGCGTCAACTGCGCGGTAGCAGCTTGCTGCATCCGTCTGACGTGGCAAAAGTCGAGCGCATGCTGCGCCTTCGTTAATTTTTGGATCAAGACTAGAGGAAGTAACTCATGGCTCGTGTAAAGCGTGGCGTCATTGCCCGTAAACGTCACAAAAAAATTCTGAAACTCGCTAAAGGCTACTACGGCGCACGCTCACGCGTATTCCGTGTTGCCAAGCAAGCGGTAATCAAGGCAGGCCAATACGCCTACCGTGACCGTCGTCAGAAAAAACGTCAGTTCCGCGCTCTGTGGATCGCTCGTATCAATGCTGGTGCTCGTGTTAACGGTCTGTCCTACAGCCGTTTCATCGCTGGCCTGAAAAAAGCGTCCATCGAAATCGACCGTAAGGTTCTGGCTGAACTGGCCGTGAACGATAAAGCGGTGTTTGCTGCGATTGTCGAGAAAGCTAAAGCCACCTTGGCTTAAGTACCCCCGACAGTCACCCTGGGCTGCTCCTGCAGCTCAAGGTGGTAAACGTCATAAATAGGGGAAGAGCCTTCAAGCTCTTCCCCTATTTTGTATCTGGAGTCTGTACATGGAAAACCTGGACGCGCTCGTCGCTCAAGCCCTTGAGGCTGTGCAAAGCGCTGAAGATGTAAATGCCCTGGAGCAAATCCGGGTTCACTACCTTGGCAAGAAAGGTGAATTGACTCAGGTGATGAAGACCCTGGGGAATTTGCCGGCTGAAGAGCGTCCGCAAGTCGGTGCGCTGATCAACGTTGCCAAGGAGCGTGTCACAGAGGTTCTCAATGCGCGCAAGGCGTCGCTCGAGGAGGCCGATCTTGCGGCCAAACTCGCCGCCGAGTCCATTGACGTGACCCTGCCTGGCCGTGGCCAGGCCTCGGGCGGTCTGCATCCGATCACCCGGACTCTGGAACGTATCGAGCAGTTCTTTACCCACATCGGCTACGGCATTGCCGAAGGCCCTGAGGTCGAAGACGACTATCACAACTTCGAGGCGCTCAACATCCCAGGCCATCACCCGGCCCGGTCGATGCACGACACCTTCTATTTCAACGCGAACATGCTGTTGCGCACCCATACCTCGCCGGTACAGGTCCGCACAATGGAAGCGACCAAGCCGCCGATCCGCATCGTCTGCCCAGGCCGTGTGTACCGTAGCGACTCGGATATCACCCACTCGCCGATGTTCCACCAGGTCGAAGGCCTGCTGGTTGATCGCGATATCAATTTCGCCGACCTCAAAGGCACCATCGAAGAATTCCTGCGGGTGTTCTTCGAGAAAGAGCTGGCGGTGCGTTTCCGTCCTTCGTTCTTCCCGTTCACCGAGCCGTCCGCTGAAGTCGACATGGAATGCGTGATGTGCAGCGGCAAAGGCTGCCGCGTCTGCAAACAGACCGGTTGGCTGGAAGTGATGGGCTGCGGCATGGTTCACCCTAACGTGCTGCGCATGTCCGGGATCGACCCGGAAGAGTTCTCGGGCTTTGCCTTCGGCATGGGCGTTGAGCGCCTGGCCATGCTGCGTTACGGCGTGAACGACTTGCGTCTGTTCTTCGACAACGACTTGCGGTTCCTCGCGCAATTTCGCTAGTCGTAACGAATCTTTAGGAGAGCAGGATGAAATTCAGTGAACAATGGCTGCGTGGCTGGGTAAGCCCGCAGGTAGATCGCGACGAGCTGGTTGCTCGTCTGTCGATGGCCGGTCTTGAGGTCGATAGCGTCACGCCGGCCGCCGGTGTTTTCAGCGGCGTCGTGGTGGGCGAGGTGCTGAGCACCGAGCAGCACCCGGATGCCGACAAATTGCGTGTGTGCCAGGTCAGTGACGGCGCGCAGACGTTTCAGGTCGTGTGCGGAGCGCCTAACGTGCGCCCGGGCCTGAAGATTCCGTTTGCCATGATCGGCGCCGAACTGCCGGGTGACTTCAAGATCAAGAAAGCCAAGCTGCGTGGCGTTGAATCCAACGGCATGCTGTGCTCCCAGGCTGAACTGCAAGTGGGCGAAGGCAACGACGGCCTGATGGAACTGCCGGCCGACGCGCCAGTGGGCCAGGACATCCGCGTTTACCTGGAACTCGAAGACGCCAGCATCGAGGTCGACCTGACCCCGAACCGTGGCGACTGTCTGTCCCTGGCCGGTCTGGCACGCGAAGTGGGTGCGTTGTATAACGTCCCGGTTACTCGTCCGGTGGTTGCCGCCGTGCCCGCTGTGCACGATGAAGTGCGCCCGATCGAAGTCTTGGCTCCCAACGCTTGCCCGCGTTACCTGGGCCGTGTGATCCGCAACGTCGACCTGTCCAAGCCAACCCCGCTGTGGATGGTTGAGCGCCTGCGCCGCGCCGATGTACGCAGCATCGACGCTGCCGTCGACATCACCAACTACGTGATGCTGGAGCTGGGCCAACCGCTGCACGCGTTCGATCTCGCCGAAATCAACGGCGGCATCCGCGTCCGCATGGCTGAAGAAGGCGAGAAGCTGGTACTGCTCGACGGCCAGGAAGTGGCCCTGCGCGCCGATACCCTGGTGATCGCCGATCATTCCCGCGCCCTGGCCATTGCCGGCGTGATGGGTGGCGAGCACAGCGGCGTGTCCGCGACCACGCGTGATATTTTCCTTGAAAGTGCGTTCTTTGATCAGATCGCCATCGCTGGCAAAGCCCGTTCCTACGGCCTGCACACTGATGCTTCGCACCGCTATGAGCGTGGCGTGGACTGGAATCTGGCCCGTGAAGCCATGGAGCGCGCCACTGGCCTGCTGCTGGAAATCACCGGCGGCGAAACTGGCCCGATCACTGAAACCGTGAGCGAGCAGCACCTGCCATCCGTTGCACCGATCACCTTGCGCGCCAAGAGCGTCGAGCAAATGCTCGGCCTGGTGATCGAGCCGGCTCAGATCGAGCAACTGCTGTCGGCCCTCGGCCTGAGCATTGCCGCGAGCGGGGAAGGGCAGTGGCACGTCGAAGTGCCAAGCCATCGCTTCGATATCAGCCTGGAAGTTGACCTGATCGAAGAACTGGCCCGCCTGTATGGCTACAACCGCCTGCCGGTTCGCTATCCGCAAGCACGCCTGGCGCCGCAGCCTAAAGCTGAGGCCCGTGCGCACCTGCCGGAGTTGCGTCGCCTGCTGGTCGCTCGTGGCTACCAGGAAGCGGTGACCTACAGCTTCATCGATCCTAAACAGTTCGAGTTGTTCAACCCGGGCGTCGAGCCACTGCTGTTGGCTAACCCGATCTCGAACGACATGGCGGCCATGCGTTCGTCGTTGTGGCCGGGCCTGGTAAAGGCACTGTCCCACAATCTTAATCGTCAGCAAGACCGCGTGCGCATGTTCGAAAGCGGTCTGCGTTTTGTCGGCCAACTCGACGGCCTGAAACAAGAACCGATGCTGGCTGGCGTGGTGTGCGGCAGCCGCCTGCCTGAGGGCTGGGCCCAAGGCCGCGACGCCGTGGACTTCTTCGACGTCAAGGCTGACGTGGAAGCGGTATTGGGCTTTGCCGGCGCGCTTGACGATTTCACGTTCGTGCCGGGCAGCCACCCAGCGTTGCACCCAGGCCAGACTGCGCGTATCGAACGCGAAGGGCGCCTGGTGGGCTACGTAGGTGCCATCCACCCGGAGTTGTCGAAAACCCTCGGCCTGGACCGTCCGGTATTCGTTTTTGAGCTAGTCTTGGCGGAAGTTGCGTCGGGCAAGATGCCTAAATTCAGCGAGTTGTCGCGCTTCCCTGAAGTGCGTCGTGACCTGGCCCTGATCGCCGATCGCGAAGTCGCCGCCACTGCCGTTCTGGATGTAATCCGTGAAAATGCAGGGGAATGGCTGACAGACCTCAGGCTATTTGACGTCTATCAGGGTAAAGGCATTGATCCGCATAGAAAAAGCCTTGCAGTTGGCTTGACCTGGCAGCATCCATCGCGCACTCTTAATGACGATGAGGTGAATACCACGACACAAAATATCCTCACCTCGCTTGAACAAAGGTTGAACGCCACGTTAAGGAAGTGACGTATGGGGGCTTTGACGAAAGCTGAGATGGCGGAACGTCTGTACGAAGAGCTGGGTCTGAACAAACGCGAAGCCAAGGAATTGGTCGAGCTGTTTTTTGAAGAAATCAGGCACGCTCTGGAAGACAACGAACAGGTCAAATTGTCCGGTTTCGGCAATTTTGACCTGCGGGACAAACGCCAGCGGCCTGGCCGCAATCCAAAAACGGGAGAAGAAATCCCGATCACGGCTCGCCGTGTGGTCACCTTTCGTCCAGGGCAGAAGTTGAAGGCCCGAGTTGAGGCTTATGCTGGAACCAAGTCATAACGACGAACTACCCGTCATCCCAGGCAAACGCTACTTCACCATTGGTGAAGTCAGCGAGCTCTGTGCGGTCAAGCCGCACGTGCTGCGCTATTGGGAGCAGGAGTTTCCTCAACTCAACCCCGTCAAACGCACCGGGAACCGTCGGTATTATCAGCGCCAGGATGTGCTGATGATCCGACAGATCCGCGCGTTGCTGTACGACCAAGGGTTCACCATCAGTGGCGCGCGCCAGCGCATGTCCGGTGATGAAGCCAAAGACGACACCACCCAATACAAGCAACTGATCCGCCAGATGATCTCCGAACTCGAAGATGTGCTGGTGGTTTTGAAGAAATAACGCCGGCTTTTAAAATACTTCCACATTTCAAAAGCTTGCGGTATATTCCGGATCGCTTCGTAGCGAAGCGAACCCAGTAACACGCCTAGTCGGGGCGTAGCGCAGTCCGGTAGCGCACTAGCATGGGGTGCTAGGGGTCGAGTGTTCGAATCACTCCGTCCCGACCATATTTTTCAATGACTTAGCCGAACTCTAACCAGTTCGGCTTTTTCATGCATAGGGACTTTTGCGGGGGATCAGCCCGATTTCCTTCTCAAGATAGTCAGCGCTGGCCCCCTAGAGTCAGTTGCCGACACTTTGTTCGCAGCCTCAATCAGGTGCTGCAGCTCCGGGGTAGAATAGTGGCTCGTAATGCTGCCGTTCTTGTGCCCCAACAATGCTTTCCGATCCTCCTCTGTCACGCCCGCTGCACGTAGCCTTCTGCCAAAGGTGTGCTTTAGGTCGTGAATCCGGAATGCCCTGAACCCTGGATGCGCCGGCGACTGGTTGGCTACCTCCCACTTGTCCGCCGCGCGCTTCCTGGCCTTCCTCCAGGCCGTGTCGTTCATTCTGTCCATGGTGGTGGCCCCATATTGATCTGGCTGTCCGTAGGGGAACACCAAGTCTTTATGCAGGCCGAGTTGCTTGTCGATGATGTTCATCGCCACTCTGTTCAGGATCACCAGGCGTTCATCGCCGTTCTTCACACCTGCTTTATCACTTCGCCCACCGAATCCGGCAGGTATCAAAAACACACTGGTGTTCAGATCCGGCACCCGTATTTCCCACTCCCATCGTAACTTGCACACTTCCTGTTCCCGGCACCCCGTGTTCACCTTATAGAGGGCCATCCTCAACAGGTGATCCGGCAGTTCAGGGAACAGAATCGCCTGCTCTTCCCAGGACATCGGGTAGGGTTTCCGGGCAGACCTCTTTTCCTCAAGCATCGATATCATCGGCACGCTCTCCAGCCACGGCCGCTTTTCAGCATCGCGCCACTTGCGGTGGCATAGGTTTAAAATCCTGACGACGCGCTGCAGTAGGGGGCATGGAAGGGAAGATCGAATCCCTCACAAGCCAGGTCGCGCAGCTCACGGCAACGGTCACCTCGCAGAGCGAAGAGATCGCCCGACTGCGAACCAAGCTGGGAGGCATCAACTGATGGACAGATGCGCAATCAACTTCATCGCCCGCCATTGGTGGCGGCGCGCCGAAGTATGGGGCATTGCGATCCTGCTGGTGTTCGGCGGGCTGACACTTGGCTACCAAGCCGGCGTGTGGTCCGCCAGTAGCGAGCAGACCAAACAGCTTGCCGAGGTTCGCGCCGCTTACGACGCCGCACTGGGCAAGCGCGACCTGCGACTGACTACCCTGGCCGAGAAGACCCAGGACGCTGCAGTGAAGGTGCAAGACGCTTCACGCTCCGCAGTCCAGGTGGCTGATATCGCTAGCAAGGCGGCCGAGAAGGTCAGCGAAGCGGTAGAGCGGCAGGCGCCGTAATCCGCGCCACGTTTTCGAATGCGCCAAATCGTGGCGCGCAATCATGAGGAATCCCCCATGGATAACCAGCACAAGAAAATCACCGGCTACCGCGACCTGAGTCAGTCCGAGATCGACGGCATGAACTCGATCAAAGCTCTGGAAGCCGACGCCGGCGAGCTGTTCAAGCAGATCGGCCAGATTGAAGGCGTTGACCCGCGACTGTTAGCGTTGGCAAAGTCCAATCTGCAGCAGGGTTTCATGTGGTTTGTGCGCTCGATCGCTAAACCTGCCGATCCGTTCAGCTGATGAGCAACGTAACCCGCCTGCGCCACGCGCTGCCGATGAGCCAGGACATCAACAAGGCACTGACCGACCTGGATGTTGCCATCGCCAAGGCGGTCGACGCTGCTCGGGTCGCCGGAATCCCTCAAGGGCTGATCGTCGCGGAGCTGCATGGGCACGCACACGTACAAACCCACATCATGGTGAGTTGAATAGCCGTAAGGAGCTGGGGTGAGATCAGGCAGTTAACGTTTTATCCCCATGCAAGCATCCAATGAGTCTTTGCTCCGTTCCAGCGCCGCCAGTGTCTCTCTGCGCTGCTCTCCTCGAGTCGAGAATACATCCAGTGCCGATATAGCGAGTTTGCTCTCCAGTCTTGAAATATCTTGCCTGTAGGGTTCGCAGCGTTTATCAGATGCCGTGAGTGCTTTGTAGGTTTCAGCTTCTGCCTTAGAGTTCAAAGCGTCCCGATTGATGGAGGCGAGTTGTTTATCGAACTCTTCGAGACGAACCTCTTTCGTGGCGAGATCGATTCGGCTTTGGAGCAGTGAATCGTTGAGCTGCTTGTTTTCGAGGTGAGCTGACTCAAGGTCCTTTCTCACCTCCGCCAACTTGTCAGTCAGGTGTTTGACGTCGCTTCTAAGTTGACTTCGTTCATCTACGACATTGATCGCAAAAATTAACAGTACTGTGAAGCTTGCAAACCACGTCCCGTCCTTTAGCAAGCTAAGAAGTTTGAATCTTGGGGGCTTAGGTTCTTGATGGCTCAGGTCTTTCATTTCATTAAGCTCTAGGTCGTTCGTTACGCACGAGAACCTACCATCTCAAAGACGTTATGGGGGAGTCGTGAAAAGGCCGATGCCTGTTGCTTCGTTGCTCGATCCCTTAGATTTTGTCTTCTCACAATATTCGCCTGACCCCAGCTCCAGAGGTGTGGGACTGGCTCCAAGCCGAGATCCTTGCCGAAACCGGTAGCATTCACAACGAAGACCATGCCCACCTATTGGATGCAGACATCCGGGTGATGTGGGCGTCATCGAGCTTCGAGAAGCAGGGCAGAACAGTTCTTGGCCAGGCCGAACAGGTAGCCTTCCGCGCCGGCGGTTGGCAGAAAGCCCGGATGGAGCAACAGATGCGTGATTGGTTCGCCGAGCAGGCCGGCCTGCACAAGGATGATTTGGCCGCAATAGCTAAAGCCGCCAGCGCGCAAGCCCGCGCAGAACAGAACAAGCGCCTGGCCATCGAGCAGGATCTCGCGGCCCAGGACCAACAACACACTCGAGAACTATCCGATGCTCAACGTAACCAGGCTCTGCTGCGCGATCGCCTTGCCACTGCTGATGTGCGGCTGTCAGTCCTCCTTGCCGACGATCCAGCCAGTGGCTGCAACGTGCCTACCGCCGCCGGCACCGTCGGCGTGGTTCATGCAGCCCGTCGAGCCCAACTTGACCCAGCGCATGCTCAAAGAATTATCGGCATCACCGACGCCGGCGACCAAGGATTGATCGCGCTGCGGGCCTGTCAGGGTTATGTGAAAAGCATTTTAACTTCGCACTGGAGGAGTTATTAAGTTATGGGTAAGCAGTCCTTTTTGGCGCTTTTGTCTTGCTCATCGCTGCCGTCGATTTTGTGACCAGCGCATTGGGGTAGGGGTTTTCCTAACCGCTGTTTCAACATTCCTTTACTTAAATAGGGGTTGTCTGACGGTTGCGATGATGTCAATGAGCCATTGTTTTGCTAGAGGCTCGATCACCGGTCCACCAGCGGCTACAGGTTATGAGTGGGAGACAAGCAGTGATCGAGCGGACTCCAACCATTCTGCAGCTTTGGCTCCGCTTCCCGTGAGGGGTGGCAGCCTGCTATGGGGGGCTTTCTGTTGACTAAACGTGATGCCCAGACTCATGTCTTAAGGCGCACTCCAGTAAATTTGATGCCTGTTGAGAGCGCCACTCAAGCTAGGGCACTAGCAGTCGATAAAGAGTGATGTCGATACGACATCATTCGATCTTTGCATTAAAAATCTAAAAGTCCGAGCCAAGGATGCTCCACCATTCGAGCATACATATGTATAGCAAACTCAGTATTTCCCAAAGGCTCTACCTCAGCTTTGCCGCCATCGTGTTTCTGTTGGGCATCCTTGTCATCAGCGCATACCGTGGGTTCGGACAGGTCGACAGTGCGATCAGCAGCAACGTCCACAGTTATCGCGTGTTAAGTCAGTCCAAGATAGCCCTTGAACAGTTGATCAATATCGAGACCGGTATGCGCGGCTTCGTCATCACCGGCAAGGACAACTTTCTTGAGCCCCAGATTGCCGGTGAAAGTACATTCTCTAGCAGTCTTGCGACGCTCAAAGAACTGACGATTGATAACGCCGAGCAGCAGAAACGGCTTGCCTCATTGGAGCAGCTACAAAAGCGGTGGCTGGACGAAGACGTTCATTCGATCATCGCGCAACGGCGTGAGCTGACGCAAAGCGGCACCTCCGGTGATTCGCTGAATCAGCGCATAAGCAGCGGCGCAGACAAAGCCAAAATGGATGGCATGCGCGGCATTATTGCAGAGCTATCGCAGGCAGAAGACGTTCTGTTGGCAAGCCGCACTCAAGAGATGAACAACGCCAAGGATCGCGCGATTACGATTCTGGTGGCCGGTGGTTTGATTGCGGCCTTTTTGGCGGTCATCCTCGCCTATGCTTTAGGCCGCACCACGCGCGCCCGCCTGCAAGTGGCTATAGACGCGGCGACAGCGGTTGCCGAAGGTAGATTGGACACCGTGATTGATACCAGCAGCAGCGATGAACTGCCCAGGGCATTTGATCGCATGCAAACGCGCCTGCGGGAAATGATTCAGCAGATCAATCAAGCTGCCAGTCAATTGATTGAATCCGTACAGAAGATTTCAGGAGCTTCGGAGCAGCTTTCCAGCGCGGTAAACGAACAATCAAACTCGGCATCCGCGATGGCGGCCACGGTTGAAGAACTTACGGTAAGTATCAACCATGTATCCAATAACGCAGGCGAGGCCGGCGGACTCGCTCATCGCTCTGGTCAGCAATCAATAGATGGATCCACCGTCATCCAGAACACACTGACCAGCATGAATGGTATCGCGAAGACCGTGCAGCATGCCTCAACCAAAGTGTCAGAGTTGGGCCACCATTCCGAGCAGATATCTACCATTATCAGTGTTATTCAAGGCATCGCAGATCAAACCAATCTCCTCGCCCTCAACGCTGCCATTGAGGCTGCTCGAGCGGGTGAACAAGGCCGCGGCTTTGCAGTAGTCGCCGACGAGGTACGGTTGCTCGCGCAGAACACCGGTAAATCTACCCAGGAAATTGCCGGCATGATCGACAAGATCCAACTCGGAGTCCGTGAGACTGTGGAGAGTATGCGCAGCGGCGTGATGGAAGTTAGCCAGGGTGTGGAAATGGCGGAGTCAGCTGGCAAGGCTATTACTGAAATTAGTCAAAGCTCTGGCCAAGTGCTCGAGGTGGTCGAACAGATTTCTTTGGCCTTGCGTGAGCAAACAGCTGCAAGTCAGGACGTCGCACGTAACGTCGAACGATCTGCACAGATGGCTGAGCAAAATAATCAGTCTGTGCAAGATCTTCTGCGCACCAGCAACGATTTGAATCAGTTGGCGATAGGACTTAAACAGGAAGTAGGTCGGTTTCGTCTGTAATGGAGTGGCAGAAACCATATTCTTGATCAAGCCCAACCTGAAAAGGTTGGGCTTTTTCATGCGCGCTATTTTTTCCGTGGGCTGCCTGTCGGCACCCGTCAGGCGCCAGTGGCGCGCTGCTTGAGGTAATCCACAAACGGGTCGATATCCGTGCTGCAGAGCAAATGAGCGATCGCGCGCACCTCGGTTTCCGGCCATTCCCACCAGGCGGACTGTTCGAGGATCTGGCGGGTGGGCTCATCGAAGCGCCAGCGGATATGTTTGGCGGGGTTGCCGCCCACGATGGCGTACGGGGCAACGTCCTTGGTCACAATGGAGCCGGCCGCGACGACCGCGCCATTGCCGATGGTGACGCCGGACAGAATCTTCGCGTGCGAGCTGATCCAGCAATCATTGCCAATGATCACGTCGCCCTTGCTGCCACCAAAATCAGTGATGTGCGCGAGGCTTTTGACCTTGGCCGGGAAGGGATAGCAACTGAGCCAATCGGTGCGATGATGGCCCCCCAGGTACACTTCGACATTGCCGGCAATGGACGTGTAGGCACCCACGCGCAAGGTCGTGCCTTCATGCCAGTCGTGAACCTTCAGGTCCCCGTAGGTCCCTATGCCAAAGCTGTAGTCGGGGTAACGGTTGCGCAGTTTCTGCGTCGAACGCTCCAGGGGGGAGAGCGCGCGTAATGCCTTGCGCGCTTGATGTTCGCGCCATTTACGCAATAGTTTCATGCGTCGAGCCTTCTTGCAGAGGTTGAAATCAGGCCGCCATCCTGAGCAATGGGTGGCTTCTATGCAAGACGAAAATGCTCAGGGTAATGGCCGGGAGAACCCTGGCACATAAGCGTTTAGCTGCCAACCACCGCCAGCAGCAACAGTCCCATCAACGTCACCAGCAGGGTTGATCAGGCACGCCAGGCGCACCCACTGACCTTCTTCTCCACCCTGGTCCTGGACAGTTTCGACGGGTCGATCCTGCCCCAGGCGCGCCATTGCTACCCCGTCACCGGCGAAGTGGATTTCGTGCTGATACTGAATGTCGCCAGCCTGCGGGAATACCAGGCGCTGGACCGGGGCAAGGTGGGGCTAAAAGTACCGATCAGTTGAGCGCTTCATTGTCTGAAAAAAAATGGCCGATGCCTGTCCCTTTTTTTCACCTCGCCTGTCATTCATGGCAAGTGAATCAAATCGAGAGCTTCCGCCAATGCCCGCCGTCCCACCCTTGCGCCTGCGCCCGTTACTGAACTTGAGCCTGATGCTGAGCCTCAGTGCCAGCCCATTATTCGTCCCGATCAGCTATGCCGAAGACAGCAGTGCTCGGCGCAGCTACCAGGTGCCGGCCGGCAGCCTGAGCGCGGCGTTGACCCGTTTCGCCGGGTTGTCGGGGGTCAATCTGTCGGTAGATCCTGCGTTGGTCAGCGGTCGCAGCAGCAGTGGCCTGGCCGGCGAATATGGCGTGGAGGAGGGCTTTGCTCACCTGTTGCAAGGCTCTGGCCTGCAATTGCAACCGATGGGTGAGCAGGCGTACAGGCTGGTGCCGGTGCCCGAAGGCAGCAGCCTGCAATTGGCGCCGACGTCAATCATCGGCAGCGCGGGGCAGGAGGGCGGCGATACCTACGCTGGCGGGCAAGTGGCGCGTCGTGGCTCGCAGGGTTTGCTCGGTTCGCGGGACTTCATGGAAACGCCGTTCAGCATGACCACCTACACCGAGGAAGCGGTGAAGAACCAGCAGGCGCGCACCCTCGGCGACCTGGTCGCCAGCGACCCCTCAGTGCGCGCCACCAACCCGGCCGGTGGGCGCTATGAGCAGTTCACCATTCGCGGATTCAGTCTGTTCAACAGTGATGTGGCCTACAACGGCCTGTACGGCGTGTTGCCGACGTACACCATCGACATGGAAATGGCCGAGCGCGTCGATATCCTCAAAGGCCCGAGCCAGTTGCTCAACGGCATCTCACCACGCGGCAGCGTCGGCGGCGGAATCAACGTGGTGCCCAAGCGCGCCACCGACAAAGACATCAATTCGTTTACCGGTACCTGGGCCTCCGGCAGCCAGGCTGGCGGCGCGGTGGACGTGGGTCGGCGCTTTGGTGAGGACAACAAATTCGGCATCCGTTTCAACGGCGTGAAGCAGTCTGGCGACACCGAGTGGGACCACCAGAGTGTCGACCGTGAGATGGCCGTTCTGGGCCTGGATTTTCGTGGCGATCGCCTGCGCCTTTCCACTGACATCGGTCACACCGAGCGTGACACCGATGCCCCGCAGGAGCGTGTCCAGATCGGCCCGAATGCCCGCGTGCCGAGTGCCAGCGATGTGCGCCGCAACTACGCGCAACCCTGGAGCAAGGCCAGCACCAACGACACGTTCGGCACCGTCAACGGCGAGTTCGACCTCACTGATAGCGTGATGCTCTACGGCGGTGTTGGCGCGCGGAAAAGTAATCACGACTTCCTGCGCCACGCGGTGTCCGTCACCAACAACGCCGGGGATTTCAGCGTGCAGCCGCGTGATTTTACCCGTGACGAAAACGTGCGCACCGCCACGGCGGGCGTGCGCAGTTGGTTGCACACCGGCCCCGTCAGCCATGAGCTCAACCTGGCTGCCAGCTACTTTTATATGGACTTTGAAAATGGCGGGGCGCGCTACGCGGCGGCGCCAAGTAACCTTTACGACCCCGTGCAAACCCCGACCCCCTCGCGGCCGACGCGCTTCGATTCCAAGGTCTACACAGAGAATAAGTTCAGCGGTGTCGCGCTGTCCGACACCCTGGGTTTCTTTGACGACCGATTGCTGCTGACCCTCGGCGCGCGCTGGCAGCGGGTGAAGGTGGATGACTGGACCGACAACGTCAAAGGTGACACCGCCTATGACGAGGAAAAAGTCTCGCCGTCGGGTGGCATCCTCTTCAAGGCCACCGACACGTTGTCGCTGTATGCCAACTACATGGAAGGCCTGAGCCAGGGCAAAATCGCACCTTCTACCTCGATCAACGAAGACGAAATCTTCCCGCCGTTTATCAGCCGGCAGGTCGAAGTCGGTGCCAAATACGACGCGGGCGCCTTTGCCGTCACCGCCGCCGTGTTCCGCATCAAACAGCCAGCCTATGAAACCAACGCCACCACGCGAGTGTTCGGCCCCAACGGCAAACGCCAGAACGACGGGGTGGAGCTGAGTGTGTTTGGCGAGCCGCTCAAGGGCTTTCGCCTGCTCGGTGGCGTGATGTACATCGACAGCGAGCTGACCCATACCACCAACGGCACCTACGACGGCAACCGCGCACCGGCCACACCCAAGTACAACGTGAACCTGGGGGCGGAATGGGATGTGCCGACGCTCGAGGGTTTGACCCTGACCAGCCGGGGCATTTATTCCAGCTCGCAGTACCTGGATCAGTCCAACGTGAAAGAAATTGATGCCTGGAACCGCATCGACGTCGGCGCGCGTTACGCCTTCAAGGTGGATGACAAACACATCACCTTGCGCGCCAATATCGAGAACGTCGCCGATAAACGCTACTGGAGCTCGGCCGGAGCCTCGGATGACAGCGAACCGGGATTGACCCTGTCGACACCGCGTACGTACTTGCTCTCGGCCACCGTCGACTTCTAACTGCGCAACTTGAGGGCAAGCGGGCTTGTCGAGGCAAGCGTGCTTGATGTGGCGAGCGGGCTTGCCCCGCGTTGGGCTGCGAAGCGGCCCCAAAACCTGCCAATGAGTTCTGACTGAAAAAACTTCGGTGACTGAATAGGGGCTGCTGCGCAGCCCAACGCGGGGCAAGCCCGCTCGCCACAACAAGCCCGCTCGCCACAACAGCCCAACTGCCAACAGGATGTACAGCGCTTGTAAATGAAAAGGCGTTAATAAGAATGTTTTTTGATTGCATCGTCCCGATATGGAATAGTACCCGCCGTTTTCCCCAGCCTGTCCAGCCGGGGTGTTCCAACGCCGAGGTCCCTGTCATGCGAATGCTGCGCTCCATCCCGACCCTTGCCGCCTGCCTCCTGGCGTTCTCTTCCAGTGTGTTAAGCGCTGCGCCCATCGACCTCAATGATGGTCAGCACGCAGTGCACTTGCCGGATGTGCCCAAGCGCGTGGTGGTGCTGGAGTTTTCCTTTCTCGACAGCCTCGCCGCTGTTGACGTTACGCCCGTAGGCGCTGCCGATGATGGCGACGCCAACCGAGTGCTGCCACGCGTGCGCCAGGCCATCGGCCAATGGAAATCGGTGGGCCTGCGCTCGCAGCCGAGCATCGAGGAAATCGCCCGGCTCAAGCCGGACCTGATCGTCGCCGACCTCAATCGCCACCAGGCGCTGTACAGCGACCTGTCGAGCATCGCGCCCACCTTGCTGTTGCCTTCGCGTGGTGAGGATTACCAGGGCAGCCTCAAATCCGCCGAGCTGATCGGCAAGGCCCTGGGCAAAAGCCCGCAGATGGAGGCGCGTATTGCGCAGAACCGCGAGCATTTGCAGGCGATTGCCAAGCAGATACCCGCCGGTGCCAGCGTGCTGTTCGGCGTCGCCCGGGAAGACAGCTTTTCCGTGCACGGCCCGGACTCCTACGCCGGCAGCGTGCTGCAAGCCATTGGCCTGAAAGTACCTTCGGTGCGCGCCAACGCCGCCCCCACCGAGTTTGTCAGCCTGGAGCAATTGCTCGCGCTGGATCCGGGCTGGTTGCTGGTCGGTCACTACCGCCGCCCAAGCATCGTCGACACCTGGAGCAAGCAGCCGCTGTGGCAAGTGCTTGGTGCGGTGCGTAACCACCATGTGGCCGAAGTCGACGGCGACAGCTGGGCGCGCAATCGCGGTGTGTTGGCCTCGGAGCAAATCGCCGAAGACGCCCTGGCCATTCTCAAAGGCGGCAAAGCCGTACTGAGCCAATAAGCATGGGCCGAAGTCTCGCGGCAGCGAGTATCGTGCTGCTGGGCGCTTTATTGTTCTGGCTCTCTTTGTACAGCTGGTCACCGTTCACCCTCACGGCGACGGATGCCTGGAATGGCTTGGTTCACCAGGGCAGCGTGGGCGGCAATATGGCCTATATCGTCGCCCAGTTGCGGGTGCCGCGAGCGGTATGCGCGGCCTTGGTCGGGGCCTGCCTGGGCCTGGCCGGTGCACTGATGCAGGGCATTACCCGCAACCGCCTGGCATCGCCGTCGCTGTTTGGTGTAACGGCAGGTGCGGCGCTGGGGTTGGCATTGTTCTCGACCGGCCTGGTCGCGCCACCCTTCGCCGGCGGCGCGTTGTTGATGACCTGCGTGGGCGGCGCATTGGCCTGGATTACCGTGTTCAGTCTGGGCGGTGCGTGGTCGCCCGCCACCGCCCAAGGTCGCCTGGTATTGGCCGGCGTGGCCGTGGCGGCGCTGTGCGCAGCATTGACGCGGCTCACGGTGATTCTGGTCGAGGCTCAGGCACAAAGCGTGCTGAACTGGCTGGCCGGCTCCCTGGCGAACGTCGGCGCGGCCCAGGTGCAATTACTCTGGCCTTGCACCTTGATCGGCGGCCTGTGGGCGCTGTGGTGCGCGCCGCGCCTGAACCTGATCAACCTGGGCGAAGACGCTGCACGCTCGCTGGGCGTGGGCATCGCCAGCCTGCGTCTGCAGGTATTTTTCGCCAGCCTGTTGCTGGTGGGGGCCAGCGTCTGCGCCGTCGGCCCCATCGGTTTTGTCGGGCTGATCGCGCCGAATATCATTCGGCAATTTCTCGGCAATGACTACCGCTGGCTGATCCCGATGAGTGCAGCCCTGGGCGCGGCGATCGTGCTCGGCGCCGACTTGCTCAGCCGCGCTGTGGCCTTTCCGGTGGAAACCCCGGCGGGTGTGGTGACCGCGCTGATCGGTGCGCCGTTCTTCCTCTTTCTTGCCAGGCGCGCGCTATGACCCAACCCCGATTACGCCTATGGCTGCTGCTCGGCATGTTGCTGGTGGCGACCGGTGTCAGCCTCAGTGCCGGCACGGTGTGGCTCACCCCGGAAACGGTGCTGGACCGTCTGCTGGCCCACAACGCCCTCGACTTCGAAGTGTGGAACCATCGCCTGCCACGCAGCCTGATCGCCATCCTCGCCGGCTGCGCGTTCGGCCTGGCCGGGGCGATTGTCCAGGGTGTGATTCGCAACCCGCTGGCCTCGCCGGAAATCCTCGGCGTCACTCAAGGCGCCGGGCTGGCACTGACGGTGGCGATCATCGGCTGGCCGCACATGCCGATTGCCTGGTTGCCCCTGGTGGCCTGCCTCGGCGGTGCGGGTGGCGCCTTGCTGCTTGCGCTGTACAACACCGGCGTGAGTTTTTCCGGGGTGCGTTTCGCGCTGTCGGGCGTGGCGATTGCGGTCACGTTGTCCAGCGTTACCGAGTTTCTGATCCTCTCCCATCCGCTGGATATCAACACCGCCTTGCTCGCATTGACCGGCAGTTTGTGGAGCCGCAACTGGCACCACGTGGCGCTGGTGTTGCCGTTTCTGCTGCTGATTCCGTTGGGCCTGTGCCTGGCCAAACCGCTGAACCTGATTGCCTTGGGTGACGAAGCCGCCCACAGCCTGGGCAC
Source organism: Pseudomonas sp. 14P_5.3_Bac1 (assembly GCF_025466135.1). Classification (NCBI taxonomy): domain Bacteria; kingdom Pseudomonadati; phylum Pseudomonadota; class Gammaproteobacteria; order Pseudomonadales; family Pseudomonadaceae; genus Pseudomonas; species Pseudomonas sp. 14P_5.3_Bac1. Next base: position 113,589 of record NZ_JANLOF010000085.1, on the reverse strand, counting down.
CGCACTGACCCGCACGCGCTGGTTGGCGATGGCGTGCGCGGTGGTCCTGACCAGCCTCGGCGTGGGGGTGATCGGGCCGATTGGGTTTATCGGCCTGGTCGCGCCGCACATGGCGCGGCGGCTGGTGGGCGGGCATCACCTGTATCTGCTGCCGGCGGCGATGCTGATCGGCGCGCTGTTGCTGGTGCTGGCCGACACCCTCGGACGCACGTTGATCGCGCCCAGCGAAATCCCTGCGGGGGTGCTGACGGCGGTGATTGGCGCGCCGTATTTTCTTTGGTTGCTGGCACGGTTCAAGGGCTGATGACATGAGCATTTTAAAAGCACATCAACTCGACATCGGCTACGGCGCCACGCGCATCGTGCAGGGTTTGTCGTTCGCGCCGCCACCGGGGCGTGTCACTGCGTTGATCGGGCCCAATGGCTGCGGCAAGTCCACCTTGCTCAAGGCCTTCGCGCGCATCCTCAAGCCAAGCCAGGGCGAGTTGACGTTGGGGGATCAAGCCTACGCCAGCCTGTCCGCTCGTCAGTTGGCACAACAGATCGCATTTTTGCCCCAGGTGTTGCCGGTGCCGGAAGGCGTCAGCGTGCGCCAACTGATCGCTTATGGCCGCAGCCCGCATAACTCGCTGTGGGGACGCCTGAGCGGCCACGACCAGGCCCACGTGACCCAAGCCATGCAGCGCCTCGAGCTCGACGCCCTGGCCGACCGTGCCCTGGCGGACTTGTCCGGAGGCCAGCGCCAACGCGCGTGGCTGGCGATGGTGCTGGCGCAGAACGCACCGGTGGTGCTGCTCGACGAACCCACTACCTATCTCGACATCAGTCACCAGGTCGAACTGCTCGACCTGATGGGCGAACTGGCCGCCGAAGGCAAGACCGTGATCACCGTGCTCCATGACATCAACCAGGCCTGCCGCTATGCCGACCACCTGGCGGTGATGCACGGCGGCAAACTGGTCGCGCACGGCGCGCCCGCCGAAGTGATCAGCGCCGAACTGATGCGTCAAGTATTCGATGTGCAGGTGCAGATCATGCGCGAGCCGGTGGCCGGCACACCCATGTGCCTCGTGGAAAAAAGCACCCGAAATCAAGCCTGACGCCACTCAACCTGTGGGAGCTGGCTTGCCTGCGAAAGCGGTGGGTCAGTGATAGCAGGCTGGCTGATCCACCGCCATCGCAGGCAAGCCAGCTCCCACAGGTTGACCGTGTTTAGCCTGTTACTGCTCTGCATGACTTGATGTGAAATACAGTCAAAAACTGTGGGTGCAGGCTGGGCCTCAGTTGGCTTCAGCGCTCCACACGGCTTTCTTCACTTCAATGGCCTTGGGCAACAAACGGTTCTGATAAAACAGATCCGCCGTCGCTTGCTGCGCCTGGATGACCGTCTCGTCAATCGGCAGGATCGGCGAAGGCGGGCGGTTATCCATATAGCGGGCAATCACCTCGGCAGGCAGGCCCATAAAGGCGGTCAGCACCTTCAAGCTGTCTTCACGCTCGCTGCGGGTGAGCGCTTCGGCAGCACTGAGTTCATCCAACAGTGCATGGATAAACGCGCCGTTCGCCTGCGCATACTCACGCCGCGCGGTGTACACCGGCCCCGACAAAGCCAGGCCCTCGCCGTTGGCCAGCACATGGCTCGGGCTCTGGCTCAAAGCCAATGACGAATAGGGTTCCCAGATCGCCCAGGCGTCCACGCTGCCTTGCTCGAACGCCGCGCGGGCGTCGGCCGGGGGCAAGTACACCGGTTGAATATCCTGATAGCGCAGGCCGGCTTTATTCAAGGCGCGCAGGATCAGGTTGTGGGAGCTGGAGCCCTTCTGGAAGGCCACTTTCTTGCCCCTGAGGTCGGCAACCGAGTGCAGCGGGCTGTCGTTGCGCACCAGCAGGGTTTCGGCGGTTGGCTTGGGCGGTTCGGCGCCGATGTAGACCAGGTCGGCACCGGCCGCTTGTGCGAACAGCGGCGGGATATCGCCGGTAGAGCCTACATCCAGCGCGCCCACGTTCAGTGCCTCAAGCATCTGCGGGCCGGCGGGAAACTCGATCCATTTCACCGCGGTGTGTGCAAAGCGCTGTTCCAGCAAGCCATGTTCCTTGGCGAGTACCAGGGCGATAGAGCCTTTCTGGTAGCCGATGCGCAGGGTGGCGGGGTCGGCCGCCAGCGCGGTGTGGGTGACGGCCAGCAGGCCCAGCAACAGCAAAGGGATTTTCATGCCTGAGCCGCCTTGAAACGATTCGCCGGGCGCACCAAACCGAGGTGTTCCCTGAGTGTGCTGCCGGTGTAGTCGGTCCGGAACAGGCCGCGCCGCTGCAACTCGGGCACCACCCATTGGGCAAAGTCCTCAAGCCCTCCCGGCAAATGCGGCACCAGGATATTGAAACCATCGGCCGCAGCGTTTTCGAACCAGCGTTGCAGCTCATCGGCAATCTGCAGCGGCGTGCCGATCAGGCTGTAATGCCCGCGACCACCGGCAATCCGCCGGCCCAGTTGCGCCAGCGTCAGCTGCTCCTGATTCGCCAGGTCACTGAGCAATTGCTGGCGGCTGCGTTGCCCGCTGTCGGTCAATGGCAACGACGGCAACGGCCCGTCCAACGGGTACTTGGACAGGTCGAAATTACCCAGCATGCGCCCCAGCAAGGCCACGCCCACCTCGGGCTCGACCAACGCCTGGAACGCCTCGAATTTCGCCTGTGCCTCAGCCTCGGTTGGCCCCACCACCACAAACACGCCGGGCATGATTTTCAGCGCGTCGGCCTCACGTCCGTAGCCGCCCAGGCGCCCTTTGAGGTCGGCATAAAACGCCTGCGCATTGGCCAGCGACGTTTGCGCGGTGAACACCACGTCGGCGGTCTGCGCAGCCAGCTCCCGGCCGGCTTCGGAAGAACCCGCCTGCACGACCACCGGCTGGCCCTGTGGCGAGCGGGCCATGTTCAACGGGCCCTTGACCCGGAAATGCTCGCCGACGTGGTCCAGCACATGCAGTTTCGCCGGGTCATAGTAGTGGCCGCTGGCCTTGTTGCGCACAAAAGCGTCGTCTTCCCAGCTGTCCCACAGCCCGGTCACCACCTGATGAAATTCCCGCGCCCGGCTGTAACGCTCGCGATGGCCCAGGTGCTCATCGCGGCCAAAGTTCTGCGCCTCGGCGGCATTGTCCGAGGTCACCAGGTTCCAGCCCGCGCGCCCGCCGGAGAGGTGGTCCAGCGAGGCGAATTTGCGGGCCACGTGGTAGGGCTCGTTGTAGCTGGTGGTCGCCGTGGCGATCAGGCCGATTCGCGCCGTTACCGCACTCAACGCCGAGAGCAACGTCAGCGGCTCGAAGTGATCCGAACGCGCCATCTGGCTGGCGATCTCACCCGTGGCGGCGGCAACGCTGTCGGCCACAAACAGCGCGTCGAACTTGGCCGCCTCGGCGATCTGCGCCAGGCGTTTGTACTGGGCGAAATCCAGCCCGGCGTTGGCCGGCACGTCCGGGTGGCGCCAGGCGGCGACGTGGTGCCCGGTGGCCATGAGAAAGGCGCCGAGTTTCAATTGACGGCTCATGCTTAGAAATCCTTGCGCAGTTGCACGCCGAAGTAACGTTCATCGTCACGGGGTACGGCGCGGTAGATGTAGTTGCCGCCGCTGGCCAGCAGCGGTGAATAAGACTTGTCGGCGAGGTTCTTGGCCAACAGCGCCACGCGCCAGCCATTGCTGTAATCGGCCAGGGCCACGCTGGCGTTCCAGATGCCGTAGGCGCCTTGTTTGGTGTCGAGGTTCTGGCTGATGTCGTACTGCACTTCGCTCTGCCAGCTGTAGTCGGTGCCCAGTTCGACGTCCAGGCCGTTATCCAGCGGGATGCTGTAGTCGGCGCGCACGTAGCTTTTCCAGTCCGGGCTGAACGGCAGTGGTTTGCCATTCACGTTGCACGTTGCCGCCGCACCGGCGGGGCAGGCGAATTCGTCAATACGTGCACGGGTGTAGGCCAGGGCCCCGGACAGCTTGAGTTGCTGGGTGGCCTGCAAAGCGTAATCGAGTTCGACACCTTCAGTGCTGACGCTGCCGGCGTTGATCAGGCGCGTCACGACTTGGCCGGCGACCGTGTCGAAAAAGTTGGCCTGGTAGTTGTCGTAGTCGCTGTGGAAGACCGCAAGGTTGGTGGTCAGGCGATTGTTCCAGCTGGTGGCCTTGATCCCGGCTTCCCAGGTGTTGGAGGTTTCTGGCTTGAGGGCGTTGGTGTCGCGCGGCTGCATGTTGAAAAACACGTTGTACGCCGGGCCTTTGTAGCCACGTGAGTAGGTCAGGTAGCTGGTGATGCTGTCGCTGATGTCGAATTGCACGCCCAGCCGCCCGGACCAGCCGTCCTCGTCTACCGAACCGGCACTGCGGGTGGCCGGTTGAATGCCACTCACCGTGGTGGCGGAGGTCGACACGCGGCGGTGATCGTATTTCAGCTCGTCGTGGGTGTAGCGCAGGCCGGCGATGCCGCGAAAGCGGGAGGTGAAATTCAGCGTGGTTTCACCGAATGCCGCGTAGCTGTCGCTGGTGGTGCTGTAGTCGGCAATGCCGCGGTCGGTGCGCGCCGGGGTGGTCAGCGTGCGCTGGTAGGTCTCTTCGTCCTTGCCGTGCATGTAGAACAGGCCACCGACGTACTCCAGGAATTCACCCTTGGGCGAGGCCAGGCGCAGTTCCTGGGAGTACTGGTCGAAGGCCAGCTCGCCCTTGTCGGCGGTGCCGGGGAAGGCGGCGGTTACGGTGCCGAGGCGGTCGCCATCCTGGTATTGGGTGTTGTCCCAGCCGCGCCAGGCGGTGATCGAAGTCAGGGTGTAGTCGCCCAGGTTCCAGTCCAGCTGCGCCGACAACCCTTTGTTGGTGTCTTCGACATGGCTGCGCGTGTCGGTGTTGATATCGCGGTTGTCGCTGGACGCGCGCACCGGGCTCAACGCATTGGCAAACGCGGGTGTCAGCGACTTGCTCACCACGCCATTCGGGCCGTCGTCATGGGCCTGCATGTAGTCGGCGATCAAGGTCAGTTTCACCTCGTCACTGGGGGTGAATTCCAGCTTGCCGCGAATACCTTTGTGGTTGTAGCCGTTGACCTCCTGGCCGTTGTTTTTGTTATCCACATTACCGTCGTAACTGCCGAACAGCGTGCTGATCGAGCCCTTGAGCACCCCCGGCACCAGGCTGCCGCCAATGCCGAAACGCGTGCGGCTTTCGTTGCCGCTGTAATACGACTGGTCGATATAGCCGTGGGTCTCGGCGGTCGGTGCCTTGCTGGTGATGTTCAGTACGCCGGCCGAGGCGTTCTTGCCGAACAGGGTGCCTTGCGGGCCGCGCAGCACTTCGATGCGCTCAAGGTCCAGCAGGTCGAGGGTGGCCTGGCCTGGACGCGCATACACCACGCCGTCGATCACTGTGGCCACGGTCGGTTCAACGCCTGGGGAGGTGGAAATGGTGCCCACGCCGCGCACGAACAACGAGGTGTCCTTGTTCGACGCGCCGGTGCGAAAGTTCAGCGACGGCACTTGCTGCACGATGCTCGCCACGCCGTTGCGGTTGTCGCGCTCCAGTTGTTCGCCATCGAGTACCGAGAGCGCCACCGGGACTTTTTGCAGCGACTCTTCGCGGCGCGTCGCGGTGACCGTGACGGATTTGAGCGTGGGTTCTTGCTCATCGGCGGCAAATACGCCCGGCGCGGGGAGGGCGGTCAGCCCGGCGAGAAACAATAAATGAGTGTGACGTGGAAAGTTGTGCATGCTGTGCCCGCTCCAAAAATGCCCTGAACCGCTGCGGTTCTGCGACCGTCAGCGCCTGTGTCGTGTCTTGGGCATTCGCTCGAGCGAGTAGCAGACAAAGCGCTTTGGTAGCGCTAACATCGGCATTATTGTTGGGGCTGGTTTAGAGCGTCAAATACTAAAAAATTAGTCCTATATGCTTTTTCGTTTCTAACAGGATTGCCTCTTGAGCGAAGAAAAACCGCGCAAACGCCGTGGCGCCGGGCGCGTCACTCTCAATACCGTGGCGCGCCAGGCCGGGGTGTCGGCGATCACCGTGTCGCGCTATTTCAATCAGCCAGAGCAGGTCTCGCCAGAGCGCCGGGAGCGCATCGCGGCGGTGGTGGCCGAGTTGGGTTATGTGCCGAATCTGGTGGCCGGTGGGTTGGCCTCGGCGCGCGGGCGGATCGTGGCCATGGTGATTCCCAACATCTCCGGGCCGATCTTTGCCAACACCATCCAGGGCTTCAGTGACACGCTCAGCCGCCATGGTTATCAGCTGCTATTGGCGTCCAGCTACTTCAGCGCCGAGCAGGAAGAAAGCGCGGTGCGCGCGTTTCTCGGGTGGTCGCCGGCGGCGTTGGTACTGACCAGTCGTTTCCACAGCGCGGGCACTGAAAAGATGATTGCCGAGGCGGATATTCCAGTGGTGGAAACCTGGGATTACGTGCCCGCGCGCGAACCCTTGCAGATTGGCTTCTCCCATTACGAGGTGGGCGTCAGTGCTGCGCGCTACCTGCATGCCAAAGGGTATCGGCGCATCGCCTTCGTGCAGAACAGTGCGCCCGGCGACTTCAGTGCGCTGGAGCGGCGCGACGGTTATGCCGCCACCGCCGCCCAACTAGGTGTGCAGCCCTGGGTGTTTGCCCCGGATGCGGACCTGGCGCCTTTCGAAGCCGGCAAGCAGGCAATGCAGGTGCTGATGAGCCACGCCACGCCGCCGGATGCGATTTTCTTCGCCAACGACAACCTGGCCGCCGGTGGTTTGCTGGCAGGCCAGCGGGCCGGATTGAACATCCCGCAAGACTGCGCCGTGCTCGGTTTTGGTGATTACCCCTTTGCCGAAATGCTTTTGCCAAGTCTGAGCACGATAAAACCGCCAGCCTTGGAAATCGGAATATTAGCCGCCACGCGGGTACTTGAAAGTTTGGGTGTTCTGCCAGTGGAGGATGAAGTTGTGCGATTGAATCTTCTGGAGTGTCGCTTGATTGAGCGTGAGAGCACTTGAATAACTAGTGAAGTGGCTAATTGCAACTAGCTCACTTCTGCTGACTCACTCCAAAGGCCATAAATCAAGGGCTGTAACGGAAATCCGGGACAGCCAATGCGTATTCTTTTCAGTTTGTTTCCAGCCATCAGGAACTAGATTTACAACTTTCAGTCGATTAACCCGGTTAACCCCGACTGCGGCATGGCGAACTAATGGCACTTCTCCGGTATTGGCCAGTAGTTCCAAATAGCCATACTTTCTCGCAACTAGACACCCCACACTATGTCGTCAATGCCCATCGATGCCTGCACTCTGCAGATCCCGCACACCGACCACGTGTGCGCGTGGCTGATGCGGCACGCCGGGCTGAAAACGGTCGACCTGGAGCGCGCCCGGCGCCTGTCTACGGACGCCGGCGACCTGCTCGGCCTGCTCGCGCGTCTGGGGCTGGTCTCTGAAATCGAACTGGCCCGCGCCTGGGCGGACCTGCTTGGCGCGCCGCTGTTGCTGGCCGATGCCGCGCCGCCGCTGCTCGACCCGTTGCCCGCCCTCACTGAACGCTTTATGCGCCACTACCAGGTTGTGCCCATGGGCTGGGCCCAAGGTGGCCTGCGCGTATTGGCGGCCAACCCGGCGCACCTCTATCCCTTTCAAGCCCTGGCCTACGCCTGCCAGGTGCCGGTGTGGCTGGCCATCGGCCCGCGTACTGAAGTCGACACGCTGATCGAGCGCTACTACGGCCAGGGCCGCTCCGCCATGGGCACCCTGATTGAAAACCTCGATGAGCAGGGCGGGGCGCTGGAAGATATCGAACACCTCAAGGACATGGCCTCCGAAGCGCCGGTGATTCGCCTGGTCAACCTGATCCTGCAGCGTGCGGTGGAACAGCGCGCGTCGGATATCCACATCGAACCCTTCGAAAACCAGCTCAAGGTGCGTTACCGCATCGACGGTGTGCTACACGACGCCGAAGCGCCGCCGGCCAGTTCGTCGGCGGCGGTGATCTCGCGGGTCAAGATCATGGCGCGCCTGGACATCGCCGAACGGCGCCTGCCCCAGGACGGGCGGATCATGCTGCGCGTCCAGGGCAAGGCGCTGGACCTGCGCGTGTCCACGGTGCCCACCAGCTTCGGCGAATCGGTGGTGATGCGCCTGCTCGACCGGCAAACCGTGCAGTTCGACTTCCAGAGCCTGGGCTTTGACGGCCAGCGCCTGGCGGCGTTTCTCGACCTGCTCGAACGTCCGCACGGCATCCTGCTGGTCACCGGGCCCACAGGCTCGGGCAAAACCACCACGCTCTACACCGCGTTGTCGCGGCTCAACACCGCTGAACGCAAGATCATCACCGTGGAAGACCCGGTGGAATACCAGCTCGAAGGCATCAATCAGATCCAGGTCAAGCCCGCCATTGGCCTGGACTTCGCCGGCGCGCTGCGCTCCATCGTGCGCCAGGACCCGGACGTGATCATGGTCGGCGAAATCCGCGACCTGGAGACCTGCCGCATCGCCATCCAGTCCTCGCTCACCGGGCACCTTGTGCTCTCCACCCTGCACACCAACAGCGCCGCCGCGAGCATCACGCGCTTGCTGGACATGGGCGTGGAAAGCTACCTGATCGCCTCGACGGTCAGCGGCATTCTCGCCCAGCGCCTGGTACGGCGCCTGGACCCGGCGACCCGCGTGGCATTCGAAGCCGCGCCGGAACTGATCGAAGAACATGGCCTGGATCGCTTGACCGACCAGCGCCCGATTCTGCTCTACAAGGGCAGTTATCGCGGTCGCAGTGCAATCACCGAATTGCTGGTGATGAACGACGAACTGCGCAGCCTGTTGATGCGCCACGCCGACGCCGCCACGCTGGAGCAGGCCGCGCGCCGCGCCGGTCTGCGCACCTTGCATGAAGAAGGCCTGCGCCAGGCGCTGGCGGGCGTCACCTCGCTGGAAGAGGTGCTGCGCGTCACCCGTGGAGAGGGCGCGTGAGCCTGTTCAAGTTTCGCGCGCTGGACAGCCAGGGCGTGGCCCACAACGGCACGCTGCAAGCCCAGGACCAGGCGGCTGCCATCGCCGTCCTGCACAAACGCGGTTTACTGCTGTTGCACATCGAAGTGGCCGGCAGCCCACTGCTGCGCACTGCGCGCGGGCCGTTGAAGGGCGCGGCCCTGGTGAGCTTTACCCAGCAACTGGCCACGTTGCTCGGCGCCGGTCAGCCGCTTGAGCGCGCGTTGGGCCTGCTGCTCAAACCACCCGGCCAACCCCAGGTGCGCGCGCTGATCGAGCGTATCCGCGACCACGTCAAGGCAGGCAAGCCGTTATCCGCCGCGCTGGAGGAGGAGGGTGACACGTTCTCGGCGCTGTATTTGAGCATGGTGCGCGCCGGTGAGGCCGGTGGCGCGCTGGAAAGCACCTTGCACCAGTTGGGCGACTATCTGGAACGCAGCCAATTGCTGCGCGGCGACGTCATCAATGCGCTGATCTACCCGGCGTTCCTGGTGGTCGGTGTAGTGGGTTCGCTGGCGCTGTTGCTGGCGTACGTGGTGCCGCAATTCGTGCCGATTTTCCAGGACCTGGGCGTACCGATTCCGCTGATCACCGAGGTCATTCTCGCGCTTGGCCAGTTCCTCGGCGCCTATGGCGTGTGGGTCCTGGGCGCTCTGGTGGCGGCCATCTGGATCGTGGCCGCACGCCTGCGTGATCCGCTGCGCAGGCAGCGCTACGACCGCCGTCTGCTCGGCATTCGCGTGATCGGCCCGCTGCTGCAACGCGTCGAAGCCGCCCGACTGACGCGCACCCTCGGCACCTTGCTCAGCAACGGCGTGGCCTTGCTGCAGGCACTCGTCATTGCCCGCCAAGTCTGCACCAACCGGGCGCTGCAGGCCCAAGTGGCGGATGCGGCGGAATCGGTCAAAGGCGGCGGCACCCTCGCCAGCGCGTTCGGCGCGCAACCGCTGCTGCCAGACCTGGCCCTGCAAATGATTGAAGTCGGCGAACAGGCCGGTGAACTGGACAGCATGCTGCTCAAGGTCGCCGAGGTGTTCGACGTCGAAGCCAAACGCGGCATCGACCGCCTGCTCGCCGCGCTGGTGCCGTCGCTGACCGTGGTCATGGCCGTGCTGGTGGCGGTGATCATGCTGGCGATCATGCTGCCGCTGATGAGCCTGACCAGCAATATATGAACCTTCAAGGAGCCACTCCCATGCGACACCTTCAACTCGGATCGACACGCCGCCAAAGCGGTTTCACCCTGCTCGAAATGCTCGCGGTGATCGTGTTGCTGGGCATTGTCGCGACCATTGTGGTGCGCCAGGTCGGCGGCAACGTGGACAAGGGCAAATACGGCGCAGGCAAGGCGCAACTGGCCGGCCTGAGCATGAAAATCGACAGCTATGCCCTCGACGTCGGCGCACCGCCCAACAGCCTGCGACAGCTGGTGGACAAGCCCGCCAACGCATCCAGCTGGGCCGGCCCCTACGCCAAGCCCTCCGACCTCAAGGACCCGTTCGGCCATGCCTTCGGCTATCGCTACCCCGGCGAGCACGGCGCCTTCGACCTGATTTTCTACGGTCAGGACGGCCAGCCGGGCGGCGATGGCTACAGCGCCGATCTGGGCAACTGGGAATAACCTCGCCATGGCCCAGCGCGGCTTTACCCTGCTGGAGATGCTGGTGGTCATCCTGTTGATCGGCCTCGCCGCCGGGTTGCTGGGGCTGGGCGTGCGCCAGGGTTTGCAGGCGGCGCAAGAGCGTCGCGTGGTCGGGCAGATGGTCGATGCGCTGCGCACCACGCGGGCCGGGGCGGTTGTCAGCGGCACGGCGGCGCGCACTGAATTCGATCTGCAGAAAATGACCTTCCAGGCGCCGGGCCGCGCGTTGCAACACTGGCCGGCTGAGTTGCAGGTGAGCTTGCACACTGCCGAACAGGCCGGCTCGGCTGTCGAGTTTTACCCCGACGGCAGCTCAACCGGCGGCCACCTGTTGTTGGCCAATGGCAGCCGGCGCTGGCGCATCGACGTGGGCTGGCTGACCGGCAGCGTGCAGTCCAGGGCGCTGCCATGAAATACCAGACAGGCTTCACCTTGCTTGAAATGCTCGCCGCGCTGACCTTGATGGCGGTGTGCGGCACAGTGTTGCTGGTCGCCTTTGGCCAAAGCGCGCGCTCGTTGTCGCAAGTCGCCCACAGCGACCGCCTCACCCATACGGCGCTGACGGTACTCGACCAGGAAGCGGCGGGGCCGCTGGCTGAAGGTGTCAGTGAAGGTGACTTGCAGGGCATCCACTGGCAACTGACCCAGACCCGACAACAGCCGCACCTTTTTCGCCTCGACCTGACCGTCAGCGAAGGGCCGCACCAGGCCCGTTTCAGTACCTTGAAGGCGCGCCTGTGAAGCGCCGCGAGCAGGGCTTTACCTTGCTGGAAATCCTCGTGGTGCTGAGCCTGCTCGCGGTACTGCTGGTGCTGGTGGGCGGGGCGTTGCTGGGCGCCAATCGCGCCGTTTCCAAGGCCCAGCGCTACACCACCAGCCTGGATGAGATGCGCGCCGCCCAGCAGTTTCTACGCACGGCGATCAGTGAAGCGCTGCCCCTGGACGTCACCGAAGATGACAGCCAGACCGATGGTTTTTTTGTCGGCACGCCCCAGCGATTGCAGTTTGTGGCGACGCTGCCGGGTGTGCTCGGCGGCGGCATTCAGCGGTTCACGCTGCAAGCGCAAAAACAGGCATTGCAGGTGTCGTTTGCCCAGCTCGAATCGCACACCAACGTCGCCCGCAGTGAGCCGCAAGTGCTGCTCAAAAACGTCCAGGACTTGCAGTTCAGTTACCGCGGCGTATCGCCTTTGGGCCAAGCCACCGGATGGGTCAACCAATGGCCGTGGCCCAAGCGTTTGCCCGCTGCGGTGCGCATTGCCGCGCGCATCGACGGCCCGCTGCCGTGGGTTACCCAAGTGATTGCCCTGCGTCTTAACCTCGCCAGCGGAGCGCTGGAGGAATGAGGCGCCAACGCGGCGCTGCGCTGCTGCTGGTGCTGTGGGCGCTGGCCTTGCTCAGTGTGTTGCTCGGCGGCCTGGCCGGTTGGGTACAGCTGCAAAGCCGCCAGGCCCTGTGGTTGCGCCAGCACACCCAGACCGTGCTGGCTGCCGAAGCCGGCATCGCCCTGGTCATGGCCGATCGGCGCTGGATTGCCGACGGCCGTGACATCCCGCTGACCTTCGACGATGCCCAGTTGCACGTCAGCCTGCGCAGCGAGCGCGGCAAGCTCTACCTGATCAACGCCGAGGCCGATGACTTGATGCGCCTGGCCCTGGCCTGCGGCGCCACCCAAGCCCAGGCCGACCAATTGATCAAAGCCTTTGAGGCGCGCCGCAAGCAAGGCCTGCCGCCGTTTCGGGTGCTGGAAGAAGTGCGCCAGCTGCCCGGCATGACACAAACGCTGTACAGCCAATTGCTGCCGGAAATCACCCTGTGGAGTGACCTGGATCGACCCGATCCGGCCTTCGCCAGCCCGCTGATGCGCAAGGCGCTGAACTTGCCGCGTCAGAACGCCGAAGGCGCCGACCCGGGTGTGGTGCTGGTGGTCGACAGCCACGCACAGCGCCCCGGCGGCTACCAGGCACGCCTGCAACTCACCGTTTTATTGAGCCCCTCGGAGGACAGCGCGCAACCCTACCGGGTGCTGCGTTGGCAAGAATGAATCGACTGGAACCCATCGCCCGGCACTGGCGCGGCAGCCTGCTGCAACAGGGCTGGCGCCTGTGGCTCGCGGAGTTGCGCGCCTGTGTACCGAAATGGCTGGCCCTGAGCGAGCCGCCTGAGCAGGTCTGCCACTGGCCACTGAGCGAACCGGTCACACTCGCCAGCGCGCGCCAGGTGCTGATGCTCGCGCCCGACGCGGTGCTGCTGCAAACCGTGCAGCTGCCGCTGGCCGCCGCGCGCAACCTGACCGCCGTGGTCGGGTACGAGCTGGATCGCTACACGCCCTTCGAGGCTGACCAGCTGTACTTCGTCGCGCGCCAGGAGCAACGCACCGCCACGCACCTGCAGGTCACGCTGGTGGCGATCCTGCGCGAACAGCTGGACCAGATCCTCACCGACTGCGCCGCCCTCGGCGTGCACCCTCATCGGGTGGATGTGAACCACCTGGGCATCGACCTGCTCCCGGCGCCACTGCGCCCGCGCCAACGCCCCACCGGCAAAGGCCTGCAACGCAGCCTGCCGTGGCTGTGCGGTGCCTTGCTGATTGCGGCGATGTTGCTGTGGCTCAACGACCGCCAGCGCGTGCTCGACGCCATGCGCGCCAGCGTGCAGCAGCAAAAAGCCCAGGTTGCCGAGGTGCACGCCTTGCGCCAGCAACTGCTCAATACCCGTGGCGCGGCGCAATACCTGACCCGGCGCAAACTGGCGCAGCCGCCCTTGGCCGCGTTGCTCAATGACCTCACCACCTGCCTGCCCGCCGACACCTGGCTCGACCAGTTGGACGTCAAGGACGGCGAGATTTCCATCTCCGGGCAAAGCGCCAAGGCCAGCGCGCTGATCACCCGCATCAAGGGTTGCCACAGCCTGGAAAACGCCCAGTTCGAAGGGGTGATTCAACCCGATGCGCGCACCGGCAAGGACCAGTTTGCCTTGCGTGCCCACCTACGCCAGGAGGCCGCCGATGCGCCGACCCCTCACACCCCGTGAACGTCGCGGCGCGGCCTTGCTGCTGCTGGCCGTGGTCGTCGGCGCGGCCTACTGGCTGTTGATCGACAGCTGGTTCGCCGGCCCCTTGCGTGACATGGGCGAACAGGCCGAGCAGTTGCGCGAGCAGCAGCAACGCTACGCCGGCGTGGTGCGCCAGGGCGATGCGCTGCGCCAGCAACTGCAACAGGCCCGCCAGGACCCGGCCAGCAGCACCAGCCTGTTGCCGGGCGATGACCCTGACGTGGTGGCCGCCGACCTGATGCAGCGTCTTGCCGACCTGATCAACAGCCACGCCACGCTCGGCGGCGGCTGCAGCCTGACCCAACGCAAGCCCATCACCCCCGAGCAGGACGAGGGCGAGCCGTATCGCCAGGTCAAAGTCAGCCTGACCCTGAACTGCGCCATCGAGCCCTTGGAAGCCGTGCTGCATGAGCTGGAGTACCAGCCGCCGTTTTTGTTTGTGGATGAGCTGCGCATCCGCCGTGGCCAGCAGGCGCCAGCCAGGGGCGGGGCGGGAAAACTGCTGGTGCACCTGTTGGTGCGCGGCTATCTGCAACCGCAGGTGGCGCGATGATCGGCGCCCTGCGCCCCCTGGAATGGGGCTTGCTCGGCTTGGCCGGGTTACTCGGCGTGCTGATGGCGTTCATCCTCAGCAGCATCGGCGATCAACCGCAGTGGCTGCCCGAACCCGTCGCGCGTGCGCACCCTGCGGTCAGTGCGCGCGTGGCGCCAAGCGTGACACTCGATAGCCTCGCCGCCACGTGGCAAACGCCGCTGTTCAGCCCTGATCGCAGCCCCGACAGCGTGGTGGGCAAAGCCCGAGTCTCGAGCCTGGCCAACCTGACCCTCAGCGGCATCATGATCACTGGCAACCTGCAAATGGCGATGCTCAAGCAGGCCGACGGCCGCCCGCTGACCGTGCGCCTGGGCCAGACGCTGCCCAACGGCTGGCGCCTGGAACACCTGACGCCGCAATACGCCCGTTTTGCCCTGGATGGCCGCACGCAAACCTTGAACCTCTATGCCAAGCGCCTGCCGCCGCCGTCCACCCGGCCCCCGATTACTCTTCCCCGCGAGCCCCTCCCTTGATCGACATGCGCACTTCAACATTTTGCCTGGCCACCGCCCTCGCACTGGGCGGCTGTGGCGCCTTCCCCGACCGCCCCGACGCGGACGACGAGCTGCTGCACGAAGCCATGCAGGGCACCGGTTCACAACGGCCGCCGACTGCGGCGCCTGCGCCTGAAAGCCCACCGCTTGCAGCCAGGTCAGCGCCACAGCGCCAGGTGATCCGTGGCAACCAGCAATTCGTGCGCCCGCCCACCGCATCACCGAGCGCGAAGGAGCAGGGCGGCGACATCGTGTTCAACTTCGCCGACCAGCCCATCGAAGCGGTGATCAACAGCGTGATGGGCGACCTGCTGCACGAAAACTACAGCATCGCCCAGGGCGTGAAGGGCAACGTCAGCTTCTCCACCTCCAAACCGGTGGACAAGCAGCAGGCGTTGTCGATTCTGGAAACCCTGCTGTCCTGGACCGACAACGCGATGATCCGCCAGGGCCAGCGCTATGTGATCCTGCCCGCCGACCAAGCCGTGGCCGGCAAGCTGGTGCCGCAAATGCACGTGGCGGCGCCGTCCAGCGGCCTCTCTGCGCGGTTGTTCCCACTGCGGTATATCTCCGCCACCGAGATGCAAAAGCTGCTCAAGCCGTTTGCCCGCGAGAACGCGTTTTTGCTGGTGGACCCGGCGCGCAACATCCTCAGCCTGGCCGGCACCGCGGAGGAACTGGCCAACTATCAGGAGACCATCGACACCTTTGATGTGGACTGGCTCAAGGGCATGTCGGTGGGCGTGTTCGGCCTGCAACGCGCGTCAGTGGCCGAGTTGATGCCCGAGCTGCAAGCCATGTTCGGCCCGGACAGTGGCATGCCGTTGGCGGGCATGCTGCGGTTTTTGCCGATTGAGCGCACCAATTCGGTGGTGGCGATTTCTTCACAGCCGCAGTACCTCAGCGAGGTGGGTGACTGGATCCGCACCATCGACGAGGGCGGCGGTAACGAGCCGCAGATGTATGTCTACGATGTGCGCAATATGAAGGCTTCGGACCTGGCCAGGTACCTGCGCCAGATCTACGGCAATGACGCGATCAAGGACGACGCGCCGGCGAAGGTTGCGCCGGGGTTGCGCACGGCGACGTTGTCGTCGCTCAACAGCAATTCCGGCGGGTTGCAAGATGCGCCGCCGCCTGCCGAGGAGCCTGAGCAAGCACCGGACGTTGCTGCGCCTGCGGCGGATAAAAGTCTTGAAGCCGGTACTCGGATTACTGCGCAGAAGAGCAGTAACCAACTGCTGGTGCGCACGCGTCCGGCGCAGTGGAAGGAGATCGAAGCGGCGATCAAACGCCTCGATAATCCGCCGCTTCAGGTGCAGATCGAGACGCGCATTCTTGAGGTCAAGTTGACCGGGGAACTGGACCTTGGGGTGCAGTGGTATCTGGGGCGCCTGGCGGGGAATTCGGGAAGTAATACGGTGGCGAATGCCTCGGGCAGCCAGGGGGCGCTCGGGGGCGGCGGCGCGGGGCTGGGGGCGTCGGATTCGTTGTTTTATTCGTTTGTCAGTACCAATTTGCAGGTGGCGTTGCATGCGTTGGAGACCAATGGGCGCACTCAGGTGCTGTCGGCGCCGTCGCTGGTGGTGATGAATAACCAGCCGGCGCAAATTCAGGTGGGGGATAACATTCCTATCAGTCAGACCACGGTGAATACCGGCAACGCCGATTCCACCTTGAGCAGCGTCGAGTACGTGCAGACCGGGGTGATTCTGGATGTGGTGCCGCGCATTAATCCGGGCGGGTTGGTGTACATGGATATTCAGCAGCAGGTCAGTGATGCCGAAACTCAGAGTGGTACCAGTGATACGCCGGTGAATCCGCGGATATCGACGCGGTCGGTGTCGACGCAGGTCGCGGTGCAAAGTGGGCAGACGGTGTTGCTGGGCGGGTTGATCAAGCAGGACAACGCGCAGAGTGTCAGTGCTGTGCCGTATCTGGGCAAGATTCCCGGGTTGCGGTGGTTGTTTGGTAACACCAGCAAGTCCAAGGATCGCACGGAGTTGATTGTGTTGATTACGCCTCGGGTGATTACCAGCAGCAGCCAGGCGCGGCAGGTGACGGATGATTATCGCCAGCAGATGCAGTTGCTGCGGCCGGCGAGATGAAGTGAAGCAATGGGGTGGAAAATGTGGGAGTTGGGTCGCCTGAGATGGCGGTAGCTCGTGTAGATATCCGTTGCTGCGGTAACGGCCGCTATGGGTTCCGCTCTTACAGCGGGTCACTTTTGGAAGGACCTGTACGGACCCAAAAGTAACCAAAAGGTCCTCGCCCCATCACTCGGCACCTCGCCTGGGCTCGGTGTGCCCTCACGCTGGCTTTGGAAAAGCAGAGCACGGCGGCCTGGTAGCCGACCTGAGTGGTAGAAGCAAAAGCACAGCAACACATCTATCTGATGCACAGAGATCCAAATGTGGGAGCGGGCTTGCCCGCGATGGCATCAACCGGGTATGCCTGATACACCGAGTTGTCTGCATCGCAGGCAAGCCAGCTCACACATTTGATTGAGTGCAGCCTCCAGGATCAGGTCGGCTGTCAGCCCGCCGAGCTGTAGATTTTGATCCTGGGTGCTCAGTTAAACCACGCTGGCAACCCGCGCCTGATCTCAATAAAATATTACCAATGCGAATAAAATTATTAATAAATAATGAAATTGGAGAATATTAGCTTATGCCTAAATAGCATTATATTTTTAAAATCCATTCCGTTATGTTTGATCGCAACAGCCTACCCCTGACCTCGGATGGTACCCAGCGTGATTCAGATTCTGCGCGCCATAACCGGGTAAAGACCCTGCGGCAGAATCGTTGGAACGGAGTTCAACGTATGTTGCCCATTCAAACCCCTCGCTCGCCCCACACCTAGTTTCCAATCGCCGAAACACCCTCGAAAAATCCGAGCACCGCGCCCGACCGCGCGAGCGCCCGACTTCGCGATCTGGAAAGTCTGGAGTGGCCATGAAGCACGTTTTACACCCCACCACCGCCCTGGCGCTGGCCCTGCTGGCGAGTGCAGCTCAGGCCCAGGACGACAGCACCCTGTCCACCGTGGTGGTCACCGGCAACCGTGGCGCCGAGCAGCGCACCGTCACCAGCAGCCCGGTGCCAATCGATGTCGTCAGCGCCAAGCAACTGCAAAGCACCGGCAAGCCCGGTTTGATGGAAGCCTTGAGCGCGGTGATCCCGTCGCTGACCCTGCCGGAAAAAACCGGTTGGGACGCCAGCGGTATTGCCCGCGCCCCGAACCTGCGCGGCCTGAGTGCCGCCGAAGTGCTGGTGCTGGTCAACGGCAAGCGCCGTCACACCAGCGCCACCCTGAACATCAACGGCATCAACACCGGCGCGGCGCCGGCTGACTTGGACCTGATCCCGATCAGCGCCATCGACCACGTTGAAGTGCTGCGCGACGGCGCTGCCGCCCAATACGGCTCGGACGCCATTGCCGGGGTGATCAACGTGATCCTCAAGGCCGACACCAGCGGCACCGCTGTGACCAACATCGGCCAGGGCTACGACGGCAAGAAACAGACCGTGCAGCAAAGCCTCAACAAGGGTTTCGAAATCGGCAACGGCGGCATCGTGCAGTTGGCCCTGGACGCACGCAGCCAGAATGACGACAACAAGGCCAGCGCCAACGGTTACACCTACGAGCAAGCCTATGGCCTGGCGGGCAAGTCCACTTATGGCGGCTACGGCACGCCCAAGACCAACCTGCTGACCCTGGGCTACAACGCCGAGCTGCCGATTGATGACAGTTTGAGCCTGTATTCCTTCACCACCTACTCGCGGCGCAAGGCCGAGCAAGGCCAGAACTTCCGCTTGCCGACCATCACCAACACCATCACCACCGGGCCCAATGGCTACCCGGCCGGCTACACGCCGACCTGGTACATCGACGAGGATGATTTCCAGGCCGCGTTCGGCGGCAAGGGCACGGTCGGCGCGTGGGACTGGGACCTGTCCACCACCTACGGGCGCAACGAAGCGGAGCAGGGCACCACCCACAACCAGAACCCGTCGCTGGGCGAGTACACGCCCAACAGCTTCACCTCCGGCACCTGGATTTCCACCGAGCTGACCACCAACCTCGACTTCAAGCGCGGCTTCGACATTGGCCTGCAAAAGCCGCTGGACCTGTCTTACGGCTTCGAGCATCGGCGCGACACCTATGAGGTGCAGGCCGGTGACTACGCGTCCTATGCCAATGGCGGTTACTGCGTGGCGCCGGGCAATTGCGCGTCGTCCGGGGCGCAGGTCACCAACGGCATTTCACCGGCGGAAGAGAGCAGCGCCTCGCGCAACAGCCTCGCCAGCTATGTCGATGTGGGCTTCAACCCGCTGCCGGACTGGTACGTGGGCACCGCGTTGCGCTATGAGCATTACAACGAAGGCGTCGGCGCAACCCGCAGCGGCAAGCTGACCACGCGCTACGATTTCACCCCGCAGTTCGCCGTGCGCGCCACGGTCAGCAATGGTTTTCGCGCGCCGTCCCTGGCCAACAGCCTGTTCAGCGCGCGCTCCACGACCTATGGCGTGGTTGACGGCGTGTATCAATCGATCAACTACGGCGTGTTGCCCGTGGGGTCGGCGGCGGCCAAGGCCTTGGGCGCCGAGGGCTTGAAACCCGAGCGCTCGACCAACTTCAGCCTCGGTTTCACCCTCACGCCCACCGACCGCTTGAACTTCACCGCCGACGCCTACGTGATCAACCTGCGTGACCGCATCACCCTGACCGGAACCCTGCTGGGCCCGGAAGTCACCCAGGTCTTGCAGAACAACGGCATCAACTCCACCTCCGGCGGCCAGTACTTCATCAACGGCGCCGACACCCGCACCAAAGGCGTGGACCTGGTCAGCAACTACAACCAGGACATCGGCCCGTACGGCTCGCTGAAGTGGACGGCCGCGTTCAACTGGAACCAGACCAAGATCCTCAACTACAAGGCGTCCACCGACATCCTCGGCACCTCCTATGACCTGATGGACCGCCAGGCCCGCGGCCTGATTACCGATGTGCAGCCCAAGACCAAGCTGATCCTGGGCGGTGACTGGAGCATCGACCGCTTCAACCTCAACCTGGCCCTGACCCGTTACGGCTCGTACAAAGAGGTCAACGTTTCCGCCGACCGCAGCCTCGACCGGGTCTACAGCGCCAAGTGGATCACCGACCTCGACCTTGGCTACAACCTCACCAAAGACCTGAACGTCGCCGTCGGCGCCAAGAACCTGTTCGACCAATACCCCAAAAAACAAGGCGTGCCGAGCAGCACCATGCTCGCCAGCTACGGCACGTATTCGCCCTACGGTTTTACCGGCGGGTACTACTACACCCGGCTGACTTACGCCTTCTAAGGCCGCAACTCGCGAGGAATAGACCATGCCCATTGTCGCCAAAACCTATGACCTGATCGATGAGGTCGCCGACTACCCGGTTCGCCAGGCGCGTGTCGCAACGCCGATCAAAGCCTTGCACGTGGTGCCGGCCCGGCACCCGTGGCGCTGGGCCGGGTCGATTTTCGCCGCGCTGGTGCTGCTGGGCATCGTGCATTCGCTGGCCACCAACCCGCGCTGGGAGTGGGGCGTGTTCGGCCAGTGGTTCTTTTCGCCGTCGGTGCTGCGTGGCCTGGGCCAGACGCTGTTGCTGACATTGCTCAGCACCGTGTTCAGCATCATCCTCGGCACTGCCTTGGCCCTGGCGCGGCTGTCGGGCTCGCCGCTGCTGGCGGCGTTGGCCTGGGGCTACATCTGGTTTTTCCGCTCGATGCCGGCGCTGCTGGTGCTGATCATCCTCTACAACTTTGCCTACCTGTATGACCACATCGTGCTCGGCGTGCCGTTCACCGGCGTGGTGTTCGCCGAATGGTCGACGGTGGATGTGCTCAGTCAATTCACCGTGGCGGTGTTGGGCCTGAGCCTGATGCAAGCGGCCTACGCGGCAGAGATCATTCGCGGCGGCCTGATCGGCGTGGACGCCGGCCAGCATGAAGCGGCGGCGGCCTTGGGCTTGCCGGCCTCGCGGCGTATCTTCCGCATCATCCTGCCCCAGGCCTTGCGCTCGATTCTGCCCTCGGGTTTCAACGAAATCATCGGCCTGGTCAAGGGCACGTCCATCGTCTACGTGCTGGCCTTGCCGGAGCTGTTCTACACCGTGCAGGTCATCTACAACCGCACCCAGGCAGTGATTCCGCTGCTGATCGTGGCCACCGTGTGGTACCTGATCATCACCACTGTGCTGACCAGCGCCCAGTACTACGTCGAGCGCCACTTTGCGCGTGGCACCGCGCGCGTGCTGCCACCGACGCCGCTGCAACGCATCCGCCGCTGGCTCAAGGAGAAAACCCATGAGTGAAGCACGCGCCGGGCGCATCCAGATCCAGGGCGTGGGCAAGCGCTTTGGCAACCAGCAGGTGCTCAACGACATCGACCTGACCATCGACCCGGGCAAGGTCACGGTGATTCTCGGGCCGTCCGGTTCGGGCAAATCCACCTTGCTGCGCACCATCAACCACCTGGAAAAGATCGACAGCGGGCACATCACCATCGACGGTGAATACGTCGGCTATCGGCGCAAGGGTGACCTGCTCTACGAATTGAAAGAGCGCGAGATTCTCAAGCGGCGCATCGACGTGGGTTTTGTGTTCCAGAACTTCAACCTGTTCCCGCACCTCACCGCCTGGGAAAACATCGCCGAAGCGCCGCTGGCCCACAAACGCTGGCGTAAGGCCGAAGCCCACTTCAAGGCCGCCGAGTTGCTGGCCAAGGTTGGCCTGGCGGACAAGGTCGATGCCTACCCGCGCCAGCTCTCCGGTGGTCAGCAACAGCGCGTGGCCATCGCCCGTGCCCTGGCGCTGGACCCCAAGGTGCTGCTGTTTGACGAACCTACTTCAGCCCTCGACCCGGAACTGGTGGGCGAGGTGCTCGATGTGATCAAGGGCCTGACCCAACTGGGCGTGACCCTGGTGATCGTCACCCACGAGATCGGTTTCGCCCGTGAGGTGGCCGACCACGTGGTGTTCCTATGCGACGGCCAACTGATCGAAGAGGGCCCGCCCGAACAGATTTTCCGCCAACCCCGACATCCCCGCACCGTGGCCTTTCTCGGCAAGGTGCTTTAGTTCAAGGAGTGACTGCCATGTTCATCCATACCGCCCGCGTGGCCCTGCTGGCGCTCGCCGTCAGCACCGCGCAAAGCGCTTTTGCCGTGCAACAGGTCGACCTCAGCCCCGACCGCGTGCGCATTCATGTGCCGCGCAACGAAGCAGCCATTGCGCAGATTCCGCCGGGCTTCAAGTTTGCCCAGCCGGGCAAGTTCACCGTGGCTGTGTCCGGCGTGGCCGGGCCACCGCTGGCGCTGCTGGCCAATGACGACAAGACCACCATCGGCAGCGAGGCCGACACCGCGCAGCTGATCGCCGACAGCCTTGGCCTGCAACTCAACGTGGTGCAGACCAGTTGGGAGGATTGGCCGCTGGGCGTCAGCTCAGGCAAATACGACGCGGTGATCAGCAACGTCACCGTGACCGAAGCGCGCAAGAAGCGTTTTGACTTCGCCACGTATCGCCAGGATGTGCTGGGGTTTTACGTCAAGAGCACCAGCAAGATCACCGCGATCAAGCAGGCCGCGGACATTGCCGGGCTGAAGATCATTGTCGGCTCCGGCACCAACCAGGAAAAAGTCCTGCTGGCGTGGAACGAGGCGAATGAAAAGGCCGGCATCAAGCCTGCGCTGTTGCAGTACTTCGACGACCAGGCCGCCGCGCAGCTGGCGGTGCAATCGGGGCGCAGCGATGCGCTGTTCGGGCCTAACTCGGTGTACGCCTATTCGGCGGCCATCACCGGCGGCATCAAGCTTGTCGGCACGGTCAATGGTGGCTGGCCGCTGAAAGCGGATATCGCCGTGACCACACGCAAGGACAACGGCCTGGTCCAGCCGATTCATACGGCGCTTGAAGGCGCGATTGCCGGCGGCCAATACGAACAGGTGCTGCAACGTTGGGGCCTGGACATCGAGCGCGTCGATAAGTCGCTGATCAACCCACCGGGCCTGCCGGACTAGGAGCATCGATCATGGGACTGACACGACGTGAAGCGCTGTCGAGCATTGCCGCGGTAGGCGGTGAGCCGGCCGTCAAGGATGCACTGGCGGTATTGGGGCTGGGGCCGTCGTCGCACCGACGCCCGCAGCCGCTGAAACTCAAGCCCGGCCTGGGGCAGGGCACCCGCGTGCTGGTGCTGGGCGCGGGGATTGCCGGGCTGGTCAGTGCGTTGGAACTGACCCGCGCCGGGTTCAGTGTGCAAGTGCTGGAAGCGCGCGATCGCGTCGGCGGGCGCACCTGGACCCTGCGCCATGGCGACCGCGTGGACTACAAGGACGGCCGCACGCAAACCGTGGCATTTGATCAGAGCCTGTATTTCAACGCCGGCCCGGCCAGGATTCCCAGCCAGCACCGTACGATTCTGGATTACTGCAGCGAGCTGGGCGTGCCGCTGGAAGTGCTGGTCAACAGCAGCCATGGCGCGCAGGTGCGCCCGGACCTGCAACAGCCGGCATTCACCGTTGGCCAGGCGATCAACGATGCGCGTGGGCACTTGTCCGGCTTGCTGGCCAAGGCCGTGCAGCGTGATGCACTCGATGACGTGTTGAGCGGCGAAGAGCGCACGCGCTTGCTGGCCTTCTTGCAGGTCTACGGCGATCTGTCGCAAGAACTGGCCTATGAGGGCAGCCTGCGCGCCGGTCACCTGGAATCACCCGCGCATCCCGGCGCATTGCCCGCCAGCCGCAGCCCGCTGGCGCTGGACCGCTTGCTGCACCCCGAACTGTGGGGCGCGTTATTACACACTGAGTTCCCTGAGTTTTCGGCAACCATGTTCCAGCCGGTCGGCGGCATGGACCGCATCACCGACGCTTTCTACCAACGCGTCAGCGAACACGTGCAATTGGGCGCTC
The DNA here is from genome assembly GCF_025466135.1 of Pseudomonas sp. 14P_5.3_Bac1. Taxonomy (NCBI): domain Bacteria; kingdom Pseudomonadati; phylum Pseudomonadota; class Gammaproteobacteria; order Pseudomonadales; family Pseudomonadaceae; genus Pseudomonas; species Pseudomonas sp. 14P_5.3_Bac1. The sequence goes on along the minus strand of NZ_JANLOF010000085.1, from coordinate 89,896 downwards.
AGGTCAGGCAGGTCCGCCAGCTGGAACATGGCGTGGCAGTGACTTACCACGACACACACAGCGGCCGCGAACAGGTGGTGCGCGCTGATTACCTGGTCTCGACCTTACCGCTGCCGCTGCTGGCCAAACTCGACACCGATTTCAGCGACCCGATCAAATCCGCGTTGCTCAGCACCCGCAGCGACCAGGCCACCAAAGTGGCGTGGCAATCGCCGCGCTTCTGGGAAACCGACTACCGCACCTACGGCGGCCTGTCCTGGATCGAACACCCGGCGCGCCTGCTCTGGTACCCGAGCAACGACCTCAACACGCGCGAAGGCTTGCTGGTGGCCGGATACGTGACCGGGGAGGGCGCCGACGTGTTTGGCGCGCAGCCGTTCGATAAGCAGTACGCCACCTCCAGGGAGGCCGTGGAGCTGTTGCATGCGGGTTACGCCAAACACCTGCGCAACCCGCTGGCCGTGTCCTGGGAACAGATTCCCTACAGCGAAGGCCCGTGGCTGCAACGCGAACACTTCCCCGCCGACGCCAGTGCCTTGCTCGAACAGGCCCATGGCCGCGTGTATTTCGCCGGAGACGGTCTGGTGCAAAGCGGCGTGGGCATCTGGCAGGAATCGGCGGCCAACTCGGCGCGCCATGTGGTTGCGCAACTGGCTGACCGCGTGACGCAACAAACACAGCGTGCGGCATTGGCCGCGTCTTAAGGAGCATCCTCATGAGCGACAGCATTCAACGTACCAGCGTCGGTGATTTTCCAATCTCGCAAACCGTGACTGTGCCGGCGTCTGCCAGCCTGATTTTCGTCAGCGGCACTTTGCCGGATCTTGCCGACGCGCAGGCACCGGCAGGCACGCCAGCCGCGTACGGCAGCACCGAAGTGCAGACGGTGTCGGTGTTCAACAAGCTGCGCAAGATCCTTCAACAACAAGACCTGGACCTGGGCGATATCGTGCAGTTGCGGGTGTTTCTGGTCGGCGCTGAAGAAACCGGTGGCAAACTGGATTTCGCCGGGTTGCAGCGTGGTTATACGCAGTTCTTCGGCACGCCAGAGCAGCCGAACAAACCAGCGCGTACGGCGTTGCAAGTGGTGGCGTTGCCCTTGCCGGGGGCGTTGGTGGAAGTCGAAGCCATCGCGGCCCGTACCCTTTGATTTGAAGTGAGCTGGCTTGTTGTGGCGCGCGGGGCTGTTGTGGCAAGCGGGCTTACTGTGGCGAGCGGGCTTGCCCCGCGTTGGAGTGCGAAGCGCTCCCAATCCAACCGCCGCGGTATAACGGGTAAACCGCGTCGTCAGGTTTTGGGGCTGCTGCGCAGCCCAACGCGGGGCAAGCCCGCTCGCCACAACAAGCGCGCTGGCCACAGTGATTCATGTTTATCCACGGAGGAGCATCAAAATGTCCACATTCCCCCGGCAACTCAAGTTCGGCGCCATTCTCACTGGCGTCGGCACGGCGCAAAACGAATGGCTGCACCCGCAAATCCCCGGCGATGCCAGTGTCGACATCGACTGGTATCGCGCCCAGGCGCAGCAGGCCGAAGCGGCGAAGTTCGACCTGGTGTTCATCGTCGACAGCCCCTACATCACCCAGGATTCGGCGCCGCACTTTCTCAACCGCCTGGAGCCGCTGACCCTGCTCTCGGCGGTGGCCGGTGCGACCTCGAAAATCGGCTTGGTCGCCACCCTGACCACGTCCTACACCGAACCCTTCAACGTGGCGCGGCAGTTCGCCTCCCTGGACTTGATCAGTGGCGGCCGCGCCGGCTGGAACGTGGTGACCACCGGCCTGGAAGGCGCCGCCGGCAACTTTGGCCGTGAGCAGCATATCGACCACACCGAGCGCTATCGCCGCGCGGCTGAGCACTTGGAAGTGGTGCAAGGGCTGTGGGATTCCTACGAGGACGATGCCTTCGTGCGCGACAAAGCCAGCAAGGTATTCCTCGACCCCCAACGTCAGCATCGCCTGGACCACCACGGTGAGTTTTTCTCAGTCACCGGGCCGCTGAATATTGCCCGTTCGGCCCAAGGCCAACCGGTGATCTTCCAGGCCGGGATCTCCGAGTCCGGGCGCAGCCTGGCGGCGAACTACGCCGAAGGGATTTTCGCCGGCGTGGGCAATTTTGAAGACGCCCAGGCTTACTACCGCGACATCAAACAACGTACTGCCGCCGCCGGGCGCAACCCCGACCACGTGACCATCCTGCCCGGCATCTCGCCGATTATTGCCGACACCGACGAACAGGCCCAGGCCATCGACCGTGAACGCAACGGCGAGCTGGACTTGCACAAGGCGCTGGTGCAACTGGGTCGGCCGGTCAACTACCACGACTTCACGCAGTACGCGCTGGATGAGCCGTTCCCTGACCTGGGCAGCAATGGCTATCGCGGGCATGCCGAGAACATCAAGCAAGTCGCCCGCGATCAAGGGCTGACCTTGCGCCAGGCGGCGCTGCGCTTCGCCAAGCCGTTCTCCAGTTTTGTCGGCTCACCCAAGACCGTGGCGGACGAGATCGAACGCTGGTTTGTCGAAGAGGCGGTGGACGGTTTCAATATCCACGTGGGCGCGCCGGACGACTTCGCGCGCTTCACCGATCAAGTGCTGCCGTTGTTGCGTGATCGCGGGTTGTTTCGCAGTGAGTACAGCCACAGCACCTTGCGCGGGCACTTGGGCTTACCGGTGCCGGTAAATCGGCACACCGCGGCGCGCGCTGAGCCTGCGCCTGAGGTGTTGCAGGCAGTCGGATAGGGGATTACCACCATTTCCAGCGACCCTGTTTTTTCAGGGTCGCGATGACGGCTTCGCGTTTATGGCGGATTTCTACCATCTTGTGACGGAGTTCGCGGTAGCGGTGGCTGTTGAGGATCAATAGGCCGGTCAGCGGGCTAAGCAGGGATATGGCGTAGAGAAAAGGCGGCGGACGGTACGCTATCGTGGGCAGCGATATCAGTAAGCAGATTACGTAAATGCCGACACTGACCCATACCAAGCGGATTCGACCATAGGTGACTTGAGCCTTGGAAAAAAAGAGGACAAGGCCTGTCGCAACACTGCCGAAAAAGAAGATTTTGATTGCAAGGTCTTCCGGAAGTCCTGAGAGAAGGGTCACCAACAATAGGACGGCAGTCATCGCAATCGTGAAACAGCCGGCAAGTAGATCGGCTCCAATCACTAGCGCATAGCGTCTCCTGTACTTTCGTGGGTTTTCAAAGTAGAAGTATGCGTAAGCGCGTTCGTCGGAAGGCAAAGATTTCCAATCTTTACATTTTTCATCCATTGCGGATTCGCCAAGGTCTTTTAATGTTTCGCGCTTGCTCATTGGCTGGCTTCCTCGTAGATACCAATCGCCAGCGTCCTGATGTTTCCTGGTAGTGAGCTGCTAGCGAAACCCAAGGTTGCAGCGAAGGCATCTCTAATATGGTTGACGGTAGAAAGTTGCATTTGTGTGGCGCTGATTCGTTTTGGTAATACCCCATTGGCTTGTTTTACCTTGAGCAGTTTGGACGTCAATCGGGGGTCACGAAGCTTGAGCAGCTCATCATTCAGTTTCGCTCGCTCTTGGCGGTTCAGGCCTTTGAGTACTTGTTTGAGCGGCTTGCCGGTGACTCTCGTTGCTGTGTTTACTGTTTTGATCGTGGTCAAGGCGGAAGTGGCAACACCCAGTAATGCAATGGCATTCAGCGTTGCGTCGACGGCCTGATACCAGGCTTCGCTATCCAACCGATCAAGGCGTTGCGGAGCAAACGCCTCGGCGCCGGTTCGACCTAGCCCGACCATGCATTGTGTAACGCTGGCAGCTAGGGCGGCCTGGCCGATAAATGTAATCACCGCACTCGTGCCCGCTGTAAAGGGCAACAACATCACTCCACTCGTCACAACTATCCAACTCAGTATTGCCCCCGCACACGTCACCGCCGTGCCAAGCGCCTCCGCCACTAACTTTGACTCCCGCGGCTCATGCTCCAGCATCCGCTTGAACTCCGCAGGCCCGACATAGCGAGGCGCCTCGCGCAGCACCAGCTTCTTCGGCACCACGCTGCATACCGCCTGAAACTCACGCAGTGTCACCACGTTGAACGCCTCATCGATGTACACCACGCCCGCGCCAATCAGCCCCGGGTCGGTATCAATGGCAAAAAACAGCCGACGCACATCAATACTGCTTTCAATCCGCTGACGCGTGGTGCGGTGAGCCGAGGGGAAACCATCTTTCAACAGGGACGCAGTCATCCTTAACGCCTGGTTTTTGCGGGAGTCGAGAGCGTAAAGACCCGCAGGCACCTATGAATGTCGGAAGGTTCGCCAATTCAAGTGGGGTGCGTCTCTATCCCGCTTTGGCGTCTTGCGTGCAACGTGGGGGCTAAGGAAAAGTGCGCCCCCACGTCACTACCAACGCACACCAAGGCAGGGAGCAAACATGGCCGTCGATATGTTTTTGAAGCTTGGCGACATCAAGGGTGAGTCAAGGGATCAAGCCCATCGCGATGAGATCGATATTACCCACTGGGCGTGGGGAATGTCGCAGTCGGGTTCGATGCACAGCGGCACGGGTGGCGGTGCGGGCAAGGTCAATATTGCCAACTTGAACCTGACAAAGCCGCTGGATAAATCCAGCCCTAACCTGATGATGGCCTGCGCCAGCGGCAAGCATTATCCGGAAGCGAAACTGGTGGTGCGCAAGGCGGGAGGCGCGAGCCCGGTGGAGTATCTGGTGATCACTCTGAAGGAGGTCATGGTGGTGTCCTACAGCACGAGTGCTGAAAACGGCGCCGATGTGCTGCACGACAGTTTCGCCTTGAATTTCGCCACCGTCGATGTCGGCTACCAGCCGCAGAAAGCCGACGGCGGCAAGGACGGTGGGCCGGTGAAGTTTGGCTGGAACATCCGGCAGAACGTGAAAGCCTGAGCCCCCACCACGTGCCCGTATACTGCGTCTTCATCAAAATAGACAGCACATGCGGCCGCCAGAATTTGCGGCGGATTCATTTGCCCCCGCAATCTAGGAGATTAAGAGAAGTTTTATGAAGCGTTCAGACAGCCGGTCGTTCTGGTACATCACTGCGCTATTGACCGTTATTGTAGGGCTTTCCGGCTACCAGATTATTGATGGGTTGATTCGAGGTGTAGTGGTGTCCTTCAGTCGCGTCGGGCCTTCCATCACTTACACGCTGGCGGGGCAGCCGAAACACTATTGGTTCACCCTTAGTTGGTTGGCAGCTATTGAAACGTTTTTAATTGCGCTGACCCTGTTTACGGCTTGGATTGCCCGAGAAATGGGCAAAAACGAACGGTTCAAATGATGTCGATGGAGGTCTGGGCCCAGAGCACGGCGTCGAGTTGATCGTTGGCCGGTGGGGTTTGCTGGCAGCCTGCGAGGGCTGTGGCCAGCAGGCAGGCACCGGCGAAAATCAGGTTACGCATGGGCAAGTCTCGAAGAGGAGGGCGCATCGGCAGCACCTTAGCCTAAACGCTGACCTTAAGCTGTACCTCAACCGAAATGTGGGAGCGGGCTTGCTCGCGAAGGTGGAGTGTCAGTTGATGTATCTGGTGACTGACACACTGCGTTCGCGAGCAAGCCCGCTCCCACATTTGGATCTTCGAGAATCAGACAGCAAGGATGTGGATTGCCCCTTCAAGGCCTACACACCAACGCCTGGCGCTCATAGTTCAGCGCCTTGTTCTGCGGCGCCAACGCATAGCTTGCGCTGCACTGCTGATCGCCCCACTTGATGATCAGCGTGCCCTGATCCTCTTCCACCAACGCCAGCGCATTGCCATTCGGGTCTGCAATCGCCAGTTGCTTGCCGGCCGAATCTTCCAGCGAAGCCCCGAACGACAGAGGCTTGTGCTGCGCATCAAACAACTCGAACAACACCCGGCGCCCGGTGGTGCCGCTGTAGTGCGCCACCACGATCGCGCCACGGCGCGGCACCACTTGTTGGGTGGCGTTGGTGATTTCCACATTGCCGCCCAGGTCGCGGGTGTCCAGGCTGACCCAGTTCACCCGGTAAGGCTGGGCATTGGGGATCACTGCATAGCCGTTATAGCCGGTCTCTACGCCGCTGTAGCTGCTGATCTTCGCGCCGGAGATGCCTGGCACTTCGGCCAGTGCGAAGGTCTCACTGACCGTCTGCCCCAGGTTGATGCCGCCTGCGTGAGCGACCACCGAGCCGGCGAGGTTGAGGTTCTGCGAGTTGTAACCCTGGCCCTGGCTGTAGCCCAGGCTCACATCCGCCACGGACGTCCGGCTGTTGATGTTCACCGAGCCGGAATCCCCGCTGGTGTCGCTGTGGCCGGCCTGCACCGAATAAAACGTGTCGCTGGTATCGGCGACGTAGCCATTGATGCCCGCCTGCGTGGTGGTGTCGCCGTGCTGCCGGCTGCTGGTGACAAACGCGCGCGGCGCGCGGGCCTGGCTGCCCAGCGGGAACGAAATCGACAGGTTCAATTGCGTGTCGCTGCTCGGCTGGCCCCAGGTGACGATCTGCTTGGTGCGCGTTACGCCGAGGTTGTAGCTCAGGTCGCCCCAGTTGCTGGTGTAGCCGGCCGAAAAGCTCTGCGAGCCGCCGCGGTTCCAGTAGCGCTGGTCACTGGCATTCACGTACACGCTGCCAAATTCGTTGTTGCGCCCGATGCTCTGGTTGATGGTCAGGTCGGTGCGGGTTTTAGAGTGGCCGGTGCGCACACGCACGTCCTGGCTGTTGTCTTCGACATGGTCGCTGAGGGTGCGGTAGCCCTCGGTGGAGTAACGGTAGGCGGCCAGGGTGAAGTTGGTGTCGGTACCGGTGAAGGTTTTTGCATACAGCGCCCGCACGCTGCTGCCCTGGGTGGTTTTCCCTTGCGCCTTGCTGGAGGAGTGCGTCGTGTCCAGCGAGAAGGCGCCGAACGAGGTGTTCTTGCCGGCGCCAATGGACAGTGCGTTGTAGTCCTCGCTGGCCTGCAACCCGACAATTCCGCTGAGGTTGCTGGTCAGGCCGTACGCCAGGGTGCCGCTGAGAAAACGCGGGCTCGCCAGGCCGTCGGCGTTGCTCTTGAAGGTACCCGCCGAGAGGCTGTACTTGACCTGGCCTTCACGCACCATGATCGGCAGGCTGGAAAACGCCTGCATCGTCACGCGGCGCGTGCCGTCGGCTTCGATCACGGTGATTTGCAGGTCGCCGTTGGAGCCGCTGGGGTAGATGTCGTTGATCTCGAACGGCCCCGGCGCGACGTTGGCGGTGTAGAGGATGTAGTCGTTCTGGCGGATTTCCACCGTCGCGTTGGTCTGCGCCACGCCACGGATCACCGGCGCATAACCGCGCTCGCTGTCGGCGCGCATGCCGTCATCGGAGGCCAGTTTGAGGCCGCGATAACGCACGCTGTCGAACAGGTCGGTGTCGGAGAAAATCTCACCGGCGCTGAACTGGCCCTTGATCGCCGTCACGTCGTGCTGCAGGTAAGTACGGTTGCTGGTGTAAGTGTTCGAGCGCCCGGTGCCGCCGCTCAAGTTCGATTCATTGCGCAGGCGCCACGCGCCCAGGTTGATACCGTTGCGCAGGCCGAGGTTATTGGAGAGGCGCGTTTTGTAGTCGCCGGCGGTGCGGCTGCTGTTGAGCTGGTAGTTGATAAACGCTGCGGGCACGCCGTCATCCCATAGTTGCGGGTCGACGTAACCGCGCATGCCGCGCTGCATGGCCACCTGCGGAATGCTCGCCATCAGGCGCAGGCGGCTGCTGTCGTAACGCACGCTGGCCTCCTCGATCATCTCGGCGAGGGCATAGCATTCCTGCGGCTGCTGCGGGTCGATTTTGCCTTCGGCCTGGAGGCGGTGCATGTCGATGCCCAGCTGCTTGAGCAGATCGAGGGTCAGGCAGGCTTCGACCCGGTCGTTTTTCGGGTTGCGCTTGAAGTCGATGTCGCGCCGGCCCACCAGCACTTCGTTGCTGTACAGGTCGACGCGGTAATTGCCCGGCAGCACGCTGTTGGCCGAGAGCAATTGCTGCAGGTCGACCGTTGACTGCGAGCCTTGCAGGAACGTGGTGTTGAAGGTTTGCGCAGTGTCCTCGGCCATCGCCCAGGCCGGCAGGCCGGCGGCAATCGCGAACGACAGCGTCTTCAACTTCAGTGCGCCACGCGCGGGCCTGTTACTGGAAAGAAAAGACATGCGAAGACCTGTGACATCCCTGATTGGCGAACAGGCGGGCACGCGAACACGCACGCAACGTGAGCCTGTGGGTTAGAGAAAGTGCTTAGGGGTTGAGGCGTGCTTCGGTGGCGTGTGCAGCGATGCCCGAAAGTGGCGCGGTGTAATGATTCTGTGCGCCGTAGTCATTGATGCTGGAAAACGACAGTTGCACCGGGCCGGGCGCTGGCGCCGTCTTGAGCGCGAACTGTCTTTGCTCGCCGGGCGCGATCATGGTCGAGTCGCTCGCCAGTTGTGCCTGCACCTTAACGTCGGCCATGGACACGTGGTACAGCGTCGGGTTTTTCACCTGCAACAGCGTTTGCGCGCCGTGCTTGACCAATGTCCACTCCAGCTGTGCAGGCGCCTGCAACGCACTGCCGGTCAGGCCGGCAGGGCGGAAAAAAATCTTGATGCGTTGGCGAATGGCCAACTGCAAGGTGTTCTCGGTCTCGCTGGCCTTGGGGATTTCCTGCACGTTCAACCACACCACCGACTCGCGGTCCGTGGGCATGCCCGTGCCTTCATACAAGATGCGCAGCAGTTGCTGTTCCTTGGCGAACACCCGGGCCAGTGGCGGGGTGACGGCAAACGGAGCACGGCTGCCGCTGGAGTCATTCATGTCGACCCAGGACTGAATCAACACATCCTGGTTACCGTTGCGCACGGTGATATTGGCTTCTTTGTGGTCGCCATCGAACACGATGCGGGTGGCATTCAATGAAATGCTGGCGGCGGCCTGGGTAGCCATAAGCATGCCCAGCAGCCCCAGGCATGCGGCAAGAGAACGAGGCAGCATGAGGGTTATCCGGTGTAATCAAAAAAGAGAATGGCGAGGCCGTGTGGCCTCGCGCGTTCGGTGCACGGGGCGCCGGGGTTACTCGTATTGCAGGATGAACGGCAGGGTGGCATCACCGCGACCGGCGGTGGATGCACCGGCAGCGCCGGTGGTGACGTAGGCGGCCGCAAAGCTCAGGGTGGCGTCGCCGCCGGCAGTGCCGGTGCCGTGCATGGTGCTTTCGATGCGCGCAGTGGCCTGCGAGCTGAGGTCGATCAAGCTGCCATTGCTGTCGAGCAGGGCGATACCGACGTTTTTAGCCGAAGCGGAACCGGCGTTCAGCGCCAGTACGTTCTTGCCGGTCACCAGGCCCGAACCGCCGTTGTTGGCGTCAAAGATCATCGCGACTTTGGTGCCCTGGTTGCAGTTGACGTTCAGGTTGAAGTCTTTGGCAGTCACACGGCCGGCGGTTGGGTTTTCCGCGGTGCCCATGTCTTTGATCGAAACGTTGCCCATGTCCACCGAAATACTGCGATCGGAGTTGGCGCCGTCTACCGAGCAGGCGTCGTTGTTGATCACGCCGGTGAAGGTAATTTTACCGCTGCCGCCCAGGGTAGGCGTCGGTGCCGGATCATCGGCAAATGCACTGCCGGAGGCGGCGATAATGGCCGAGGCGATAACAGCCAGGGAAAACTTCTTCATGATGATGTCCGTAAGTGTTAGTTGGAAAATGCGGTTGTTGAACTGCGAGGAAAGAATAAGAGGGCAGGCGCTGCGAGCGAATAAGACGATTCTTATAAGCCGCGCAATAGACGGGTTAGTTGCACCGCAAGGCAGTTTCGGAGCCCGCAAACAGGGGGCCAAGCCATTGCCCGGGAATGGCTTGCACGGTGTGCTTAGTTGAAGATATTGCGCGCCAGGCAATAGGCGAGAAGGTCCTGGTCGCTGCTCACTTCAAGTTTGCGCATGGCCGATATTTTTTGCGCACTGATGGTCTTTGAACTGCGGTTCTGGCTGCGCGCAATATCACTCACGCTCATGCCTGAAATAAACAAACGCAAGATCTCGAACTCTTTGGGCGACAAGCTGGTAAAGCGCTCGTCGATGGCCGTGAGGGTCTCGATCACCGAGGTCTTGGGCGGCTCCAGGCTGCGGTAGGCGCTCTGTTGCGCAATCGCCTTGAGCGCCAGTTGAATCTCGGTGTGCAACTGGCTTTTCTGGATGATGCCGACCACGCCCAACTCCTGCAGACGCGTGAGGATCAGGTGGTTGGAAATCATGGTCAGAATCAAAATCTGCACCTGCGGAAAATGCCGTTTCAGGTACTCCACCAGCTTCAGCCCATCGCCGTAGGGCGAGTCGCCGGGCATGTTGTAATCGGTGATCACGATGTCGGCGCCCTGGCGCTGCAACAGCTCGATCAGGCCCGCCGAACACACCGCTTCGCCCACGACTTGAAAGCGCGTGTCGCGCTCCACCAGTTCGCGTACCCCGAGCAGCACGATCGGGTGATCGTCCGCGATAACCACGTTGAATTTTTTCATAAAGGGCCGTCCGTAGTGCCAGTTCAAGTGAGGGAAGTGTGCCCGGGCTGGAGAGTGTCCAGGACGGCCGACAGTCGTTGCATCACCGCCTTCACCTTGAGCTCAAGCGTGGTGTCGAGGCTGCCGCGGTTCAGTGCGTTTTCCAGCTCGATGCAGGCCTGGGCCAGAGGGAGCGCCTGCACGGCGCCCAGTGCGCCGGCGGCCGAATGCAGCAGTTGGGCGAGCGCGCGCGCATCACGCTGCGCCAGTGCCGCGCCGAGTCGCTGCAAATCTTGCTGCACGCTGCTGATGAACAGCGGGCGCATCTTGTCCGACAGCTGCACGTGGTCGTCGAACGGCGCGGGCGGCGGTTCGACCGGCGCCTTGACCTGGCACAGCTTGACCAACTGCGCGCGCAGGGTTTGCAGGCTCAGGGGTTTGACGATCCAGGCGTTCATGCCGACCGCCAGGCAGCGCACGCCTTCCTCGCGCATGGCGTTGGCGGTCACGCCGATGATCGGCAATTGCGGGTCATGCGCCCTGAGCGTGCGGGCCAGCTCATAACCATTCATCAAGGGCATGTTCACGTCGGTCAACACCAGGTCGAAGGCGTGCGGTTGCCACAACTGCAGCGCCTGCTCGCCGTTGGCGGCCAGGGTCACCGAGCAGCCGAGCGCCTCCAGTTGTTCCTTGATGATCGCCTGATTGATCGGGTTGTCCTCGGCCACCAGGATGCGCAACCCAAGCTGCCCGGCGCTTTGTGGCAGGGCCGCCGGCGGTTGCTCATGCTTGCCATGCTGGGCCAGCGACACGGTGGTGGCGATAGCCCGTACGTCGTGCACGTCCACGACCCAGCCCTGCGCCGTGTGCAGCGGCGGGCTGTGCGCGCCGGGCAGGCACAGCACGCGTTGCCCGGCCCAGTAGCGGGCGGGCTCGCTGGGCAGCAGATCGACCAGCACCGCCTGGCGGCTGTCCTGTTCCGGCGTGGGCGCCGCCAGGGCCGCGGCAATGCCCAGGCGATTGAGCCAGTCACACAGCGACTGCGCCAGCTCGCGCACCGGCGCCTGCACATACACAGACGTCGCGCTGGGTTCGATCAGCGGCGGGTTGGTCAGCGCACCGCTGCTCAGCGGCAGGCGTATTTTCAGGGTGAAGCTGCTACCCAGGCCGGGCTCGCTGACCACTTTGATCTCGCCGTCCATCATTTGCGCCAGCCAGCGGCAAATCGGCAGCCCCAGCCCGGCGCCGCCTTCGCCGGCGGTGTCGGGAGCCTGGTAAAACACATCGAACAGCTTGGCCTGCTGCGCCTCGGGGATGCCCACGCCAGAGTCGGTGACCTGCCATTCCAGGTTGACGTACTCGGCGTCGCACGCCGTGACCCGGGCGCGGATCACCACGCGCCCGATGTCGGTGAACTTGAGCGCGTTGCTCACCAGGTTGTTGAGAATCTGGCGAATGCGCATCGGGTCGCCCAGTACGCTGTCGGGCAGCTGCGGGTCGATGCAACTGTAAAGCTGCAAACCCTTGCGCTGGGCGAAGGCGGCGTAGGTGTGCAGGGTGTCTTCGAGCATGTCCAGCGGGCAGAACTCCACGGCCTCAATCGCCATTTGCCCGGACTCGATTTTCGACACGTCGAGCACGTCGCTGATCAGCTGGAACAGCGTCGCGGACGAACGCTGTATGGTCTGCAGGTAGGTTTTCTGGTGCGGGTCCAGGTCGGTCAGGCCGAGCAGTTCCAGAGTGCCGAGCACGCCATACAACGGCGTGCGAATTTCATGGCTCATGGTCGCCAGGAACAGCGTCTTGGCCTCGTTGGCGGCATCGGCGGCGTGGCGGGCGTCCTCTAATGACTGGGCATCTTCGATATGCCGGGTGATGTCGTTGAATGCATACAGGCGCACGTCTTCGGCCTGGTAACGGGTGGAGACGAAGCCAATCTGCAGGTGGCGGCCTTCGATCTCCAGGTGCGTCTCGCCGCTGTCGGCGCTGTCATGCACACCGGTCAATGCGGAGACCAGCCGCGCGGTGCCTGGCCATTGCTGGGCCCGCTGGTTCTCGATCAACACCTTGCCGTCACTGCGCCGCACCACGCACAGGCCTGTGGGCGCGGTGTCGATGATCACGCGGCTGAACGCCACGCTTTCGGCGATGCGTTCGTGCGCCAGGCGCGCGGGGTTGATCACCTGGCGCCGGTACCAGCGGCTACCGCCCCAGCACAGCGTAATCAGGATGCCCAGCAACAGGGCCAGGCTGCTCAGCGGCCACAAGGCCGAATGGAAAAAGTGCGAGTAGTTCAGCCCATAGATTGCGCTCCAGGGCTGGTCGCCGCGTTGGGTAATCTTGAATTCGAAGCCGTCTGCCCTGAAGTGCACGCCATCGCTGAGCGGCACACCGATGTCTGGCCCGACCAGCCGGCTGCCGTCGGGGGCAATCAGGGTGAAGCGGTCAAAGGCCGAGTGGTCCAGGGCGCGCTGCACATCGTCAACCTGAGCCACGTCGAGCAAGGTGCCGACCACCGCCTGGCCCTGGCCGTCGAGGGGCAGGCCGATATAGGCCAGCAGGTGCGCAGGTGCGGGACCGGCCTGCCAGTACACGCGGTTCTGTTCCAGCGGCTGCGGCGTCTGCTCGAGGGTCTGTTGCACCGCGTTGACCAGCGCCACCAGGTTGCCGGTTTCCTCGGCGCTTTCTCGACGCTGGTAGCCCACCGACGGAACGGTGATGGCGTAAGGCGTCTGGCGATTGAGCAGAAAGGTTTGTGGCGCTTCATAGGGCGATGACGACCAGAAGGCGCTGTAATAGCTGGTGAGGTGCGCGCCCAGGGCAAAAATCTGCGACCGGGCGGCAGCGCTGATCTGCTGCTCGTCAAACTTGACGCTGAACGGCACCGAAAACGAATATTTCTGGCCTTCGTACAGCGTACGGTGGTTGTCGACCATGCGGCTTTTGAGGCTGACCTGAACGTTGGTGGCGCGCAACAGTTCGGCCTGGATGCCCGGGTGCGTCAGACTCTTGAGGTACGACTCCTGCTCCGCCAGGTTCTCCATCAGGCGCGCAAAATGAAAACGCGTGGCGCCGTAACGGGTTTCGACCCCGCGTTGCAGTGACCAGTAGTTGGTCAGCACCAACAGCAACGCTATCCCGAGCAGCACCATCAGGCCTTTGTTCAGGCGCGACGAGCTGCGGGTGAAGGCTTCGAGGACCGCGTTGTTGTGCTTCATCAGGGGTTTCCGCAGGCGCAGGATAAATCGGCACAGGATGGAGCTGACTCCTTACTATCGAACAGATAATCCGCGGCCGTCAGCTAGTGAGATGTCGCGGGGCCATCATTGTTCAGAAGTTGTTGAAATTGTTCTGAAGAGACCGCGTGTGAAATCAGGAAACCCTGCACCTGATTGCAGTCGACCTTGCGCAGCAGAGCCAGTTGCTGCGGCGTTTCCACCCCTTCGGCCACCACCGTGAGGCCAAGTTTGCGGCCCAGCGCGATGATGCTTGCCAGGGCCTGCGCCATGCCCTCGTTGTCGTGGCAGCCCTGCACCAGTGCCTGGTCGATCTTCAATTCGGTAAACGGTGTGGACACCAGGTTCAAGTACGAGCTGTAGCCCTTGCCGAAATCGTCCTGGGACAGGCCGAAGCCCTTGATGCGCAGGCGGCAGGCGCCGGCGTAGAAGTTGCTGATGTCCTGGGGCACCGAGCATTCCATCAGTTCGAAGCAGATCATTCCCGGAATGCCGTCGTGGTGCAGCACGAATTCCAGCAAGCGGTCGGCCAGGTCATGGCTGTTGAGCAGGTGCGTGGGCAAGTTGATCGACACCGGTATTTCGTAGCCACGCTGGCGCCAGCGTTCCTGGGCGTGGATCGCCTGTTTGAGCACCACCCACAACAATCGCTCCTCCAGCTCGAATGCCTTGATCGCCGGCAGGAACGCGGCGGGCAGCATCACGCCTTGCTCGGGGTGCATCCAGCGCACCAGGGCTTCGGCGGCGACGATGCGGCCGTTGGCGAGGGACTTTTTCGGTTGAAACCAGGCCTGCAGCTGGCCGCTGCTCATGGCGTGCACCAGGGTGTGGCGGTCGATGTCCAGGTGCTCGGGCAATTCGGGGGAGGGCTTGCGCACTGTGTTCCTGAGTTGGTCGACGAGGCTGCGCAGGGCGTCGGCGGCGACCGGTTTGGAGATCAGCCCGATCACTTCCACATCGAGGTTTTTCGCCACCAGGCTGGCCGCCATCAGCATGCGCCGCGACGCCGCGCTCATGATCGCCAGCGCCGGCTTGCAGCGCAGGCTGGCCAGGCACTGGATAAACTGCACGCCGTCCATGCCGGGCATCAGCAGGTCAGTCAGTACCAGGTCAAAATCGCGCTGGCGCAGACGCTCCAGCGCTTCTTTACCGTCCTCGGCGGTTTCGAGCATGAAATCCCCCAACTCACTGAGCAGGTGCTGCAGGTAGATGTGCTGCAGGGGATGGTCCTCAACAATCAAAATACTAAGGGGCTTCATGGGTGATCCGTGCATAAGGCGCCAGGGAGTTGAATAGAGCCCGCAACGCAAAGGGTTTGACCAGGCAATGGTTCATGCCGGCGGCCAGGCACAGGTCGGCCTCGCCGCGCATGGCGTTGGCGGTGGCCCCGATAATCGGCAACGGGCAGCCCTGACGACGCAGTTCGCGCGCCAGTTCATAGCCGTTGATGTGGGGCATGTTCACGTCCGTCAGCACCACGTCGAAGTTGCCGGCGGTGTACAGCTGCAACGCTTCCTGACCATCGGCCGCCAGCTCCACGGTGCAGCCGAGTTCTTCGAGTTGGTCACGCAAAATCAGCTGGTTGATGATGTTGTCCTCGGCCACCAGCAGGTGCAGGTTGAGTTTGTTCAAGTCACGCTGACGCGTCTGCTCACCGGCGCGGGCCACCCACAGCCCCTGGGCCTGGCTCACGGCCTGATGAACAGCGCCCAAGTGGTTGAGGTTGACGTGCCAGGCGCCGGCCTCGGCCTCCAGCGCGGTGCAGGCATGGCTGCTGACGTGAATCACCGGGCCCGGCCACTCGGGCGCCAGCGATGGATCGACGCTGCCGGGATGCACTTGCAGCAGCAGATGGCTTTCCGGCAGCGTCGGCAGCCCGGTCTGAGCGCGGGCACCCCAGCGGCGCAGCCAGCCGCTGATCGAATGCGCCAGTTCCGGGATGGGCGACACCACGTAGATCGTCTCGGCCAGCAGCGGTGTCATCGGTGGAGTCGGCGCTTCTTCCAGCGGCAGGATCAGGCTGAAGCTGCTGCCCAGGCCCAGTTCGCTGACCATGCGGATATTGCCGTTCATCAATTCGGTGAGGCGCTGGCAGATCGGCAGGCCCAGGCCGGTGCCGGCAACCACGTTAGTGTTGCCTTCGCTCTGGTAGAAGGGCTCGAAAATCATCGCCTGGTCTTCCTGGGCGATGCCTTTGCCGGTGTCCGAGACTTGCCACAACACACTGGAGCGTTCGCCATCGCGGCCAAGCACTTTGACGCGCAGCACCACGCGCCCGTAGTCGGTGAACTTCACGGCGTTGTTGAGCAGGTTGTTGAGGATCTGGCGGATGCGTGTCACGTCGCCGATCAGCCGTTCCGGCAGCTTCGGGTCGAAGCAGGCATACAGCTGCAAACCTTTGCCCTGGGCGGCCGCGGCGTAGCCCTGAATGATTTCGTGGACCAGGTCCAGCGGCGAAAACTCGCTCATTTCAAGAGCCAGCTGCCCGGCTTCGATCTTCGACACGTCAAGCACGTCGCAGATCAGTTGCAGCAAGGTCGAGGAAGACCCTTCGATGGCCTGCAGATAGTCTTTCTGCTGGGCGTCCAGTTGTGTGCGCGCCAGCAATTCCAAAGTGCCGAGCACGCCGTACAGCGGCGTGCGGATTTCATGGCTCATGGTCGCCAGGAACAAGGTCTTGGCGGCGTTGGCGGCGTCTGCCGACTGCCGCGCTTCTTCCAGCGCCGCTTCCACTTGTTTGCGTACGCTGATATCGCTGAAGGCGCAAAACAGCACGTCCTCGCCCCTGTAGCGGGTCGGTGCGCTGCTCAGGTACAGGTGACGGCCGTCGATGGTTTCAAAGTAATCGCTGCGTTCGGACGGCTCACCGGCGTAGGCCTGCGCGATCCAACCGGCGCGCAACGCCTCGCGCTCCGGGCCGTGGCCCAGCCATTGCTGGGCCAGGGTGTTTTCCAGCACCACCTGGCCGTCGGTGCGGCGCAGTACACACAGGGCGACAGGCGCGGTCTGGATCACATCACGGCCGAACGCCTCGCTTTCGATCAGCGCCTGGATGCGATGGATCGAGGGAATGATGAAGCGCTGATCGACGCGGCGCATCACCAGCCAGATCAGCGTCAGGCTGAACAGGCAGAACAGCAGCGAACCCAGTAGCTGTTTCCACAAGCCGGTGACCACCGCGCGCAGGTCGATGGAATACATCAACTGCCAGTCCGAGGATTTCAGGTGCTTGCGGATCACCAGGTGATCGGGCAGCAAGCCGTTGCCGACAAAGCCGAAAAAGCTTTCTTCCTTGGGCCTGAGGTGTTGCTGGCGCATCTGCGTGTCGTCGCTGTTGGTAAATACCAGCATGCCCTGGGAGTTGAGCATCATGAACTCGCCGGCGCTCTGGTCGCTGAGGGTCGAGGACACTTCACGGCTTTCCATTTCCAGACCCAGCCAGCCGGAAGTGGGGTCTTGGCGATCCAGACGGATGAATATGTACAGGTGCGAATGGTGTTCGGTGCGGTCGCTCAGCCACAACTCGTTGAGGGTGGACGGATCGCTGTGCTGCAAGGCCTTGAGGCGGTTGAGCATGCACTTGGAAATCGGCAGGACTTGCGCGGTCGCGTCATACACCCGTGTCACCTGCGGGGTAGGGCCGGCGTTCACGTACAGCAGGTTGAGTTGCTTGGCCTTGAGGTAGTCGCGCAGGCGTGCCGTCAGCCAGATGCTCCACTGGTTACCCGGCGTGTCGCCCAGCTGCACATGCTCTTCTTCGGGAGAGGAGGGGTAAATCCTCGACTGCTTGCGCACCGCCGAGAGGCTGAGGCTTTCAAGCAGCGCCTCGCGGTTGGTGAAAAACGTATGGGCTTCGGCGATGGCGCTGCTCATGTAGCCACGGCGTTGGGAAATATCGTTGTTGAAGGTGGACAGCAGAAAGGTGTAAACGCCGCTGAGGATGCCGATGAGCAGCACGGTCGCGAAAATACGAAGCAGCCTTCTGGCTGCTTCGGGTCGGGAGAGGACGGGGTTGATCTGGAGCAGATAACTTTTCAATCGCATCGGCGGACTTTAAGCGTCGGCCGTGCCGCGTGGCATAAGACGATCCTTAAAAATCAGCTATTTGTAATACATATCCACCACCACCGCAGCCTCGAATGCGCCGGGAATCGGCAGGGTGCGCCATTTCAAATCGGCGCGGAATTCGTCGTGGCTCTGGCCCAGGCCCATGAGGTTCTGCAGCGTGAACCAATTGTCGAACGGCAATTGTTGTTGGCTCTCGGCGCGGGACAGGGCGATGCCCACCGATTTATTGTTGTCCGGTACCAGCAACCCATTGATCACACTGCCGCCACCTGGCGTGGTGGCGAAGCGCGCGCTGACGGTATAAGGCGTGTCGCAGCCTTTGCGCAGGTTCAAGCTGAAGTTTGCGGTGCTGGCGACTTCGCCGATTGCAAACTTGCGTGAGGGCATCGGGAAGCTGACCACGCTGGGGCTGATCGTCAGCTCGGGGGTACAGGGCACGAAGCGGATGCCGTTCATGCCGGTGACCACGTAGTTGAAGTTGCTGTTGGGCCTTGAGTTCAGCCCGCGCACGCCGTCCAGCTGGAACACCCGATACTCGGTCAGGGTACTGGCCTGGCCACTGGGAGGCGTCGGGTCGTATTTCTCGATGAATACGCTGAAGTTGAGGGTGAAGCGCGCCTTTTCCCAGCCTTTGCAGTTGGTCAGGTTGCAGCCGCGGTCGGAAAAGAACCCGGTGCCGACCTTGCCGGTACTTTGGGTGATCGGCTGGTTGTTATAGCGAATACCCACGCGGATACCCGTGCCGATGCTGACGTTGGCCGGGTTGACGTAGAAGTAGATTTCCTCGCGGCCGTAGTAGTAGTCATCTTTGCAAATCACATTGGTGGAGCGTGGGCCGGACTCCCAGATAATGCTGCCGTTTGGCGCATCGGCCGCCACCGCCAGGGCGGTGCCCAAGGCTTCCTTGGTAATGATCGAGTCGCTGCCGTCCTCACGGCAGGCCAGCGCATGGCTGGTGGCGGGCAGGACTGCGCAAGCCCACAGCAGCATGGGTAGCATTCGTTTGGTGAGTGACATTGGTGCAAATACCCCGCGAACCATCAGTTGAGCGCCGCGCTGTGGCGGGCTTGCAAACCGATATCGGTGATTTCGGTGAAGTGGAGGGTGGTGCCTTTGGGCAACGGGCCTGGCGCGGTCAGGGTTTTGCGCTCGAAAGGCTTGAGCAGCAGGTAATCACTGAGCACCTGGCCGTCGGTTTGCAGGTTCACCAGCGACAGGTGAAAGGCGCTGGGATTGCTGACCGTGACGGTGCGCCCATCGTTGCTGCTCCATTGCAGCTGCTGCACCGCGTCGGCCGAACCGCCTTTGAGCGCGGGTGGCCGATAGAACAGCTTGAGCCGCTGGCGTATCGCAAATTGCACGCTGTTGGGGTCTTCCGGCTTGAGCGGGATCTCCATGATGTTCAGCCAGAACAGCGATTCACGATCGCTGGGCAACCCTTCACCGGCATACAGGATGCGTAACTGATGATGCTCGCCAGCGCCCAGTTGCACCAACGGCTCGGTGGCGGCAAACGGCACGCTGTGGCTGCTGGCTTCGTCCTCGCCGCTGATCCAGGTTTGCACCACCACTTCCCGTGCAGCCTGGTTGACCACGCCGATGTTGGCTTCGCGGTCATGGCCGAAATAGATCAGGCGCGTGCCTTCGACCTTCAGCGCGGCGCTGGCAGGCGGCGGTGCAAGGGCCAGCAATCCGCAGGTTAAAATCATCATTCTGAGTAAAAACATGAGCACAGATGAATCCATGGGAGCGTGGGGGAACGCGGCCCATGGTAGGGGCAGGGCGCAGCGGGGGCTTTCAGGCGATTCTTAAAAGTGCGCGGCTGTACCCGGTTACCGTTTCAGAATCGCCTTAAAGTCAGGTTTCACCCCTGACAGGTAACGTGGTCAGCGTTGAATGATCGACGCGGATGCCCAACTGTCAGGTTTACCTATGTCCAATAAAGCGTTACGCCTTCTGATTGCCGATGCAGACATTCTGCAACGGATCAAGATCGAGAAAATGCTCAACCAGCTGGGCTATCACCGTATCGTCCCCTTGAGCTCGTTCGACGAGCTGCAGGTACTGACTCGTTCGGGCGTCGTGGCGTTCGACCTGTTGATCATCAACACCGCGCTGGTGCACTCGCGGCAGGTCAACCTGTTGAAGTATTGCCATGACAACCCGCTGATTCGCCACACGCTGATCTACGACGGGCAATGTGCGCAAAGCTCGGTGGTGTCGGTATCGGTCAGCCAGACCCTGCACTTGTCGCTGTCGCAATCGCCGGATTTCAACTCGCTGCGTCGCTGCATGGAAGTGGTCGATCCGGACCATAGCCTGCCAACCGTCGAACGCCCGGTGCTGCGCGCCGTTGACAGCCGGACCAGCGTGCCGTCAGCGGCGCCACGCGCGATCTACCAGGGCGATCCGGCGGTGGTGGCCTGCGCGGTCGGGCTCTCGCCCAAGCGTTGATCAACCGGCAGGCTCAGGCGTATCGGCACCGATTTGGCCGCCGGCACCTTGCTGCGTTCGGCGTGGTGCCAGAGCGGCACCAGTGGGTTGCATTCAGGGTAATACGCCGCGGCGCAGCCTTCGGGGATGTCATACGCAACGATTTCCAGCGGGCCGACCTGGCGCTTGACCTCAGGCTCTATGGCGGTGGTCAACATCACCCCCTGACCGTTCTCGAAACCCAGCCGCGCGATATCGTTGCGGTGCATGAAGATCACCTCGCGCGTGCCACTGATGCCGCGAAAGCGATCCTCGTAGCCATAGATCGTGGTGTTGAACTGGTCGTTGCTGCGCAGCGTCATCAGTTGCAGCACGTCACGCGCCAGCACCTGGGTGTTGACGTCATCGTCTTCATTGAGCGTGGCGGGCAGCACGAACTGTGCCTTGCCGCTTTCAGTCAGCCATTCGCGCTGCGCAACGGCGATGGGGCGGTGAAAACCTCCCGGTTCGGCCATGCGGGTCTCCATGTCGTGGAAGATCTGCGGGTAGATGGCGGCAATAGCGCTGCGCACCTTTGAGTAGTCCGCGCTCCAGCCCTGCCAGTCAATCGAGCCGCCCGCTGGCAACGTGGCCTGGGCCAGGCCGGCGACGATGCTGGCCTCGGCGCGCACGTGGGCGCTGACCGGTTCGGCGCTGCCATGCCAGCCGTGGATGCAGCCGGTGCTGTCCTCGGTGGCCCAGGTTTGCTCAACACCCTGCTGCCGGTCGATTTCGATACGCCCCAGGCACGGCAGCAGCCACTGGTGTTGCGCGGGCAGCAAGTGCGTGCGATTGAGTTTGGTCGCGATCTGCACATTGAGTTGCAAGGTTTGCCAGGCGGGCTCCATGCGCGAGGTGTCGGGAATCGCGCGCAGGAAGTTGCCGCCCAAGCCGATGAAGCCGCGCACACGCCCGGCCAGAATGCCTTCGCAGGCGTCCACCGTGCACAGGCCCATTTGCTCCGGCACCTTGAAGCCGAACTGCTGCTCGATCAGCTCGACCGGGACTTTTTTCGGGTCTTCGGTAATGCCCACCGTGCGCTGGCCCTGCACATTGGAGTGGCCGCGCACCGGGCAGATGCCTGCGCCCGGCTTGCCGAAATTGCCGCGCATCAGCAACAGGTTCACCAGCATCTGCACGTTTTGCACCCCGTGCCGATGCTGGGTCAGGCCCATGCCGTAGATCATCATGACGCGGTTACTGCGCGCGTACACCTGCGCGGCCGCTTCCAGGGCGCCGCGGCTCAGGCCGGAGCGGCGCTCGATGGTCGGCCACTGCGCGGCGCGAACCATCGCCGCAAACGCCTCGAAGCCTTCGGTGTGTTCGGCGATAAAGGCGTAGTCGAGTACCGGCGCACGCCCGTCGCGCTGCGCCTGGTCGTCCAGCTCCAGCAGCACTTTAGCCAGGCCGAGCAGGGCGGCCGTGTCGCCACCGATCGCCACCTGGTGATACTGGGTACTGATCACGGTGGATTCGGGGGTGAGCATTTCTACCGGTGATTGCGGATTGACGAAGCGTTCCAGGCCACGTTCGCGCAAGGGGTTGAAGGTGATGATCGGCACGTCGCGTTTGCGCGCATCCTGCAACTGGTGAAGCATGCGCGGGGCATTACTGCCGACATTCTGGCCGAAGAAAAACAGGCAGTCGGTGTGCTCGAAATCTTCCAGCGTCACGCTGCCGACGGGGATGCCGATACTTTCCTGCAGGCCGACCGAGGTGCTTTCGTGGCACATATTCGAACTGTCGGGCAGGTTGTTGGTGCCATAGGCCCGGGCGAACAGCTGGTACATGAACGAGGTTTCCAGCGAGGCGCGGCCCGAGGCGTAAAACACCACGCTGTCGGGTTGCAGCGTTTGCAATTGCGCGCCGATCTCGCGGTAAGCCTCCTCCCATGACGTTTCGCGGTAGCGGTCGGTGGCCGCGTCGTAGCGCATTGGATGGGTCAGTCGACCGTGTTGCTCCAGTGCGTAGTCAGACCATTGGCGCAGTTCACTGAGCGAGTGTTCGGCGAAGAACGCGGGTGAGGTCTTGAGCGAGGTCAGTTCCCAGGCCGTGGCCTTGGCGCCGTTTTCGCAGAACTCCAGGGCATGCGGCTTGCCGGGTTTGGCCCAGGCGCAACTGACGCAGGCGAAGCCATCGGGCTTGTTCTGTTTGAGCAGCGCTTTGGTGGCCTTGGCAAAGGCCTGCTCGCGCCAGAGGATTTTCATCACCGACTGCGCCGAACCCCAGCCGCCGCTCGCGTGGGTGTAGGGGTGAAAGTGGGCTTTTGGATAGATGAGCATGGGCTGCACCTGAGGGCTTTATCGGTGAGGGATAACGTTACGACGAGTACGCTTGGCAAAAGGTTCGAGCGGGCTTCCGGGCGGCAGGCTAACCGCTCGTCCGACGCCGTGCGGATTTGTTGAACATCCGTTTCTCTGCCTCGGCCCTATCAATCAAGACGGCCGCATTTATTCAGTCGTCGCTGCCTATTAAAAAAAGCCTGCCGTGAATACCTTGCCGAGCGGAGAGACGCCTGATGAACGACCTACCTGCAGTCAACCCAGCGATTCAGCCTTTGGCTTTTGAGCCGTCATTCGAACAGATTCCCGATGATGAAGCGCAGACCAGCAAGGAGCTGGCCGAAGCGCTGCACGGCATCATGGAAACGACCTTTCGCGACAGTGGCCACGCCACTCGCAGTGTCCACGCCAAGGCCCATGGCCTGCTGCGCGGGCACATCAGCGTGCTGGAAAACCTGCCTGCCACACTGGCCCAGGGCGCGTTTGCCAAACCGGTGAGGTTGCCGGTGTACCTGCGCTTTTCGACCAACCCTGGCGATATTCTCGATGACAAGGTGTCCACGCCCCGCGGGCTGGCAATCAAGATCGTCGGCGTGGACGGCCCGCGATTGCCGGGCAGTGATGGCGAGGTCACCCAGGATTTCGTCATGCAAAACGCCAAGGCCTTCACGGCCGCAACGCCCAAGGCTTTTTTGAAGACGCTGAAATTGTTGGCCAAGACCACTGACAAGGCACCTGGCATGAAAAAAGCCTTCTCGGCGCTGCTGCGAGGCGTGGAAGCCACCCTTGAATCCATGGGCGGCGAAAGCGGCACGCTGAAAAGCCTCGGCGGCCATCCGCAGACCCATATTCTTGGCGAGAGCTTTTCCAGCGTGGTGCCGATGCTCTATGGCCCTTACTACGCCAAAGTCGCTGTGGTGCCGGTGTCGTCCAACCTGACGGCATTGACCGACTTGCACGTGGACTTTGGTGACAACCCCGACGGCCTGCGCGCAGCCGTCGAGGCGTACTTTGCCCAGAGCGGCGGCACCTGGGAGGTGCGCGTGCAATTGGCCACTGACCTGGAAAAAATGCCCATCGAGGATGCTTCCGTGCAATGGCCCGAGGACCTCAGCCCGTACGTGACCGTGGCGCGCATCGACCTCGAACCCCAGGCGGCCTGGAGCCCTGAAAACGTCCAGAAAATCGACGACGGCATGGCCTTCAGCCCGTGGCACGGGCTGGCGGCGCATCGCCCGTTGGGCGGAGTAATGCGCGTGCGTAAACCGGCTTACGAGATGTCGTCCGGGTTCAGGGCTGAGCACAACGGGTGCCCGATCCACGAACCGCGGCCGTCAATCACGCCATAAAGGTTGGTGGTCGTCATCCAGCGTCCAATGGGGTTGGCGGGGTTCCAGACATACCCCGCCAACCCAACGCGTATGGCTGGCGTGGTCCAGCCAATAGGCGTCGGCGTTCAGCACCGCCTGCCCCAGTGGGGTCAGTGCGAGTGGGCGACGCGGCCAATTGTGCTCGGTTGCAGTTTCAACCAGTAACGGCGCGTCACCATCGATCAACGGTCGCAACAACGCATGGAACATCATGTCGCCCAGAAACGGCAGCGGCTCACGCTTGGCCATTAGTTCTGCGAACACCCGGCCAAACGGCACCGGCCCGGCTTCGGCGATATACTGCAGGGACAAGCGTTCGGTGAGTGACAAGCCATCGCGTCTGCCTGGCAGCTCCTGCAATTGGCGCGTCAGCGCGGGCGCGAGCAAGGGCAGGGCGCGGTGGTTGCCGTGAGCCAGTTGCGCCCAGTCGACCGGCGAGGGATTGCAATAAGCCGACCAGGCCCGTTTGGCCAGTTGCACGGCCTCATCGTCGATCAACCGGCGCTGTGGCCATAACCACGCGAGGACGTCGGGTGCCAGTTGGCCAATGCCGATAAACCGCTCGACGCCGGGAATGCGGTGCACTTCGATCAGCTCAAGCTTGCGCGGTGCCTGCTCAAGCCCGGCCAACGCACGGATCAGGAACAGCTGGTCATAGGCATCTGCCTCGCACCACAGCACGCTGTGATCGGCGTCGGCCAAGGCCTCAAGCTGGTGGTATTCATCATTGATGCGCCGCGCGACTTCGGTGGGGTCCAGAGCGAAGGCCTGGCTGATAAACGCGCTGCGCATCGCACGGAACGCGTCGCCGGGGAGGTCACGCACCGGCCCCATGCACAGCGGATCGGTGAGCATCTGGAACTGGCCTTTGAACCCCGCCACCTGCAGGGTGTGGGCAATGTCGCTGCCGCAACGCCAGTGGGTGGTGCGGGCTTCATCACTGGCCTCAAACGCGGGGTGGCGGGCGGCGAAGTCGAGGGCGTCGACGTGCGCCTTGAGCTTGGGCCAACTGCTGAACCCCAGTTGCCGGGCGACGTGCCATTGGGCCTGGGACAACGTGGCGGTGGGGTCCTGGCTTTTCAGGCGCGGCAACAGTTCCTTGGCGCGCTTGCGCTGCTGCTCAAGGTTAAGACGGCCATCGGTGTTGGAGGATACAGGGCGTTGCGACATACGATCTCCTTGCACATACCTTTTCCGCTTTAAGGTTGGGAGTCGTAGAAATGAAATGCAGCGTGAGTGTCTTGGGCGCAGCCCTTTCCGCGGAAGGTGGCGTAGAGAGCGCCAGGCGGGAAATATAGGCAGCATTGGCGCTCAGTGCAACCCTGCACGTGTGGGAACGGGCCTGCCCGCGAAAGCGCGGTGTCAGTCAGCCAATGTGCTGACTGAACCACCGCTTTCGCGGGCAAGCCCGCTCCCACCTTTTTGTTGTGTTGCTCTTACTTGTCCTTGCGCGCATCCATGGTCTTTTGATGCTCGGCCAGGAACGGCTGCTCCGCCGGGTCAAAACGGTCGATCCCGGCGGTGAAGCGATGCCAGTACGGATACAACGGCTGTCGCCGCGTCACCGCCTCGATGCGTGAAGACTGTTCTTCGGTGAGTTTCAGTTCGGTCGCCGCCAGGTTGTCGCGCAAGTGTGCTTCGGTGCGGGCGCCGACGATCAGCGAGGTAATGCCCGGGCGATCCTTGAGCCACGCAAGGCAAGTGCGCGCCACCGATACACCGTGCTCGTCGCCTACGGCGGCGAGGGTTTCGATGATATCCAGCGCGCGTTCCTGGTCATGCACATAGGGTTCCGGCCAGTCACTGCCTTGGCGGGTATTGGCCGGTGGTTTGTGCCCGCGCCGCGTCGAACCGGTCAGCAGGCCCTCGCCCATCGGGCCCCATACCAGCGTGCCAACGGACTGGTCGAGCGCCAGCGGCAGCAGTTCATATTCGGCTTCGCGCGATTCCGGCGTGTAGTAAATCTGCTGGGTGATGGGCTTGAGCATGCCGTGCAGCTCGGCCTTGCCCAGGGTTTTCATCATTTGCCAGGCTGTAAAGTTGCTGGTGCCGAAGTAGCGGATCTTCCCCGAACCGACCAACAGGCGCAGCGCTTCGAGGGTTTCCTCGATGGGCGTCATGCCGTCCCAATTGTGCAATTGGTACAGGTCGATGTGGTCGGTGCCCAGGCGCTTCAAGCTGGCTTCGCAGGCGCGGATCAAGTGGTAGCGCGAGGAACCGGAGTTGTTCGGGTTCTTGTCCACCGGGCTGCGGCCCTTGGTGGCCAACAGGATGTCGTGGCGCTTGTCGCCCAAGGCCTTGCCCACCACTTCTTCGGCCAGGCCGTGGGAGTAGAGGTCGGCGGTGTCGACCATATTCACGCCGGCGTCGAACGCGATGTCGAACATGCGCTTGGCCTGCGGCACGTCCACCGCGCCGCACTTTTCAAACTCGGCGCGGCCGCCGAAGGGCACGGTGCCCAGGATGATTTCGGACACCAGCAGGCCTGAATGGCCCAGTTGTCGGTATTGCATGTCGCCTCCTGTTTACATTGCACGTGAAGGTGTGAACGACATGAACGGCGATAGTTTGAATTTTTTCATGAAATCTTCGTGCACCTGCCGCACCATTGCGCCCAACAGGATTTAAGAGGAACACCGCGTCCATGAGCGCACTGATAGAAACCCGCGCCCTCACGCGCGTGGACGAGCGTCGCCAAGTGGCCTTGCTTGAGCCGACAGACTTTACCCTGAACAGCGCCGACCGCGTGTCGATCACCGGCTCTTCCGGCTCCGGCAAAAGCGTGTTCCTGCGTGCGCTGGCGCTGCTGGATGCGCCCACTGCGGGGCAGATTCTGTGGAATGGCCAGCCCGTTGCCAATGCCGAAATTCCCCATTACCGCAGCCACATCAGCTACCTCTCGCAACGCCCTGCGCTGCTTGAGGGCACGGTGCAAGACAATCTGCGTTTTCCGTTCAGCCTCAAGACGTTGCGCAAGCGCCGCTTCGACCTGCAGGCGGTCACCACGCTGCTCGGGCATGCCGGGAAAACGGCGGACTTTCTGCACAAAAATGCCGGTGACCTGTCGGGCGGTGAAGCCCAGGTGGTCGCGCTGATCCGCACGCTGCAACTCAACCCCGAAGTGCTGTTGCTCGACGAACCCACAGCGGCCCTTGATCCTACGTCCTCCCGTGATGTGGAAGCGCTGATCGACGCCTGGTTTGCCGGCGACACCTCGCGTGCTTTCATCTGGGTGTCCCACGACCTCGACCAGGCCCAACGCATGAGCGCCATCCACCTGCAGATGAGCGCCGGCGTGCTGAGCGCAGTGGCCCAACCATGAATTATCAAAACCTCACCGCGCTGGACATGGGCATCGCCGCCTCGCTGATCCTGATCAACGGCGCGCTGTCTTTGCTGTTGCGCCTGGGCCTGGGTCGCCAGTTGCTGTGGGCGGCGGTGCGCACGGTGGTGCAGTTGTTGGCCATCGGTTATCTGCTGGGCTGGGTGTTCGAGTTTGCCTACTGGTACGTGGTGCTGCCGCTGATGTGCGCGATGACCTTGATCGCCGGCCTGTCGGCGGCCGGGCGTGGACGCAGGACCTATCGCGGGCAACGGGTCGACAGCATCCTGTCGGTGTGGGGCAGCTCCTGGCTGGTCACGGCGGTGGGTTTGTTTGCGGTGATCCGCATCCACCCGTGGTACGAGCCGCAGTATGCGATCCCGATTCTGGGGATGATCCTTGGCAATACCCTGACCGGCGTGTCGCTGGGCATCGAGCGCATGACTCAGGAACTGACCTCGGGGCGCAACACCATCGAGATGATCCTGGCGTTGGGCGGTTCGCGCTGGGAAGCCGCGCAGGAAGCCATCCGCCAGGCAGTACGCGCCGGGATGATCCCGACGCTGAACCAGATGACGGTGGTTGGCATCGTCAGCCTGCCCGGCATGATGACCGGCCAGGTACTGGCGGGAGAGAGCCCGGTGGACGCGGTGCGGTATCAGATCGTGATCATGTTTCTGATCGCCGCGTCGTCGGCGCTGGGCACGGTAGGTGCGGTGTTGCTCACCTATAGGCGGCTGTTTTCCACCCACCACCGGTTTTTGCGCGACCGGCTGCAAGAGCGCTGACACAGCAGCCAGCACCGCCCAAATGTGGGCGCTGGCTTGCCTGCGATAACGGTGTATCAGTCGCCGAATAAGCTGACTGAACCACCGCTATCACAGCCTCGCTGAAGCCCGCCAGCGCCCACAGGGTTTGGCGGGAAGGCCTCAATCCAGATCCGCCACACCAAAGTCCAGCACCACGTTCATCGCCTGGGTCTTGTCCGCCGCCAGCTCAAATGCTTGCACCGCATCACCGAACGGCACGGTGTGGGAGAACATCGCCTCGGAGCTGGGCGAGTTCACCACCATGCTCGCGCTGGTGTCTGCCGGGTTGGGCGTCGGGGTGTTGCCACAACAGGCGGCGCGCGCGCTGCCGGCCAATTGCGTGTCGCGTCACCTCGAGCTGGGGGCGTATGAGGCCAGCACCGGACTGGCCTGGACCGAGCTGGACAGCGCGGTGAAGATCACGCTGTTCAGCCTGATCCTGGAATTATTCGCGCAGTGATTGTTTCGTCCGGTGAAATGCTGGATTGTAAATCCTGATGATTCCCTCGATCAGCGCAGCGGTGGAACATGGCGGCGTCGATACCTCATCCTTGGAGCCTTTCATGTCCCAGCCTGCAATCAAACTGTATGGTTTCCCACTGTCCGGCCACTCCCACCGAGTGGAGCTGATGTTGTCGCTGTTGGGGCTGCGCCATGAATTTATTCTGGTTGACCTCAAGCAAGGCGCGCAGAAAGCCCCGGACTTTATGGCCCGCCTCAACCACTTCGGCCAGGTGCCGGTGATCGATGACAGTGGCACGGTGTTGGCCGATTCCAATGCGATCCTGGTTTACCTCGCCAACACCTACGGCGACGGGCAATGGCTGCCGAGTGATCCTGCCGGCCAGGCGCGCGTGCAGCGCTGGCTGTCGGCCGCCGCCGGTCAACTTCACGCCGGGCCGGCGGCCGCGCGACTGGCCGTGGTGTTTGGCGCCGAGGTCGACACCGTCAGCGCCATCAGTCGCTCGCACGCCCTGCTGAGGCTGGTGGAGCAGCAACTGGGCCAGAGCCGCTTCCTGGCCAGCGAGCAGCCGAGTATTGCCGATATTGCCTTCTACACCTACGTCGCCCACGCGCCGGAAGGCAATGTGTCGCTGGCCGACTACCCTCAGGTACGCGCCTGGCTCGCCAGCATCGAGGCCTTGCCAGGCTTTGTCGGCATGCCGCGCACGGCAGTGGGGCTGCAAGCGCCTTAAATGATCTGTGGCCAGAAGAGTGAGCGCCGATGGACCGATTTCATGAAATGCAGGTATTTCTCGCGGTCGCCGAGGAGGCGGGCTTCGCCGCTGCCGCACGCCGCCTGAAAACCTCGCCGCCCAGCGTGACCCGGGCCATTGCCGCCATGGAGCAACGCATCGGCACGCAACTGCTTGCGCGCACCACGCGCAGCCTGCACCTGACCGAAGCCGGCCAGCGCTACCTGGAAGATTGCCGACGCATCCTCGCCGAACTGAACGAGGCCGAGGACGCGGCGGCAGGCAGTTATTCCATCCCGCGCGGTCACCTGACGCTCACCGCGCCCGTGCTGTTTGGCGAGTTGTATGTGGCGCCGGTGCTGGGCGATTACCTGGACCGTTTTCCGCAGGTGAACATCAACGCCTTGCTGGTCGACCGCGTGGTGAACATGGTCGATGAAGGCGTGGAGGTGGCCGTGCGCATCGGCCATCTGCACGAGCCCGGGCAGCAGGCAATCAAGGTGGGTGAAGTGCGCCGCGTAGTGTGTGCTGCGCCAGGGTATCTCGACCAGCACGGCAGGCCGGCGCGGCCGGAGCAACTGCGTGAAGCGAAGATTGTCACGTCGTCCTCCAGCCAGTTGGTGAGTGAGTGGCGGTTTATCGAGGGCGGCCAACCGCTGACCGTGCCTATCGAGCCGCGTCTGGTGGTCACGGCCAATAACGCGGCGATCAACCTGGCGCGGTTGGGTTGGGGCATGACGCGGGTGCTGTCCTATCAAGTCGCAGCGGCGGTGGCGGCGGGGGAGCTGGAGATTGTGCTGGAGGATTTCGAGCCGGCGCCTCTGCCGATCCAAGTGGTGTTCCAGAAGAGCGCGCGGGTACCGGCCAAAATTCATACCTTTGTCGACTTTCTCACTCAGCGCCTCGGGCAGGACACGGCCCTGAACCCGGCGCTGAAGCGGCGCAGCTGATGCAGCGTTATCGCGATATGCAGCTGTTTGCGGCGCTCGCCGGGCAACCGAGCCTGGCCTCGGCGGCCCGTCACGCACACGTCTCCAGCCCGACCCTGATGCGTGCGATTGCGCGTGTGGAGGCGCGCCTGCACGCGCAGTTGCTGCAACGCAGTACGCGAGGTATGAGCCTGACCGACGCGGGCAGCGCCTACCTGGCCGACTGCGTGCGCCTGCTGGCCGCGGTGGACGCCGCCGAAGCCTCGGCCCAGGGTTTGCACGCGCAGCCTCAGGGCAACCTGCAAATCTTTCTGCCGTTTCTGTTCAGCCGCTACGTCATGGCGCCGGTGTTGGCTGGCTATATGGAGCGTTACCCCGACGTGCGTCTCGTTGCCCGCTATCACGACTATTACCCCAATCTGCATGAAGAGGGGCTGGACGTGGCAATCCTGGTCGGTGAACTGCCCAGTTCGTCACTGATCGCCCGCAGGGTAGGGCAGGTGCGCCCGATTCTCTGCGCCAGCCCCGACTACCTGGCCGCTCACGGCGAGCCGGCGCATCCCGACGACCTCAAGCAGCATCGCCTGATCGCCAGTGCCGATCAGGTTGACTGGGGCTTCAAAGGCGGCTCATTGAAGGCGCGCGCATGCTTGAGTTGCACCACGGTGCAAGGCGCGATCAATGCCGCCGTGCACGGTGCGGGGCTGATTCGCTGCCTCAGCTACCCGGTGCATGAACAGTTGGCGAGCGGCCAGTTGCGTCGCCTGCTACTGGCCTTTGAACCGCCGGCGCTGGCGGTGCACGTGGTGTACCGCGAAGGCCGCAACGCGCCGATGCGCGTGCGCAGTTTTGTCGATCACTGCGTGGCAGCGCTGCGTGACCATCCGGCGTTTCAGTTGGCGTAATGCTGGATTGCCAAGCGTGGGCATTCTCTCGATGGGCGATAGAGCGCAGCATTCACCCATCCAACACTGAGGTGTGCGCCATGAACCTGATCGAACCCTCCCCCTGGCATGCCGGCGAACGGCAGATGCAGCAAAGCGCCGGCGTTGCCGAGCGCATGGCAGTCGTGGGGCCCAAGGTGATCCGCGACCATTTGCCGGAGCAGCATCGGGATTTTTATCCGCTGTTGCCCTACTTGATGCTCGCGGTGGTGGATGCGCAAGGCATCCCTTGGGCGACGCTGCTCGAAGGCGCGCCGGGGTTTGCCCATTCACCCGACCCGCACACCTTGCAGATCGACAGCTTGCCGTCCAAGGGCGACCCGGCGCTGGCTGCGTTACACCGCGGTGCGTCCGTGGGCCTGCTGGGCATCGACCTCACTACCCGCCGCCGCAACCGCATGAACGGGCGCGTGGGCAGCCTTGGTCACGCTGGCTTTTCGGTCGAGGTGGTGCACACGTTCGGCAACTGCCCCAAGTACATTCAACAACGCCCGGTCGAGGGCATCGCGCGCCAACCCGGCACCTTGGTCGAGCCCCTGAACGGGCTGGATGACGCCGCGCAACACTTGATCCGCAACGCTGACACCTTCTTTGTCGCAAGCTACGTTGACGAGGAGGGCGCACGCTCGGTAGACGTCTCCCATCGCGGCGGCAACACCGGCTTCGTGCGCGTCGACGGCAATGTGCTGACCATTCCCGACTTCGCCGGCAATCTGTTCTTCAACACCCTGGGCAACCTGTCGGCCAACCCTGTGGCGGGGCTGTTGTTTATCGACTTCGAATCGGGCGACGTGCTGCAGATTGCCGGGCGCACCGCGCTGATCCTCAGCGGCCCCGAAGTGGCCATGTTCGACGGTGCGCAGCGGTTATGGACGCTGACCGTGGAGCATGCGGTACGGCGCCCGGCAGCGTTGGCGTTGCGCTGGCAGTTTGCCGAGTTCTCGCCGTTCAGCCTGGCGATGGGCCGTTGGCTGTGATTTGCAGGGCGGCCGGAGTGGTTGTCACAAGCCGGCCAAGCGCATGCTTCGGCATGGCGCTGGTGGGTGATGAGCTGTACATCGGCAACGCTGACGCGGTGGTCAAGGTGGCGTTACCTCGGGCCAGACCCACATAGACGCCACGCCGGTAAAGGTCACCGGGCTGCCGGCCGGGATCAACCATTACTGGACCAAAAACCTGCTGGCCAACCCGGACGGCACGCGGCTCTATGTGACGGTGGGCTCCAACAGCAATGTCGGTGAAAACGTCCTCGACGCCGAAGAACGCCGCGCCGCCATCTGGAAGCCTGGCTCCACCCAACTGTGGACAGTGGTCAACGAGCGTGACGAAATCGGCAGCCACCAGGTGCCCGATTACCAACGGCGTTCGCCGATGGCGTGTTTGTCGGTGAACAGGGTTCGTGGAACCGCAACCCGCAGGCCGGTTACGAGGCGCGTTGCTGGTGGCAGACGATGTGGGCAACAAGGTGTGGCGGGTGGCACAGCGCACCCCTTGAACGCTGCACAAAGGATGTGGCTAGCCCACATCCAAACCCGCTTTATTTTGCCGTCGCCAGCACCGGCGTATCCCCCCACGCGCCACCCAGCGCCGTATACAGATTTACCTCCGCGACCAACTGTGCCAGCCGGTCGACAATCAGCGCTTGTTGCGAACTGAACAACGAGCGCTGTGCATCGAGAAACGTCAGGTTGCTGTCCACGCCGCTGCGGTAGCGGTGTTGGGCCAGGTCGTAATAGGCCTGGTTGGACGCGACGAAATCGCGTTGTGCATCCAGCTGGTCATTAAAGGTCTGGCGGGCGGCGAGGCCGTCGGCGACTTCCTGAAAAGCCGTCTGGATCGACTTTTCGTACTGGGCCACAGTGATGTCCTTTTGCAGTTTTGCGTAGTCGAGACTGGCGCGCAGGCTGCCGGCGTTGAAGATCGGCAGGTTGATCTGCGGCTGGAAGGTCCAGGTGCCCGAGCCGCCCTTGAATAACCCCGACAGTTGCGTGCTGGTGCTGCCGGCGTTGGCCGTGAGGGTCACCGATGGAAAGAACGCTGCGCGCGCCGCGCCGATATTGGCGTTGGCGGCCTGCAACTGATATTCGGCCTGGAGGATATCCGGGCGCCGTTGCAGCAAGTCGGACGGCAACCCTGCGGGCACGCGCGCCACCAGCTCATCGGCGAGTGGGCGCGCCGGCAAATGCTCATTCACCGGCGCGCCCACCAGCAGGGCGAGGTTGTTCAGGTCCTGGGCGACCTGGCGTTCATAACGGGCCACGCTCGCACGCGTGCTTTCCACCGCGGTGCGCGCTTGCACCACGTCCAGCGCCGAGGCCTTGCCCGCGCTTTTGCTGCGGCTGGTGAGCTGCCAGCTGTGGTCGTCGGCATCCAGGGTTTGCTGGGCCAGGGCCAGCAGTTCCTGGTCGGCGCGCCAGGTCAGGTACGCATTGGCGACGTTGGCCACCAGGCTCAACTGCGCGCTGCGTCGCGCCTCTTCGGTGCCCAGGTACGTGAGCATCGCCTGCTCGCTGAGGCTGCGCACACGGCCGAACAAATCCAGTTCATAAGCGCTGAGCCCCAACGTGGCGGAATAATTGGAGGTAATCGCAGACTTGCCGGTGCCGGTCACATCGCCCGGCAACTTCTGGCGTTTGCCGGCGCCTGTGGCGGATAGGGCCGGGAACAGGTCCGCACGCTGGATGCGGTACTGCGCCTGGAACGCCTCCACATTCAGCGCCGCAACGCGCAGGTCGCGGTTGTTGAGCAGCGCGTTGGCGATCAACTGCTGCAAGGCCGGGTCGTGGAACACGTGCTGCCAGTCCTGGGTTATCGCCACGGTGCCCGATTGCGCCAGACGGTAGACCCCGCTTTGCGGGTACTGCGCCGGCACAGGCTGCGCCGGCCGCTGGTACTCGGGGATCAGCGAGCAACCGCCGAGCATCCAGGCCACGCCTAGCGTGGTGAGCATCCCTTTGTTCATCAGGCGCCAACCATCCATTTGGCCAGGCCATGTCGGCCACTGACGCCCAACTTGGCTGCGGCGCGTTTGAGGTAGGTTTCGATCGAGCTGTTTTTCACGCTGAGTTTTTCCGCCATTTGCGGCACGGTGCCGCCGGTCAACAGGCCCAGGCACACTTCCTGCTCGCGCGCTGAGAGGGTGATATCGCTTAAGGACAAACGTTTGTAGAACTCGCGCTGCAACTGCGACTGCTCCAGCGGGTTGTGAGCCGGCTCGATCTCGGTGTGCGGTGCCTGGCGCAGGATTTGCGCGTGCCGCTCCATCAACGGCAGCAGGGTGTCCGACAGGCACTTGAGGAACGACAACTGCGCCAGGGAAAACCCCGGCTGCGTCGGCGGGCGATAGAACGAAATCACGCAGCGTCGATTGCCCTGGCGCGACACCAGGTTGCACTGGTGTGAGCTGCCGCGTGGGTGCGCGCTGTTGGCCTTGGCCTTCATTTGAATCAGCAGCGGGTCCTGCATGCGCAGCATTTGCCGCAGCAGCGGGTGGTCCTTGATGGGGTGCAGGGTCTGCGGCGCAGACAGGTCATTTTTAACGCCGGCGCTGCCCAGGAGCTTGATCTCGCGCACGCTGTCGCGCAGCTCGTCGAGGGTCCATTCACTGAGGTCCACCAGATGAATCGGCACCCACTTGTCCACGAGGTGCAACATGTTGGCGGCGAAGTGCTGGTGGCCGCTGCTTGAAATCAACTCACCCATTTCGGCGTAGAAATGCGGGCTCTGTGTGTCGCCAATACTGCGGGTCAGACTCATAGCCATCTCATCCTTGATGTCGAAAACCGTCGACGGGGCGCCCTGGGTTTGTGAGGCGCGGTCCGTGCTCCTTGAACGTAATTCGGCGTTCGAGATTTTATTTAGCCATAGGGATTTGTCCTACGTATGCAGCGGAAACGAGGGACACAACCTGCCATAAAAACCACGTCATTAATTCGACGTTTCTGACAGCTCATTCCGCCCACGAAAAACCGCCTATGCTTTTTAGATTTAATTAACGTGCTGATTTATATGAAAAATATGTTTATTTAAAAAATTCTTTTAAGCATTGGTAGCGGCCACAAATAGCCAATTTCCTACAAGCGTTTAATCGATTCAGCAATGAACCCTCAGTCAAGGCCGTTTTGCGCCTTTGTGGTGTCCGGGTTTCGGGTGACAGACAGGCCCGAACCCCCATGCTCAAATCCGGCAATTTCGGCGAAATGGGCCCTCGCGCGGCCAGTGCCTGACCTCCCATGAGAAGGATCTTATGACGCATCTCAACCGCCAGCCGGCCTGCTTCCCCCTCACCGCTGCCCAACAAGACATTTGGCTCGACCAACTGCGTGTGGGCGACTCACCGCTGTACAACATCGGCGGCTATGTCGATTTCGCCGGGCCGGTGGTCCCCGATTTGATCCAGCGCGCCGTCGAGCGGCTGGTGGCCAAACACGATGCATTGCGCACCCAGCTGCATAGCGACGACCAGGGCCTGCCTCGGCAAACCTTCGTCCCTGCGATGGCCGTGGAAGTGGGCCAGTACGATTACTCTGCGCTGCCCGACCCGCAGGCCGCGACCCAGGCATTGATGCAGGCGCAAATGGCCCGCCCGTATGCCATGAGCGGTGAACCGTTGTTTCGGTTTTTCCTGGTCAAACTCGACGATGATCACTACCGCCTGGGAACCCAGGCTCACCACCTGATCCTCGACGGCTGGGGCTTTGGCCAGATGCTGCAATCCCTGGCGCGGCTGTACAGCGACCTGGAGCAAGGTCGGCAACCGGAGCCACTGGCGCCGTCCTATATCGACTTTATCGACACCGACCAGCGCTACTTGCAATCGGCGCGTTATGCCCGTGACCGTGCCTATTGGCTGGACAAATACCAGGTGCTGCCCGCGCCGCTGTTGACGCCTCGGCACAACGCGCAGGCGCCGAGCAATACGCTGGTGCAAGCGTTTCCGGTGGCGCTGCTCAACCGCATGGAACAAGTGGCCAACCGTTATCAGGCCTCGGCCTTTCATGTGTTGCTGGCGGCGATGTACGTGTATTTCACCCGCACCAGCCAACGCGATGAGTGGGTAGTGGGGGTGCCGATTCTCAACCGCTCCAACGCGCGTTTTCGGTCTACCGTGGGTTTGTTCACCCAGGTGAGTGCGGTGCGTTTTCAGTTCAGCGAGCAGTTGCCATTCAGCGCCTTGGTGCGTGGCATACGTGACCAGCTCAAGCAGGATTTCCGCCATCAACGCTTCCCCTTGAGCGAGATGAACCGTGAGCTGGGTCTGCGGCGTACAGATCGCGGCCAGTTGTTCGACCTGTCGGTGTCCTTCGAGCAGGACGACCACGACCTGCGTTACGGTCAGGTCCAGGCCCGCGCGGTCAAGGTTTCCAACCATCATGAGCCGCTGCCGATTGCCATCCACCTGCGCAGCAACCGTTACCAGGACACCGCGTGCCTGCATTGTGTGTACAACGAGGCGTATTTCCAGCACGACGACGTGAAAGCGATGGCGCAGCGCTTTACCTGGCTGCTGGAACAGGGCCTGGAAGACACCGTGCTGAGCGTGGCTGAGTTGTCGCTGGTCACGCCGGCCGAACAGGCCCAATTGCTGCGTTGGAATGCCACCGCACAACCCGCCACCGAACCGCAAACCCTGCACGCGCGCATAGAGGCGCAGGCCGCACGCACGCCGCAGGCCATCGCGGCGGTGCACCAGGGCCAGCAGATGACTTACGCCCAGCTCGATCAACAGGCCAATGCGCTGGCCTGGCAGTTGCTCGAACACGGCGTGCAGTTGGACGATCGCGTGGCGATTGTGGCCCGGCGTGGCCTCGACACCCTGGTGGGGTTGTTGGCGATCCTCAAATCCGGCGCCTGTTATGTCCCCGTGGACCCGGCCCATCCTGCCGAACGCCTGAACTACCTGTTGCACGACAGTGCGCCCGTGGCGGTGCTGACCCAGCAGGATTTGCTGCATCGCCTGCCTTTGCTGGACGTGCCGGTCATCCGCCTGGAGCACCCGGCCGTGCACCTGGGCGACAGTCCGCGAGTCGCCGTCGCGCCGTCGAACCTGGCCTACGTGATTTACACCTCCGGCTCCACCGGGCAGCCCAAGGGCGTAATGGTCGAGCACCATACGGTGGCGAACCTGGTGGACTGGCATTGCCGGGCGTTCGACCTGCGCGCCGGCAGCCACACGGCCAGCGTGGCCGGCTTCGGGTTTGATGCAATGGCCTGGGAAGTCTGGCCCGCGCTGTGTGTGGGCGCGACGCTGCACCTGCCGCCGGCACAGGATGACGCGCAGGACATCGATGCATTGCTCAACTGGTGGCGCGCGCAGCCGTTGCAGGTGTGCTTTTTGCCGACGCCGGTGGCCGAGTACGCCTTCAGTCAGCGCCTGGAACACCCTACATTGCGTACATTGCTGATCGGCGGCGACCGGCTGCGCTCGTTCAGCCGAACGCAGACTTTCGAGGTGATCAACAACTACGGGCCCACCGAAGCCACGGTGGTCGCCACCTCCGGGCGTGTCGAAGTGGGCCGGCCGCTGCATATCGGCGCACCGGTCGCCAACGCCTGCGTTTACTTGCTTGATGAGCAGCAACGCGCGGTGCCCATCGGTGTGGCGGGGGAGTTGTACGTCGGCGGCAAGGGCGTGGCGCGCGGTTATCTCAACCGTCCGGAACTGACTGCCGAACGCTTTCTCGATGACCCCTTCAGCAACGGCCGGATGTACCGCACTGGCGACCTGGCCCGTTGGCTGCCCGACGGCAATCTCGAGTACCTGGGCCGCAATGACGATCAGGTGAAAATCCGCGGCGTGCGTATCGAGCTTGGGGAAATCGAATCCGCGCTGGCCACGCACCCGGCCGTGATGGAAGCCGCGGTGCTGTTCCGTGAGGGGCAATTGCTGGCGTGGTATGTCGAACGCGCCAGCGTCACTGTCGAATCGCTGCGTGCCCATTTGCAAGCCTCGTTGCCTGACTACATGTTGCCGGCGGCCTACGTGAAGCTGGAGGCTTTCCCGCTCACCGCCAACGGCAAGCTCGACCGCAAGGCTTTGCCGGCGCCCACACAGGCGGCTTTTGTGACGCGGTTGTTTGAGGCGCCACGCGAGGGCGTGGAAACCACCCTGGCGCAGATCTGGACGCAGTTGCTGCACGTGCAACAGGTAGGGCGCCATGATCATTTCTTCGAGCTGGGCGGGCACTCGCTGCTGGCGGTGCAACTGGTGCAACGCATGCGTGATGCCGGGTTGCGCGCCGACGTGCAGGTGTTGTTCGGCCAGCCCACCCTGGCAGCGTTGGCGGCGGCCAGTGCCGGCAGCGACAGACAGGTGCCGGCTAACCGCATCCCGTCGGGTTGCACGCACATCACGCCAGACATGCTCGCGCTGGCCGAACTGGATCAGCCCGGCATTGATCGCATCGTCGCCGGCATTCCGGGAGGGGCGGCCAATGTGCAGGAAATCTACCCGCTGGCGCCGTTGCAGGAAGGCTTGCTTTACCACCACCTCACCGACGAACGCGATCCCTATCAGCAACATGCGCTGTTCAGTTTCGCCAGTCGCGCGCAGCTCGACGCGTTTGCCCAGGCGTTGCAACAGGTGATCAACCGTCACGATATCCTGCGTACCAGCCTGGCTTGGGATGCCCTGGAACAGCCCATGCAAGTGGTGTGGCGCAACGCGCAATTGCGGGTTCAACCCCTGCGCGAACAGCATCAGCCGCTGGACTTGCGCCTGGCGCCGCTGATGGCCCTGGATTACGCCGAAGAGCCGCATAACCGGCGCTGGGTGGCCAAGCTACGTTTCCATCACTTGGTCAACGACGCCACCTCGACCACCGTGCTGGTGGACGAAATCCGCGCGCACCTGCTTGGGGAGCAGGCGCAACTGCCTGTGCCGGTGCCGTATCGCAATGTGGTTGCACAGACCCGGGCGCCGGAACGACAGGCCGCCCACGAGGCGTTCTTCCGCGAGCGCCTGGCGGATGTCGACGAGCCGACCCTGGCGTTCGGCTTGCAGGAGCGGCAGGCGGACCGCGCTGAAATCGAGGAGTCCGAACAGCCCCTCGGCGACGCGCTCAACCAACGCCTGCGGGCCCAGGCGCGTGCCCTTGGCGTC
This sequence comes from Pseudomonas sp. 14P_5.3_Bac1, assembly GCF_025466135.1. Lineage (NCBI taxonomy): Bacteria > Pseudomonadati > Pseudomonadota > Gammaproteobacteria > Pseudomonadales > Pseudomonadaceae > Pseudomonas > Pseudomonas sp. 14P_5.3_Bac1. The sequence continues at coordinate 50,712 of NZ_JANLOF010000085.1, read as the reverse complement.
AGCGCTGCCAGCCTGTTTCATCTGGCTTGGGCGCACGTGCTCAGCCGTGTCGCGGGCCGCGATGACGTGGTGTTCGGCACCGTGCTGCTCGGCCGTTTGCAAGCCGGCGAGGGCGCCGATCGCGCGTTGGGCATGTTCATCAATACCTTGCCGTTGCGCGTGTCCCTGGCCGGGCAAACCGTGCTCGATGCGCTCAACGACACCCACACCCAGCTCAGCGCCTTGTTGGCCCATGAACAGGCCTCGCTCGCCTTGGCCCAGCGTTGCAGCAGTGCGTCGCCGCTGTTCAACAGCCTGCTCAACTACCGTCATACCGATGCTGACCCACAGTTGAACCTGGTGCCGGGCATTGCGTTGCTCAGCAGTGAAGACATCCTCAGTTACCCGTTGATGCTCACCGTTGACGACGTTGCCAGCGGCTTTCGGCTCAAGGCCAAGGCGCCGCGCAAGATCGGTGCCCAGCGGCTGTTGGCATACCTCGACACGACGCTGCATGGCTTGGCCGACGCACTCGAACACGCACCGGCCACGCCATTGCGCACGGTGCCGGTGCTGCCTGCCAGCGAGCTGCACCGGCTGTTGGTGGACCTCAACGCCACCGAAATCGACTACCCCGAAACCCTTACCGTGCAGGCGCTGTTTGAAGCCCACGCGCGGCACATTCCTCATGCCATCGCGGTACAGGCCGGCGAGCGGCAACTGACCTACCGCGAGCTCAATGAGCGCGCGAATCAGCTGGCCTTCCACCTGCGTGAACGCGGGGTTGAGCCGGATTCGCGGGTGGCGCTGTGTGTCGAGCGCGGGCTGGACCTGGTGGTGGGTTTGCTGGCGATTCTCAAGGCGGGTGGCGCCTATGTGCCGCTCGACCCGGGCTATCCGCGCGAGCGCCTGGCCTACATGCTCAACGACAGCCAACCGGTGGCCCTGCTGGTGCACGCCGCCACCCGCGACTTGCCGGGCGCGGTGTCTGTCCCGGTGATCGACTTTGACCAGAACGCCTGGAGCCATGCGCCCAGCGGCAATCCGTCGGTGCCCGGCTTGAGCGTCGCCAACCTGGCCTACGTGATGTACACCTCGGGTTCCACCGGCACGCCCAAAGGCGTGATGATCGAACATCGCGGCCTGGGCAACCTGATGCACTGGGGCTCCCGGCTGTGCCCGAATACCGAAGGCGGCGCGTTGCTGCAACGTGCGCCGTTCAGCTTCGACGGCTCAGTGTGGGAGCTGTTCTGGCCGCTGGCCAACGGCATGCGCCTGGTACTTGCACGGCCCGACGGCCACCGTGAACCGGCCTATTTGGCACAGGTGATTCGCGAGCAGCAGATCACGGTGATCAAGTTCGTGCCGGCGATGTTGCAGCAGTTTCTCGAGCTGGAAGAGTCGGCATTGTGCACCAGCCTCACCGACGTGCTCTGCGGCGGTGGCGAACTCACCGAAGCCCTGGCCCGTGGCGTGCAGGCGCGCTTGCCCAAGGTGCGTTTGCATAACGTCTACGGGCCCACCGAAGCCACGGTGGACAGCAGCGCGTGGACGTTGGAACCCGGCGATCCGGTGCCGGCCTTGCAGCTGCCGATTGGCCGTGCGATCAACAACACGCGCCTGTATGTGCTGGACGAACACGATGCGCCGGTGCCGATGGGCGTCAGCGGCCAGCTGCATATCGGCGGCGTTGGCGTAGCCCGGGGTTATCTGGGGCTGGAGCAGATGACCGCCGAGCGCTTTATCGACAGCCCGTTCGTGGCGGGTGACCGGCTGTACCGCACGGGCGATCTGGTGCGGTACTTGCCGGACGGTAATCTGGAATTTCTGGGGCGCAATGACTTTCAGGTCAAGCTGCGCGGTGTGCGTCTGGAGCTGGGGGAGATCGAGTCACGCCTGGCGGCGCATCCGGCGCTGCGCGAGGTGGCGGTGCTGATTCGCGATGAGCGGCTGGTGGCCTACTTCACCCTGCGCGCTCAGGCGCCGAGCCTGGAGGCCTTGCGGGCCTATGTGCTGGAGCAATTGCCGGAGTACATGGTGCCGGCGGCTTTTGTGCAGCTTGAGGTATTGCCGCTTAATCCCGCCGGTAAGCTTGACCGCAAGGCGCTGCCTGAGCCGGGGCTGGAGGCGGTGGTCAGCCGTGCGTATGAAGCGCCGGTGGGTGAGGTGGAAACCTTGATGGCGGGGATTTGGGCGCAGGTCTTGAAGCTGGAGCGGGTAGGGCGGCATGACCATTTCTTCGAGCTGGGCGGGCATTCGTTGCTGGCGGTGAGTTTGGTGGCGCGTATGCGCAAGGCGGGGTTGGATGTGGATGCGCGGACGTTGTTCAGTCAGCCGACTTTGGCGCAGCTTGCAGCGTGCACTGCGACACGGGTGGAGTGTGTGGATGTTGTGCAGACGGCTATTCCGCAGCTTGGGCGGCGTCGGCGGATTTGAGGGGTGGTTTTTTTTTGGGGGGGGGAGTACATATCCGTTGCTGCGGTAACGGCGGCTGGCGGTTCCGCTCTTACAGCGGGTCACTTTTGGCAAACGCCCCAAAAGTAACCAAAAGGTCTTTGCCCCACCACTCGGCACCTCGCTTAGGCTCGGTGTGCCCGAACGCAGGCTTGAATCCGTGGGCCGCCGCGACGGGCCATCCATGGCCCAACACGGCTAACCCGGCGTCCTGCCGGGTTACCCACGGATTCAAGCCTGCGTTCGGCCAGCGTGGTTGACGGGGCCTGTCAGATCACAAGCAAGATCAAAAGCAGAGCACGGCGGCCTGAAAGCCGACCTGAGTGGTAGAAGCAAAAGCGGATCAAAAGCACAGCGACACATGATCCATCTGATCCACTGAGATCCAAATTGTGGGAGCGGGCTTGCCCGCTCCCACAATTTGACCGAGTTCAACTGCCAGCACCGCATTGCTTTGCTTTTCTGTGGGAGCTGGCTTGCCTGCGATGCAGGCACCTCGGTGTGTCAGGCATAACCAGTTGATGCCATCGCAGGCAAGCCAGCTCCCACATTTGATTGAGTTCAGGTTCCAGAATCAGGTCGGCTGTCAGGCCGCCTCGCTTCCGCTTTTGATCTAACCACTCAGGTCGGCTACTAGGCCGCCGTGCTTTTGCTTTTGATCTTGATCTTGATCTTAGGCGCCCCGTTAAACCACGCTGGCCTCACGCAGGTTTTGGAGCGTGGGTAAACCGGCAGGACGCCGGTTTAGCCGTGTTGGGCCATGGATGGCCCATCGCGGCGGCCCACGCTCCAAAGCCTGCGTGAGGGCACACCGAGCCTAGGCGAGGTGCCGAGTGGTGGGGCAAGAGCCTTTTGGTTACTTTTGGGCTCTTTTCAAAAGTGACCCGCTGTAAGAGCGGAACCCATAGCCGCCCTCACCGCAGCAACGGATATGCACACCATCCACCCAACCCCATCATTGACCATCCCCCACGCACTGCGTAGCCTTGGCACCCTCGAGGTTCTTCGGCCCACGCCGAAGCTAAGAAGGGAACGCGGTCCAAGCCGCGGCTGCCCCCGCAACTGTAAAGGGTTCAACTGACTGCCACGCCACTGCCCTTAACCAAGGCGGGAAGGCGCAGCCAGCGCCGGTCGCAAGACCCGCAAGCCCCAAGCCAGGAGACCTGCCTCGTAACCGATTTTCTACTTCAACCGGGCGGGGTGATCCGGTGACGAAATCCGCTCCTGCGCGCCGCCGCAGGGCCTATCGTCCCGTATGCCCGCCCCAAAGGGCATCCGATGAAAACACTGGCCAAACTCCCCGTCACCATCGTTACCGGCTTTCTCGGCTCGGGCAAAACCACCTTGCTGCGCCACATGCTCGACAACGCCCAGGGCCGTCGCATCGCCGTGATCGTCAACGAGTTCGGCGAGTTGGGCATCGACGGTGAAATCCTCAAACAGTGCTCCATCGGTTGCACCGAAGAAGAAGCCAACGGCCGCGTCTACGAACTGGCCAACGGCTGCCTGTGCTGCACCGTGCAGGAAGAATTCTTCCCGGTCATGCGCGAACTGGTCGCCCGTCGCGGCGACCTCGACCACATCCTCATCGAAACCTCCGGCCTGGCCCTGCCAAAACCGCTGGTGCAGGCCTTCCAGTGGCCGGAAATCCGCAGCGCCTGCACGGTTGACGCCGTGATCACCGTGGTCGACAGCCCGGCCGTGGCCGCCGGCACCTTCGCCGCGTTCCCGGACCAGGTCGACGCCCAGCGCAAACTCGACCCGAACCTGGACCACGAGTCGCCACTGCACGAGCTGTTCGCCGACCAACTGGCCAGCGCCGACCTGGTGATCCTCAACAAATCCGACCTGATCAGCCCTGACGACCTGGCCCGCGTGCGCCTGGAAGTCGCCGAAGAGCTGCCGCCCGCGGTGAAAATCGTCGAAGCCAGCAGCGGTCGCCTGCCACTGGACGTGCTGATTGGCCTGGGCGCCGGCTCCGAAGAACACATCGACGGCCGCCACAGTCACCACGATCATCACCACGACGGTGAAGACGACCATGACCACGATCACGACGCCTTCGACTCCATCTCCATCGACCTGCCGCAAGCCGACGAAGCGCTGCTGCTCGACGCCCTGACCCAGCTGGTGGTGCAACACGGCATCCTGCGCGTCAAAGGTTTTGCGGCAATCCCGAACAAGCCGATGCGTCTGTTGATTCAGGGCGTGGGCACGCGTTTTGACAAACACTTCGACCGCGCCTGGGGCGCCGACGAAGCGCGCATCACGCGCCTGGTGCTGATCGGCCAGGAACTGGATGCGGCGGGCCTCGAAGCGCAACTGCGCGCCGCCCTCAGCGTTTAACCCATGCACCTGCTCAGGACCCAGCCCGGTGGTTTCGTCTCGGACGACAATATTGCCGACTTAGGCCAAACCCCCGCTGAACTGGTGATCCTGTGCAGCGGCGATTCCAGCCTGGCGCTGCTGGCCGAAGCGGCTCAGCAGTTGCCCGACGACTACCCCAGCGTTCGCCTGGCCAACCCGATGCAGGTGCAAAACCATGCCTCGGTCGACCTTTACGTCGATGAGGTGCTGCGCCACGCCAAGGTCATACTGATTTCGCTGCACGGCGGCATCGGTTATTGGCGCTACGGCATCGAACGCCTGGTGGAGCTGGCCGAGCGCGGCGTGCAACTGATCCTGGTGCCGGGTGATGATCGCCCAGACCCGGAACTCAGCGGCTTGAGCACGGTAGGCGCTGAAGCGCGTGATCGCCTCTGGCACTTCCTGCGCCAGGGCGGCCTGGGCAATGCGCTGGATTTCTATCGCTGCCTGGCGAGCAGCTACCTGGGCCGCGACTACGCCTGGGCCGAGCCGCAAACCCTGCCGCGCACCGCGATTTATCACCCGCACAAAGCCAACGCTCGCCTCAATGATTGGCTGGCGGACTGGCAGGCCGATTTTCCGGTGGCGGCGGTGCTGTTCTACCGCTCGCATTTGCAGGCGGCCAATACCGGTTTTATCGACGTGTTCTGCCAGCGTTTGCAGGCGGCGGGCCTCAACCCGTTGCCGATGGCGGTGGCCAGTTTGAAAGAGCCCGGCTGCCTTAACGTGGTCGAGGACTTGCTGGATGAAGTGCAAGCGGCGGTGATTCTGAACACCACAGGCTTTGCCCAATCCAGCCCCGAAGCGCCGCACCTGCGCCCGTTTCGTCGCAATGTTCCGGTGATCCAGGCGATTTGCGCCCAGGACAACCAGCCCGGCTGGGAGGCCAGCGAACAAGGCCTCGGCCCGCGCGACCTGGCCATGCACATCGCTTTGCCGGAGCTGGACGGGCGCATCATCAGCCGGCCGATCAGCTTCAAGGACCTGGCCTGGCGCAGCGAGCGCAGCCAGTCCGACGTGGTGTGCTACCGCGCCGCGCCCGAACGCATGGATTTTGTCGCCGAACTGGCGCGGCGCTGGGTTGAACTGGCGCGGGTGCCGAATGCGCAAAAGCGTATCGCGCTGATCCTCGCCAACTACCCGACCCGTGACGGCCGCATCGGCAATGGCGTGGGGCTGGACACGCCGGCAGCAGCGCTGAACATCCTGCGCGCGCTGCACGCCGAAGGTTACCCGGTGCCGAGTGAGTTGCCCGACAGCGGCACCGCGCTGATCCATGAACTGCTCGGCGGCGTCACCAATGACCTCGACAGCCTCGACCTGCGCCCGTGTCATCAAAGCCTGGGACTGGACGACTACGAGGCGATGTTCAAGCGCTTGCCCGAGGCCAATCGCCAAGCGGTCATGGAGCGCTGGGGCACGCCGCACAACGACCCGATGTGCCGCGACGGCCGCATAATGATCGCCGGCCTGCGCCTGGGCCAGACCTTCGTCGGCATCCAGCCCGCGCGCGGCTATCAGGTCGACCACAGCGCGGTGTACCACGACCCGGACCTGGTGCCGCCGCACGGCTACCTGGCGTTTTACTTCTGGTTGCGCCACACCTACGGCGCCCACGGCGTGATCCACGTCGGCAAGCACGGCAACCTCGAATGGCTGCCGGGCAAAGGTGTGGGGCTGTCGGAAAATTGCTGGCCCGATGCGCTGCTGGGGCCGTTGCCGAACATCTACCCGTTTATCGTCAACGACCCGGGCGAGGGCGCCCAGGCCAAGCGCCGCACCCAGGCGGTGATCATCGACCACCTGATGCCGCCGCTGACCCGCGCCGAAACCTACGGCCCGTTGCGCAACCTTGAGCTGTTGGCGGACGAGTACTACGAGGCGCAATTGCTCGACCCGCGCCGCGCCCTCGAGCTGCAAAAAGACATCCTCAAGCTGGTGCGCGAAACCCGTATCGACCAGGAACTTGAGCTGGATAACGACGCCGACGCGGCGGTCTGGCTGCCGCGCCTGGACACCTACCTGTGTGACTTGAAGGAGTCGCAGATCCGCGACGGCCTGCATATCTTTGGCGAGTCGCCCGACGGCCGCTTGCGCATCGACACCTTGTTGGCCTTGCTGCGCATCCCGCGCGGCGATGGCCGTGGCCCGCAATCGAGTTTGCTGCGCGTGTTGGCCAAGGCCTTTGAGCTGGGCTTTGACCCGCTCGATTGCGCCCTGGCCGAGCCCTGGACCGGGCGCCGACCCGAGGTCTTGCAAAAGATCGATCAGCAGCTGTGGCGCACCGCCGGTGATACCCGCGAGCGCCTGGAGTTGTACGCCGCGCGTTTGATCGAGCAAGCACTGGAAGGGCCGCTTGAGCAGCTTGAAGAGCCCGGCTGGGAAGACGTGAAGTCGGTCATCGAGAGCCTGCGCATCGTCGTCGCGCCACGCCTGGATGCCTGCGGGCCGGCGGAAATGCGCGGCTTGCTGGATGCCTTGAGCGGTCGCTTCGTACCGGCCGGCCCGAGCGGCGCGCCGAGCCGTGGACGCCTGGACGTGCTGCCCACCGGGCGCAACTTCTTCAGCGTGGATGTGCGCAACCTGCCCACCACCACGGCCTGGCGCATCGGCTTCCAGTCCGCCAACCTGATCCTTGAACGGCACCTGCAGGACCACGGCGATCATCTGCGCCAACTCGGCCTGTCGGTATGGGGCACCGCGACCATGCGCACCGGCGGCGACGATATCGCCCAGGCCATGGCGCTGATGGGTGTGCGCCCGGTCTGGGCCACGGGCAGCCAGCGCGTGGATGACTTTGAAATCCTGCCGATCAGCCTGCTGGACCGTCCGCGCGTTGACGTAACGCTGCGCGTGTCCGGGTTCTTCCGTGATGCCTTCGCCAACCTGATCCGCCTGTTCGACGCCGCGGTGCAGGCGGTGGCGGCGCTGGATGAGCCGGATGACATGAACCCGCTGGCGGCCAAGGTGCGCAGCGAACGTGAGGCACTGCTCAGCGCCGGCCTGGATGAGAGCGCCGCTGCAAAACAAGCCGGCTGGCGCATCTTCGGCGCCAAGCCGGGGGCTTATGGCGCTGGCGTCCAAGGTGCGATTGACGCGCGGCTGTGGCAGAGCCGCGAGGATTTGGCCGAGGTCTACTTGAACTGGGGCGGCTACGCCTACGGTGGTTCCGATGAAGGCACCGCCGCCCGCGAACAGTTCGCCCAGCGCCTGAGCCAGGTGCAGGCGGTCCTGCAAAACCAGGACAACCGCGAGCACGACCTGCTCGATTCCAATGACTACTACCAATTCCAGGGTGGCATGCTCGCCGCCGTGGAAACCCTGAGCGGTGACAAGGCCGCCAGTTACCATGGCGACCACAGCCAGCCGGACTTGCCGAAGATCCGCACCTTGAAGGAAGAGCTGAACCGGGTGATCCGTGCCCGCGCCGCCAACCCCAAGTGGATCGAAGGCGTGAAGCGCCATGGCTATAAAGGCGCGTTCGAAATGGCCGCGACGGTGGACAACCTGTTCGCCTTCGATGCCACCACGGCGCTGATCGATGATCACCAATACGCGTTGCTTGCCGACGCTTACCTGCTTGACGCTGACACCCGAGCCTTCGTGCAGCAGCACAACCCTGACGCGTTGCGCGACATGACCGAACGCATGCTCGAAGCCCAGCAACGCGGCCTGTGGCAAGAGCCCGGCGCATACCGCGAGGCGTTGGAAAACCTGTTGCTGGATATAGAAGAAGACAGCTAGCGTACGAGCCCCGACTGTCGCGGCGAGCAGAATTGTTGTGGCGAGCAAACGTGTGGCAAGCGGGCTTGGGGCAAGCGGGCTGGTTGTGGCGAGCGGGCTTGCCCTGCGTTGGGTCGCGAAGCGGCCCCAAAACCGCACACCCGGTTCTTCCAGGAAAACCGCGTTGGCTGTATTAGGGCTGCTTCGCAGCCCAACGCGGGGCAAGCCCGCTCGCCACAACAAGCCCGCTCGCCACAACAAGCCCGTTCGCCACAACGAGCGGTAGACACGACCAGCCCGGCCACCTCAGGGGATTGCCTGTGCCGCAGAATTTAACGAGAACATGCATGACCGACATTCCACATTTCCCGCTGTCCGCCGTGGTCGGCGCCGATGAACTGAAACTGGCGCTGTGCCTGACCGCCATCGACCCGAAAATCGGCGGCGTGCTGATCGAAGGCCCGCGTGGCATGGCCAAGTCGACCCTGGCGCGTGGTCTGGCGGACCTGCTCGCCAGCGGCCAGTTCGTCACCCTGCCGTTGGGCGCTACCGAAGAACGCCTGGTCGGCACGCTGGACCTGGACGCCGTATTGGGCGAAGGCCGCGCGCAGTTTTCCCCTGGCGTACTGGCCAAGGCCGATGGCGGCGTGCTGTACGTCGATGAAGTCAATTTGCTCGCCGATCACCTGGTGGACCTGCTGCTGGACGTCGCCGCCAGCGGCACCAACCTGATCGAGCGCGATGGCATCTCGCATCGCCATTCAGCGCGCTTCGTGCTGATCGGCACCATGAACCCGGAGGAGGGCGAGTTGCGCCCGCAACTGCTCGACCGTTTCGGCTTCAACGTGGCCTTGAGCGGGCAAACCCTGCCCGCCGAGCGTGGGCAAATCATTCGTCGGCGCCTGGATTTCGACAGCGACCCCGCCGCATTCTGCGCCCAATGGGCCGAGCAGCAAGGCGCCTTGCGTGAGCGCTGCACCCAGGCGCGGGCGCGGCTCGACAGCATCGAGCTGGATGACCAGTCTCTGGCGCAGATCACCGAGCGCTGTTTCGTCGCCGGTGTCGATGGCTTGCGCGCGGACCTGGTGTGGTTGCGCGGCGCACGCGCCCATGCCGCCTGGCGTGGCGCGACCGCCATCGCCGAGCAAGACATCGAAGCCGTGGCCGAATTTGCCTTGCGCCATCGGCGGCAAGAGCAATCCCCACCGGCGAGCCCGCCCAATCAAGGCCAGGCGCCCAAACCTTCCGATTCTTCACCCGGCCAGGGCCAGTGGGGCGACATGCCCGCGCCAGCCTTGCCCACGGGCGCACGCCGGGAAGTACCTGCCTGGCCAAAAAAGCCTTAGGCATTCGCCCTCGTCCTGACGCGGGGGCGGATGCCCGGCCCAAGGCGGGGCGACTGGAAAAAGGCAGGCACGGCAAGGCGCGCAGTGCAAAACACGGCACGATTAACTGGCCGGGCACCTTGCTCGGCGGGCGGCCGCACGGCCGTGAGGATCTGCGCTACCACCTGCGCACCCGCGCGGCCCACGAGTTGTGGCTGGTGATCGTCGATGCCTCGGCCTCCACGCGGCGCCATGGTGCGTTGACCGACGCCAAAGGCCTGCTCGCGCAGCTGTTCGACGATGCCTACCGCCAACGCGCACGCATGGCGTTACTCACGGCCAGCGGCCAGTCGCCCACCTGGCAAGTGCAGGGTTTGAAGGCCGCCAAAGGCTTGACCGGATGGCTGGCGCAACTCGGCGCCGGCGGCGGCACGCCGTTGCTGGCGGCGCTCTCTGAAGCGGGGCAGTGGCTGCAGGCGCGACGCCAGCGTTACCCCGCCGAGCGACAGCGTCTGCTGGTGATCACCGATGGCCGGCTCAAGGATATTGCCGGTTTGCCAGCGCTCGATTGCCCGGGGCTGCTGGTGGATATCGAGCGCGGTCCGATCACACTCGGGCGAGCAGCACAGCTGGCGTTGGCGTTGAATCTGGACTATCGGCACATCGACAGTCTGTAGCGTTAATAAACTGAACTCTGCGCGATTTGCACTTGTCCCCGCTTCCCATGTCACCCCCCGCCTGCCAAATCCCTTAATTTTCCAAGCCTGCCGGAAGCCTCTTCAGGCTTGCGGCTGCGCCTGCTTTTTACAGGCGCCCAGCACACCCGATCCTAACGGCAGCTGAAAACGGACTTTCTCCTTTACCGTGACTTATCAGGCAGGTTACCCCCATGCAGTTCAGCGAATTATTGGCAGCGATTTCCACCCACGCGATCCGTCTGCAACTGGAAGAAGGCGACCTGATCATCCTGGGCGACGACGAAGCGCTGGATGATGCGCTGTGGGATCAACTGATCGCGCACAAGCCGCGCTTGCTGGAGTGGGTGGCCGAGCAGGGCGGCGACTGGCTGAGCCCGGCCTACCGCATTACCCCGGACATGTTGCCGCTGGTCAGCCTCGACCAGCCGGCCATCGACCGTATCGTCGCGGCCATCCCCGGCGGCGCGGCGAATGTGCAGGACATCTACCCGCTGGCGCCGCTGCAGGAAGGCATGCTTTACCATCACCTTTCGGCGCAGCAGGGCGACCCTTACGTGCTGCACGCGCAGTTTGTGTTCGACAGCCGCGCACGCCTGGACGCCTTTGCGCAAGCGTTGCAATGGGTCATTGACCGTCACGATATCCTGCGCACCTCCATGGCGTGGGAGCGCCTCGACGAGCCGCTGCAAGTGGTATGGCGCAAGGCAAACCTGGTCTGCGAACAAGCGCACTTCAATGTCGGCGATGCCCTGGCCCAGTTGCTCGCGCGTTATGACGCACGCACCTACCGCATGGACCTTGGCCAGGCGCCGCTGTTGCGCCTGGTGTTTGCCGACGACCCGGCCAACAGTCGGGTGGTGGCGATGCTGCTGTTCCACCACACCATCCTCGACCACACCGCCCTTGATGTGGTGCGCCATGAAATCCAGTTGTACCTGGCCGGTCAGCAAGCCCAGGCGGGTGCGCCGGTCGCGTTTCGCGGCTACATCGCCCAGGTGCGCCACGGCGTCAGCGAGCAGGCGCACGAGGCGTTTTTCCGCGACATGCTGGCCGATATCGATGAGCCGACCTTGCCCTTCGGCTTGCAGGATGTGCAAGGCGACGGGCAGGGCATTGACGAAGCACGCATCGCCGTGGACAGCGCCCTCAGCCGGCGCCTGCGCAGCCTGGCGCGACCATTGGGCGTCAGCGTGGCGAGCATGATGCACCTGGCATTGGCGCGTGTATTGGGCGTGGTGTCCGGTCGTGACGCGGTGGTGTTCGGCACGGTAATGCTTGGCCGTATGGGCGCAGGCGAGGGCGGTGAACGGGCCCTGGGCATGTTCATCAATACCTTGCCGTTACACGTGGATGTGGGCGAGCAGGGCGTGCGCGCCGGGGTCAAGGCCACCCATGCGCGTCTGACGGCTTTGCTCAACCACGAACATGCGTCCCTGGCCCTGGCTCAGCGTTGCAGTGGTGTGGCGGCGCCGACGCCGCTGTTCAGCGCCATGCTCAATTACCGTCACAGCGCCGCTACCGATATGGCCGCCGTCATCGACGTGGCCGAAGGCATCCAGGTGCTCGGTGCCGAGGAGCGCACCAACTACCCGCTGACCGTCAACGTGGATGACCTGGGCGAAGACTTTGCACTGACGGTGATGGTCGATGCCGCCATCGGCGCACAGCGTGTCGCGGCTTACCTGCACACCGCGCTGCACAGCCTGGCCGATGCGTTGGAGCAGCGACCGGATCAGCCGCTGAGCGGCCTGAACATCCTGCCTGACACCGAGCGCCACCACCTGCTGCACCGCCTCAATCAAAGCCCCGCGCACTACGCCGACACCGCCCTGATCCATCAGCAAGTCGAAACCCATGCCGCCGCCCGTCCCGAAGCCATCGCCGTGCGCTTCGACACGCAGCGCCTGACCTACCGCCAACTCAATGAACGCGCCAACCAGGTCGCGCACCGTCTGCTTGCGCAGGGTGTGCGCCCGGATGACCGCGTGGCGATCTGCGTTGAACGTGGCCCCGAGATGATCATCGGTCTGTTGGGCATCCTCAAGGCCGGCGCCGGTTATGTGCCGATTGACCCGGCTTACCCGCTGGAACGCATCGCCTACACCCTGGCTGACAGCGAACCGCTGGCCGTGCTGGTGCAAGCCAACACCCGCCACCTGGTGGGCGAGCTGGCGCAGATCGACCTCAACAGCCTGCGCGGCGAATCCATCGTCAACCCGCGCATCGCTCTCAGCCCGGCGAGCCTGGCCTACGTGATCTACACCTCAGGCTCCACCGGCCTGCCCAAAGGCGTGATGATCGAGCATCGCCAGGTCGCACGGCTGTTCACTGCCACTGACCACTGGTTCGGTTTCAACCGCAATGATGTGTGGGCGCTGTTCCATTCCTTCGCGTTCGACTTCTCGGTGTGGGAAATCTGGGGCGCGCTGATGCACGGCGGCCAATTGCTGATCGTGCCGCAACTGGTCAGCCGTTCGCCGGATGAGTGCTACGCGCTGATCTGCGACGCGGGCGTGAGCATTCTGAACCAGACGCCCAGCGCGTTCCGCCAGTTGATTGCGGCCCAAGGCGCCCAGTCGCACTCCTTGCGTCAAGTCATTTTCGGCGGCGAAGCCCTTGAGCCGGGCATGCTCAAGCCGTGGTACGCCCGCGCCATCAACGCCGGTACCCAACTGGTCAACATGTACGGCATCACCGAAACCACTGTGCACGTGACCTATCGCGCGCTGGAGGCCGCGGACGCGCAGCTGGTCGGCGTCAGCCCGATTGGCGTGCGCATTCCCGACCTGCAGCTGTACGTGCTGGATGAGCGTCGCGAGCCGTTGCCGTTTGGTGTGGTCGGCGAGCTGTACGTCGGCGGCGCCGGGGTGGCGCGGGGTTACCTCAACCGTGACGCGCTCAATGCCGAGCGTTTCCTGGCCGACCCGGCCACCGGCCTGCGCATGTACAAGACCGGTGACCTCGGCCGCCTGCTGGCCGACGGCAGTGTCGAGTACCTGGGCCGCAACGACGACCAGGTGAAGATCCGTGGTTTCCGTATCGAGCTGGGCGAAATCCAGGCGCGTCTGGCCACCGCTGACGGCGTACGTGATGCGGTGGTAATCGCCCGTGAAGACGCACCGGGCGACAAGCGCCTGGTGGCCTACGTGATCGCCGAGCGTGAACTGGGTGCTGCCCAGCTGCGTGATCACCTGCTGCTCAGCCTGGCCGAGTACATGGTGCCCAGCGCGTTCGTACTGCTGGATCAATTCCCGCTGACCACCAACGGCAAACTTGACCGCAAGGCCTTGCCCGCACCGGACGCCGACGCGCTGGCGCGGCGTGACTATGCCGCCCCGCAAGGTGCGGTTGAAGTCGCCATCGCCAGTATCTGGCAGCAGTTGTTGAAGCTCGACAAGGTCGGCCGCGACGATAATTTCTTCGAGCTCGGCGGCCACTCGCTGCTGGCGGTCAAGCTGATCGAACGCATGCGTCAGGTGGATTTGAGCTGTGATGTGCGCGTGCTGTTCGGCCAACCCACGTTGGCCGCACTGGCCGCAGCAGTGGGCGGGCAGCGGGAAGTGCAGGTGCCGGCCAACCTGATCGTCGACCCCTGCGCGCGCATCACGCCAGACATGCTTCCTCTGGTGGCCCTGGACCAAGCCGCTATCGACCACATCCTCGAAAGCGTGCCCGGCGGCATTGCCAACGTGCAGGACATCTACGGTCTGGCGCCGTTGCAGGCCGGCATTCTTTACCACCACCTGGCAACCACCGAGGGCGACCCCTACGTGTTGCAGGTGCAGTTGCGCTTTGCCGACCAGGCGGCGGTGGATGCGTTTATCCAGGCGCTGCACAGCGTGATTGAACGCAACGACATCCTGCGCACCGGGATTGTCTGGGAAGGCCTGGATGAACCGGTGCAGGTGGTGCTGCGCCAGGCGCCCTTGGCGGTTGAGCGCATTGACGCGCACGGCCTTGATGCACTCGCGCAACTGCAGCAACGCTTCGATCCACGCCATTATCGCCTCGACCTGTCGCGTGCTTCACTGATGCACTTTGGCTACGCCGAACAGCAGGGCGGTTACGTCGGCATTCTGCTGCTGCACCACATCCTGCTCGACCACACCGCCTTGCAAGTGCTGGTCGAAGAAATGAGCGCCAGCCTTGCCGGCACCAGCGCGCAGCTGCCGGACGCGGTGCAGTACCGCAACTACGTGGCCCAGGCGCGCTTGGGCGTGACGCAGGCGCAACACGAAGCCTTCTTCAGCGACATGCTGGGCGATATCGACGAGCCGACGCTCGCGTTCGGTTTGCAGGATGTGAATGGCGACGGCAGCGGCATCGTCGACGCGCACGTGCCACTGGAGCCGGCGCTCAGTCACGGCCTGCGCGAACAGGCGCGGCAACTGGGCGTGAGCACCGCCAGCCTGGTGCACCTGGCCTGGGCCCAGGTGTTGGCCCAAGTCTCCGGCCAGCAGGACGTGGTGTTCGGTACCGTGTTGCTGGGCCGTATGCAGGGCGGCGAGGGCGCCGACCGTGCGCTGGGGATGTTCATCAATACCTTGCCGCTGCGCGTCAGCCTTGGCGCCGTCAGCGTGCAAGCCGGCGTGCGCGCCACCCACGCGCGCCTGGCGCAGTTGCTTGGGCATGAGCATGCCTCGCTGTCGCTGGCACAGCGTTGCAGCGGCGTACCGGGTTCATTGCCGCTGTTCAGCACGCTGCTCAATTACCGCCACAGCGCGCCGGGTGAAGCCCCGGGAGACAGCCCGTTTGCCGCGTCCGGGATCGAGATTCTCAGTTCGCAAGAACGCAGCAACTATCCGCTGGTGTTGAACGTCGATGACCTGGGCAGCGGGTTTTCCCTGACCGTGCAGGGCGTGAACAGCCTGGATGTACAGCGCGTGGGCGCCTACATGCTCACCGCGTTGAGCCATCTGGTGACCGCGCTGCAACAAGCGCCGACCACGCCCTTGCAGGCCGTGTCGATCCTGCCGGCTGCCGAACGCCACCAACTGTTGGTGGCTTTCAACGCCACCGCGCGTGACTACCCGTCGCAGCTCACGGTGCACCAACTGTTCGAAGCTCAGGCGTTGGCCCGTCCCGACGCTGTGGCGGCGGTGCAGGGCGCGCTGTCGTTGAGTTATCGCGACCTCAATCGCCGTGCCAACCGCTTGGCCCATCACCTGATCAGCCAGGGCGTGCAGCCGGGCGAAAGCGTGGCGATCGCACTGCCGCGCTCGCTGGATTTACTCGTGTGCCAACTGGCGATCCTCAAGTGCGCAGCGGTGTATGTGCCGCTGGACGTCAATGCGCCGGTCGAGCGCCAGGCCTTCATGGTGCAGGACAGCGGCGCGCATCGTGTGCTCAATACCCTGGCCGACCTGAACCTGGACGCGCAGTCGCCGCGCAACCCCGACCTGGCCCAGTCGGCGCAAAGCGTGGCGTACATCATGTACACCTCCGGCTCCACCGGTGCACCCAAAGGCGTGCAAGTGCCGCACCGCGCGATCTCGCGCCTGGTGCTGAACAACGGCTATGCCGATTTCAATGAGCGCGACCGCGTGGCGTTCGCTTCCAACCCGGCCTTCGATGCCAGCACCCTCGACGTGTGGGCACCGTTGCTCAACGGCGGTTGTGTGGTGGTGGTCGAGCATGCGGTGCTGCTGTCCCAGGCGGCGTTTGCCTCGCTGTTGCAGGAGCAAGCCGTCAGCGTGTTGTGGATGACCGCCGGCCTGTTCCATCAATACGCCGACGCGTTGTTGCCGGTGTTCCGCCAACTGCGCTACCTGATCGTCGGCGGCGACGTGCTCGACCCGCAGGTGATCAGCCGTGTGCTCCAGCACGGCAAACCCCAGCATCTGCTCAATGGCTATGGCCCGACCGAGGCCACTACGTTCTCCACCACGTTTGAAATCACCGCGCCGGCTGCGGGCAGTGTCCCGATTGGCCGCCCCATCGCGAATGCCCAGGCCTACGTACTCGACGCGCGCCAGCAACCGCTGCCGCTGGGCGTGGTTGGCGAGCTGTATATCGGCGGCGCCGGTGTGGCCAACGGGTATTTGAACCAGCCGCAATTGACGGCAGAAAAATTCATCCCCAACCCCTTTGGCGAAGGCCTGCTGTACCGCACCGGCGACCTGGCCAGCTGGCAGGCCGACGCTACCTTGCTGTACCAGGGGCGTAACGACCTGCAAGTCAAGATCCGCGGTTTTCGTATCGAGCCGGGCGAAATCGAAGCCTGCCTGGCCGCGTTCCCCGGCGTAAAAGACGCGGTGGTGCTGGCCCGCGAAGACGAGCCGGGTGACAAGCGCCTGGTGGCGTATTACACCGCCCAGGCACCCTTGGACATCCAGGCACTGCGTGCTCATCTGCAAGGCCGGTTGCCGGACTACATGGTGCCGTCGGCCTACGTGTGGCTGGCACTGTTGCCACTGACCGCCAACGGCAAGCTCGACCGCAAGGGCTTGCCCGTACCGGATCAGAGCGCGCTGCTCAGTCGCGGTTACGAGGCGCCGGAGGGCGAGGTGGAAACCTTGCTGGCGCAGATCTGGCAGGACGTGCTCAAGCTCGAGCGTGTCGGCCGGCATGACCATTTCTTCGAGTTGGGCGGGCATTCGTTGCTGGCGGTGAGCCTGATTGAGCGCATGCGCCAGGTGGGCCTGAGCGCGGATGTGCGTGTGCTGTTCAGCCAGCCAAGCCTGGCGGCGCTGGCAGCGGCAGTCGGCAGCGGGCGTGAGGTCGAGGTGCCGGCCAATGGCATTCCAGCCGGCTGCACCCGGATAACGCCGTCGATGCTGACTCTGGTGCAACTTGACCAGGCAGCGATCGAGCGCATCGTCGCCACGGTGCCGGGTGGCGCGGCCAATGTGCAGGATATCTACCCGCTCGCGCCGCTGCAGGAAGGCATTCTTTATCACCATATCAGCGCCGAGCAGGGCGACCCGTACCTGCTGCAGTCGCGCATGGCGTTTGACAGCCTTGAGCGTTTGCACGCCTTCATGGGCGCGCTGCAACAGGTCGCGGCCCGTCACGACATCCTGCGCACCGGCGTGGTCTGGGAAGGTCTGGACAGCCCGGTGCAAGTGGTTTGGCGCGAGGCCCGCCTGGTGGTGCAGGAGGTCGTCCTGGACCCGGCTGACGGCGGCGTCATCGAGCAACTGCACGAACGTTTCGATGCCCGCCACTATCGCCTGGACATCACCCAGGCGCCGCTGCTGCGCATGGTCTATGCCCAGGACCCGGCGAATAATCGGGTCGCGGCGATCCTGTTGTTCCATCACCTGGCGCTCGACCATACCGCCATGGAAGTGGTCGGCCAGGAGATGCGTGCGTTCCTGTTCAACCAGGCCGAGGAATTGCCCGACGCTGCACCGTTTCGCAACTACGTGGCCCAGGCGCGCCTTGGTGTCAGCGTGGCGGAGCACGAGCACTTTTTCCGCGACATGCTCGCCGATGTCGATGAGCCGACCTTGCCCTTTGGCGTGCAGGACGTGCAGGGCGACGGCCGCGCTATCGAAGAGGCCGAACAGCCGCTGGACGCGGCGTTGGCCATGCGGGTGCGTGAACAGGCGCGGGTGCTGGGGGTCAGTGCGGCCAGCCTGATGCACCTGGCGTGGGCACAAGTGCTGGGGCTGGTGTCCGGGCGTGATGAGGTGGTGTTCGGCACGGTGCTGATGGGGCGCATGCAGGCGGGTGAGGGCGCTGACCGTGCGTTGGGCATGTTCATCAACACCTTGCCGCTGCGCGTCGATGTCGCGTGCGCTGCTGCTGCGGCCGTCAAGGCCACGCATAGCCGCTTGAGCGCGCTGCTGGGGCACGAGCATGCGTCGCTGGCCCTCGCCCAGCGTTGCAGCGGCGTACCGACGGCCGTGCCGTTGTTCAGCGCCTTGCTCAATTACCGTCACAGTACCCCCGGCGAAATGGCCCGCGATGGTCATGGCATCTGGGAAGGCGTGCAACTGCTGGGCGGTGAGGAGCGCAGCAATTACCCGCTGACCCTCAGCGTCGATGACTTCGGCACAGGCTTTGGCCTGAGCGTGCTGGCACTGCCGCAGATCGGCGCCCAGCGCCTGTGTGGCTACATGCACCGCGCCGTGGAGCAGTTGGTCGCGGCGTTGGAAAGCGCGGTGAGCACCCCGCTTAATCAATTGCCAGTGCTGCCGCCGGCAGAGTGCGAAACCCTGCTGCGCGAATTCAACGCAACAGCCGCGGACTTCCCGACCGGGCACACCGTGCACGGCGCCTTCGAAGCCCAGGTCGAACGTCAGCCCCACGCGATTGCCGTGCAGCAGGACGGCGAAGTCCTGACCTATCAGCAGCTCAATCAACGCGCCAACCAGGTGGCCCATCACCTGTTGACACTCGGCGTGCAGCCGGACGACCGCGTCGCGATCTGCTGTCGCCGTGGCCCGCACATGCTGGTCGGGCTGCTGGGCATTCTCAAGGCCGGCGCCGGCTACGTGCCTGTCGACCCGGCTTACCCCGCCGAACGTATCGCCTACCTGCTGCAGGACAGCACGCCGGTAGCGGTCTTGGCCGAGGCAAGCACACGTGACTTGCTGGGCACGCATGCCACTGTCGACCTGTTCGACGAGTGCTTGCGGCACCACGCCGTCAGCAACCCGCAGCTGGTCGGCCTGACCCCGGCGCACCTGGCTTACGTGATCTACACCTCCGGCTCCACCGGCCAGCCCAAAGGCGTGATGGTGGAACACCGCACCGTGGAAAACCTGGTGCACTGGCATTGCGAGGCCTTTGGCCTGGACGCGCGCAGCCACACCAGCAGCGTCGCCGGGTTTGGCTTTGACGCGATGGCCTGGGAGGTCTGGCCGGCACTCTGCGCAGGCGCGACCTTGCACGTGCCGCCCGCGAAGGTCGGCAATGAAAACATTGACGAATTGCTCGCCTGGTGGCTGGAGCAGCCACTGGACGTCAGCTTCCTGCCCACGCCAGTGGCCGAGTACGCCTTCAGCCAGAACCTGCACCACCCGACCTTGCGCATTCTGTTGATCGGCGGTGATCGCCTGCGCCAGTTCACCCAGGAGCGGCGCTTTGCGGTGATCAACAACTACGGGCCTACCGAGGCCACGGTGGTCGCCACCTCCGGCCGCGTGCGCGCCGGGCAGGCGCTGCACATCGGCCGGCCCATCGCCAATGCCAGCGTGTACGTGCTCGACGCACAGTTGCGCCCGGTGCCGGTGGGCGTCGCCGGTGAGCTGTATGTGGGCGGCCGTGGCGTGGCGCGGGGGTATTTGAACCGCCCGCAGATGAGCGCCGAACGCTTCCTGCAGGACCCGTTCAACCCTGGGCGGATGTACCGCACCGGTGACCTGGCGCGTTGGCTGCCCGACGGCAATATCGAGTACCTGGGCCGTAACGACGACCAGGTCAAAGTGCGCGGTGTGCGCGTCGAGCTCGGCGAAATCGAAAGCCGCCTGGCCGCGCTGGACGGCATCGCTGAAGCCGTGGTGCTGGTGCGCGAGGGGCGTCTGGTGGCCTGGTTCATCGAAAAGTACCCGCTGGCGATTGAAACCTTGCGTGCGCAACTGCAGCAACAGCTGCCCGACGCGCTGGTGCCAGCAGCCTACGTCAGGCTCGACACGCTGCCGCTGACCGCCAACGGCAAGCTGGACCGCAAGGCCTTGCCGCAACCCGATCAAGCCGCGTTGCTGAGCCGCGACTACGCAGCGCCGGAAGGCGCGGTGGAAACCACCCTGGCGCGGATCTGGGCTGAGGTGTTGCAGGTGGAGCAAGTCGGCCGGCATGACCACTTCTTCGAACTGGGCGGCCATTCGTTGTTGGCGGTCAGCCTGATCGAACGCATGCGCCAGGTCGGCCTCAGCGCTGACGTGCGGGTGCTTTTCAGCCAGCCCACCCTCGCGGCGTTGGCCACCGCCGTGGGCAGTGGCCGCGAAGTGCAGGTGCCGGCCAACCGCATCGCCGCCGACTGCCAGCGCATCACCCCGGACATGTTGCCGTTGGTGGAGCTCGACCCGTCAACTCTCGACGACGTCGTCAGCCGCGTACCCGGCGGCGCTGCCAATGTGCAGGATATTTACCCGCTGGCGCCGTTGCAGGAAGGCATTCTTTACCACCACATCACCGCCGAGCAGGGCGACCCGTACCTGCTGCAGTCGCACCTGGCGTTCGACAGCATTGAGCGCCTGAACGCCTTCGCCCAGGCGCTGCAACAGGTCATCGATCGCCATGACATCCTGCGCACCGGCGTGGTCTGGGAAGGCCTGGCGCAACCGCTGCAAGTGGTGTGGCGCAAGGCTGAACTGCCGCGTGAAGAGCTGCACCTGCAAGGCGATGTACTGGCTGGCCTGCATGAGCGTTTCGATGCGCGACGCTATCGCCTGACGCTCAGCCACGCGCCGTTGATCAGCCTCAAGTACGCCCGGGATCCGGCCAACCAGCGTGTAGTGGTGGTGTTGCTCTACCACCATATCGCCCTCGACCACACCGCATTCGACGTGGTGCTGCGCGAAATGCAGGGCCACTTGCTCGGCCACGCAGCGCCAACAGCGGCGCCGATGCCGTACCGCAACTACGTGGCCCAGGCGCGTCTGGGCGTAAGCGAGCAGGAACATGAAGCGTTCTTTCGCCAGATGCTCGGGGACGTCGATGAACCGACCTTGCCGTTCGGTTTGCAGGATGTGCGCGGCGACGGCAACGCGATCGAAGAACACTGCCTGCGCCTGGACAATGACCTCAACCGCCGGCTGCGCGCCCAGGCGCGCTTGCTGGGCGTGAGCACGGCGAGCCTGTTCCACCTGGCGTGGGGCCAAGTGCTGGCGGCCACTTCGGGTCGCCACAGCGTGGTGTTCGGCACGGTGCTGGTGGGTCGCATGCAAGGCGGCGAGGGCGCCGACCGCGCGCTGGGGGTGTTCATCAATACCTTGCCGCTGCGCCTGGACATCGACGCACAAGGTGCGCGCGCTGCGGTGCGAGCCACCCATGCACGGCTTACCGCGCTGCTGGGGCACGAACACGCGTCGCTGGCGCTGGCCCAGCGCTGCAGCGGCGTGGCGGCCCCGGCGCCGTTGTTCAGCTCGATGCTCAACTACCGCCATCGCGGCGCCGCCACGCGCTCGGCCGAGGCGCAGCAGGCCTGGGAAGGCATGCAGACGCTGGTCAACGACGGGCGCACCAACTACCCGCTGACCTTGAACGTGGATGACCTGGGCGATGGTTATGACGTCACCGCCCTGGCGCAAATCGACGCGCAACGCGTGTGCGGTTACATGCAGACCGCTCTGTCAGGGCTGGTTGAAGCCCTCGAGCAGGCGCCGCATCAGCCGCTCAATCGCCTGCCGATTATGGGCAGTGAGGAACGGCAAAAACTGCTGGTGGAATTCAATGCCACCGACGTCAACTACAACCTCGATCAAACCCTGCACGGCCTGTTCGAAGCCCAGGTCGAGCGCACGCCGCAGGCCGTGGCGGTCAAGTCCGGCGATCAGCAGCTGACCTACAGCGCGCTGAACGAACGCGCCAACCGCCTGGCCCATCACCTGCGTGAACTCGGCGTGCAGCCGGATTCGCGCGTAGGCATCTGCGTGGAGCGTGGCCTGGACATGGTCATCGGCCTGTTTGCGATCCTCAAGGCCGGCGGCGGTTATGTGCCGCTGGACCCGGCCTATCCTCGCGAGCGCCTGGCCTACATGCTGCAAGACAGCGCGCCGGTGGTGGTGCTCGCGCAAGGCGCCACCCGCGCGTTGCTGGGTGAGGTGCCGGTGATCGACCTGGACCACGCCACCTGGCAGCACCAGCCCGCTGGCAACCCCCGCGTGCCAGGCCTTACCGCCCGGCACCAGGCCTATGTGATCTACACGTCCGGCTCCACCGGCCAGCCCAAAGGCGTGATCAACGAGCACGCCGGGGTGGTCAACCGCCTGCTGTGGATGCAGGACGCGTACGGTCTTACGGCCAGTGATAGCGTGCTGCAGAAAACCCCGTTCAGCTTTGACGTGTCGGTGTGGGAGTTCTTCTGGCCGCTGTTTACCGGCGCACGCCTGGTCATGGCGCGCCCGGGTGGCCATAAAGAGCCTGAGTACCTGTGCGAAGTGATCGAGGCCGAACAGATCACCACACTGCACTTTGTGCCCTCGATGCTTGACGTGTTCCTGGCCCACGGCGATGTCAGCCAGGCGGCCGGGCTGGTGCGCGTAATGTGCAGCGGCGAAGCCTTGCCGGGCAGCCTGGTGCGGCGCTTCAAGCAGCAACTGCCGGGCATCGGCCTGTACAACCTGTATGGCCCCACCGAAGCGGCCGTGGACGTGACCGCCTGGAACTGCGCGCGTCCCGAGGTGCCGGACAACACGCCGATCGGCAAACCGATTGCCAACACGCGCATGTACCTGCTGGATACGCAATTGCAGCCGGTGCCGTTGGGCGTGGTCGGCGAGCTGTTTATCGGCGGCGTGCAAGTGGCGCGTGGCTACTTGAATCGCCCCGAGCTGACTGCCGAACGCTTCCTCAAGGACCCCTTCACCCATGGGCGCCTGTACCGCACCGGCGACGTTGGCCGCTACTTGCCCGACGGCAATATCGAGTACCTGGGCCGCAACGATGACCAGGTGAAAATCCGCGGCCTGCGCATCGAGCTGGGGGAAATCCAGGCGCGACTGCTCGAACATGCGCAGGTCAACGAGGCTGCGGTGGTGGCCCGCGAGGACCGGTTGGTCGCTTATTACACCGGCGTACCTACCGACATCGAGCAGCTGCGCGCGCACCTGCTGCAGCACCTGCCGGACTTCATGGTGCCGGCGCTGTTCATGCACCTTGACGCGCTGCCGCTGAGCCCCAACGGCAAGCTCGACCGCAAGGCCTTGCCTGCGCCGGGCATGGACGCGCTGATCGTGCGCGAGTACGCGGCGCCGCAGGGTGACACCGAAATCCTCCTGGCCAGGCTGTGGGCCGAGCTGCTCAACGTCGAGCGGGTCGGGCGCCATGACAACTTCTTTGAACTGGGCGGGCACTCGCTGCTCGCCGTGAGCTTGATCGGACGCCTGCGCCAGGAAGGCCTGGAAGCCGATGTGCGGGCGCTGTTCGAACAGCCGACGCTGGCCGGCTACGCCGCCATAACCGAACGAATGGAGATCGTCCTGTGAGCATTTCTGAGCTGTTGGCGACGCTGAAAACCAAAGATGTGCAACTGGCGCTCAAGGGCGAGCAGTTGTCGGTGCAGGGCAATAAACAGGCGCTGAGCGACCCGGCGATTCTTGCCGCGTTGCGCGAGCACAAGCCGGCGTTGATCGAGTTGATCAAGGCCGGCGAGTATTCGCCGACCAAGGCCGGTGAAGTGACGGTGCCGGCCAATGGCATCCCGGCGGGCGCCGAGCGCATCACGCCGGCCATGCTGACCCTGTCGAGCCTGAGCCAGGACGAGATCGACCGCATCGTCGCCACCGTCGATGGCGGCGTGGCGAATATCCAGGATATCTACCCGCTGGCGCCGTTGCAGGAAGGCATTCTGTTCCATCACGTCAGCGCCGAGCAGGGCGACCCGTACGTGATGCAGTCGCAGTTTGCGTTCGACAGCCTGGCGCGTTTTGAGGCCTTCGCCCACGCCCTGCAAAGCGTGATGAACCGCCACGACATCCTGCGCACTGGCGTGGTCTGGGACGGGTTGCAGGAACCGTCGCAGGTGGTCTGGCGCCAGGCGCAATTGCCGGTGCAGGTGTTGGAACTGGACCCGGCTGACGGCGATATCGCCGCGCAGCTGCACGCGTTGTTTGATGCCCGCCACTATCGCCTCGACGTGACCCAGGCGCCGTTGCTGAGCCTGGTGCGTGCCGAAGATCCGGCCAATCAGCGCATCGTCGCCACCTTGCTGTTTCACCACATGGCCCTCGACCACAGCGCCCTGGAAGTGGTGTGCCATGAAATGCAGGCGTGCCTGCTGGGGCAGGGCGCAGCGCTGGGCCAGGCGGTGCCGTTTCGCAACTATGTGGCGCAGGCGCGGCTGGGGATCAGCGAGCAGGAGCACGAAAGTTTCTTCCGCCAGATGCTCGGCGACATCAGCGAGCCGACCTTGCCATTTGGCCTGCAAGACGTGCAAGGCGATGCCCGCGGGATTGCCGAAGTCAGCCTGCCATTGGCGCCGGAGCTGGGCCAGCGCTTGCGTGCGCAGGCCCGGCAACTGGGCGTGAGCGCCGCCAGCCTGTTTCATATGGGCTGGGCGCAGGTGCTGGGTGTGCTGGCCGGTAAAGAGCACGTGGTGTTTGGCACCGTGTTGATGGGCCGCATGCAGGGCAGCCATGACACCGATCGGGCACTGGGCATTTTCATCAACACGCTGCCGTTTCGCGTGGACGTGGGCGCCGAGGACGTGCGCGCCGGGGTCAAAGCCACTCACGCGCGGCTGACCACCTTGCTGCGCCACGAACACGCCGCATTGGCCCTGGCCCAGCGCTGCAGCGGCGTGGTCGCGCCGACGCCGCTGTTCAGCGCGTTGCTCAACTACCGCCACAGTGCCCCGGCCGCCAGCGCTGCCGCCGTGTCGGCCTGGCAAGGTATCGCGGCGCTCAGCGCCGAAGAACGCACCAACTACCCGCTGACCTTGAGCGTGGATGACCTCGGCGAAGGCTTTGCCCTGAGCTTGCTCGCCAGCACCCAGGTGGACCCGCAGCGCGTCTGCGCCTACCTGCAAACCGCGCTGGAAAACCTCGTGACTGCGCTGGAGCAGGCGCCACAGACTCCGCTCAATCACGTCTCGGTCGTGCCCGCCGCGGAGCGACAACAACTGCTCAAGCAGTTCAACGCGACCCACGCCGACTTCCCTCAAGGCACCACGCTGCACGGGCGTATCGAAGCTCAGGCGGCCTGCACGCCCGAGGCCATCGCCGCCGTGCAGCAAGGCCGCCAATTGACCTACGCCGAACTGAACCAGCAAGCCAACCTGTTGGCCCATCACCTGCTGGCGCTGGGGGTCAAGCCCGACGACCGCGTGGCCATCGTCGCCCGCCGTGGCCTGGATACCCTGGCCGGGTTGCTGGCGATCCTCAAGGCCGGCGCCTGCTATGTACCGGTGGACCCGTCCCACCCGGCCGAGCGCCTCAATTATTTGCTCACCGACAGCGCGCCGGTGGCGGTGCTGACGCAACAGGCGCTGCTGGACCGACTGCCCGCGCTGCAAGTGCCGGTGATCAACCTGGACCGCTTCACCCGGCAGCATCATTCGGCGAACAACCCCACGGTCGATGTCACGCCCGCTAACCTCGCCTATGTGATCTACACCTCCGGTTCCACTGGCTTGCCCAAAGGCGTGATGGTCGAACACCACACCGTGGCCAACCTGGTGGACTGGCATTGCCGCGCCTTTGACCTGTGTGCCGGGCGCCACACCGCCAGTGTCGCCGGTTTCGGCTTTGATGCGATGGCCTGGGAAGTGTGGCCGGCGCTGTGTGTCGGCGCGACCCTGCACCTGCCGCCGGCCAATGACGGCACCGAAGACATCGACGCCTTGCTCGCGTGGTGGTGCGCGCAGCCGTTGGACGTGTGCTTTTTGCCCACGCCGGTGGCCGAGTACGCCTTCAGCCAACAGATCGAACACCCGACCTTGCGCACCTTGCTGATCGGCGGTGATCGCCTGCGCCAGTTCGCGCGGGCCCAGCGTTTTGAGTTGATCAATAACTACGGGCCCACCGAGGCCACGGTGGTCGCCACGTCCGGCAAGGTGGAGGCGGGCCTGCCACTGCATATCGGCAAGCCTGTTGCGAATGCCACGGTGTACTTGCTCGATGAGCAGCAACGGCCAGTGCCGCTGGGGGTTGCCGGCGAGCTGTATGTGGGCGGCAAAGGCGTGGCGCGCGGTTACCTCAACCGTCCGGAGCTGACGGCCGAGCGCTTCCTGCAAGACCCATTCAACGCCGGGCGCATGTACCGCACCGGCGACCTGGCGCGCTGGCTGCCGGACGGCAATATCGAGTACCTGGGGCGTAACGACGACCAGGTGAAGATCCGTGGCGTGCGCATCGAGCTGGGCGAGATCGAAACCCAACTCAATCAATTGCCGGGCATTCAGGAAGCGGTGGTGCTGGTCCGTGAGGATCGGCTGGTGGCGTACTTCACCGAAAACCCGTCGTTCGCTCCGCTGGCCGTTGGCGATATCCGCGCCCACCTGGTGGCGCATCTGCCGGACTACATGGTCCCGGTTGCCTACGTGAAGCTTGAGGCATTGCCGCTCACCGCCAACGGCAAACTCGACCGCAAGGCCTTGCCCGCGCCAGACATGGCTGCGGTGTTTACCCGCGAGTACGAGGCGCCCCAGGGCGAGATCGAAAGCGTGCTGGCGCAGATCTGGGCCGATGTATTGCACGTGGCGCGCGTCGGGCGTCGCGACCATTTCTTTGAATTGGGCGGGCACTCGTTGCTGGCAATGCGCATGGTTTCCCAGGTGCGGCAGCGTCTGGGTGTCGAGCTGATCCTCGGCGACCTGTTTGCCAATGCCGAGCTGGCGGCGGTCGCTGAAGTCCTGGCCCAATCGGGGCGCAGCACCTTGCCGGATATTCTCCCGGCCAGCCGCGATGAACCCGTGCCACTGTCCTTCGCCCAGCAGCGCCTGTGGTTCCTGGCACTGATGGAAGGCGCCAACACCGCCTATAACATCCCCATTGGCCTGCGTCTGCGTGGGCAATTGCATGTCGAGGCGCTGCAACGGGCGCTGGCGCGGATTGTGGCGCGCCACGAAACCCTGCGCAGCCGCTTTGCCCAGCACGGCGACGACGCCCAGGTGCTGATTGTGCCGGCCGAAGACGTGCTGCCGCTGCAAGTGCAGGACCTGCGCCGCCACCCGCAACCCCAGCAGGCCCTGGATGCGTTGATCCACGGCGAAGCCTCGGCGCCCTTCGACCTGGAGCGCGGCCCGCTGCTGCGCGGGCGGCTGGTGGTGATGGCCGACGATCACCATGTGCTGTTGCTGACCTTGCACCACATCGTCTCCGACGGTTGGTCGATGGGCGTGCTGACCCGCGAGCTGATGGCGCTGTACCAAGCCTTCAGCCACGGCCTGCCCGACCCGTTGCCGCCGCTGGCGATCCAGTACGGTGACTTCGCCGTGTGGCAACGCCTGTGGTTGAGCGGCGAGGTGCTGCAGCGCCAGAGCAGCTATTGGCAACAGGCGCTGGCGGGCGCGCCGGCCTTGCTCACGCTGCCCACCGACCGCCCGCGCCCGGCGCAGCAGGATTACGCCGGCAGCAGCGTCGAAGTGCGCCTGGATGAACGCCTCACCGCCGGGCTCAAGGCCTTGAGCCAACGCCATGGCACCACGCTGTACATGACCTTGATGAGTGCCTGGGCCTCGTTGCTGGCGCGGCTGTCCGGGCAACATGACCTGGTGATCGGCTCGCCGGTGGCCAACCGCACGCGCAGTGAGGTAGAAGGGCTGATCGGCCTGTTCGTCAACACGCTGGCAGTGCGCATCGACACCTCCGGCGAGTTGAGCACCGAGGCGCTGCTGGCGCGGGTCAAGGCGCTGACGCTGGAAGCCCAGGCCCATCAGGACCTGCCGTTCGAACAGGTGGTGGAAATCACCCGGCCGCCGCGCAGCCTGGCCCACAGCCCGTTGTTCCAAACCCTGTTGACGTGGCAGGACAGCAGCGCACCGACCCTGGCATTGGGCGACCTGGCCCTGGAAGGCATCGTCGAAAACAGCCACTTTGCCAAATTCGACCTGTCGCTGAACCTTGGCGAAGTGCAGGGCAGCATTCTTGGCGCGCTGGAATATGCCGTGGCGCTGTTTGATGAGTCGACCGTGCAGCGTTATGTCGGTTACTTCAAGCGCGTGTTGCAGGCGATGGTCGAAAACGACCAGGCGGTGCTTGAGCATGCATCGCTGATCGATGACCGTGAGCGTCAGCAGCTGCTGTTTGAGTTCAACGCCACCGAGATCAATTACAACCTCGACCAGACCCTGCACGGGATGTTCGAGGCGCAGGTCAAGCGCACCCCGGACGCGATTGCGGTCAAGGCCGGCGAACGGCAACTGACCTATGCCGAGTTGAATGGGCAGGCCAATCAGTTGGCCCATCACTTGCTGGCGCTGGGTGTGCAGCCGGATTCGCGCGTGGCTATTTGCGTGGAGCGCAGCCTGGACATGGTCGTGGGCCTGTACGCCATCCTCAAGGCGGGCGCCGCGTATGTGCCGCTGGACCCGGCTTACCCGCTGGAGCGTATTGCCTACATGCTGCAGGACAGTGCGCCGGCAGTGGTGTTGGCTCAAGACTCCACGCGCGAGTTGCTGGGCGCGGTGCCGGTGGTCGATCTGGACCACCCTTGCTGGCAGCATCAGCCGCTGGATAACCCGACTGCAGTGGGCGTGACGGCGTATGTGATCTACACCTCCGGGTCCACCGGCCAGCCCAAGGGCGTGATCAACGAACACGCCGGGGTGGTCAACCGCCTGCTGTGGATGCAGGACGAATATGGCCTCGAGGCGCAGGACTCGGTGCTGCAGAAAACCCCGTTCAGCTTCGACGTGTCGGTGTGGGAATTCTTCTGGCCGCTGTTGACGGGCGCGCGGTTGGTGATGGCGCGCCCTGGCGGGCATAAAGAGCCCGAGTACCTGTGCGATGTGATCGAGGCTGAGCAGATCACCACGCTGCACTTTGTGCCGTCGATGCTGGACGTATTCCTGGCCCATGGCGATGTGCGCCAGGCGGCCGGGCTGGTGCGTGTGATGTGCAGCGGCGAAGCCCTGCCGGGCAGCCTGGTGCGGCGCTTCAAGCAGCAGTTGCCGAACAGTGAATTGCACAACCTGTATGGCCCGACTGAAGCGGCGGTGGACGTCACGGCATGGAATTGCACGGGCGCGGTGACGCCGGACAATACGCCAATCGGCAAGCCCATCGCCAACACGCGCATGTACCTGCTCGACAGCCAGTTGCAGCCGGTGCCGTTGGGGGTGGTCGGCGAGTTGTTTATCGGCGGCGTGCAAGTGGCGCGCGGTTATCTGAATCGGCCTGAGCTGACGGCCGAGCGTTTCCTGAATGATCCGTTCACCCGCGGGCGCATGTACCGCACCGGTGACGTCGGGCGCTACTTGCCGGACGGTAATATCGAATATTTGGGCCGCAATGATGACCAGGTGAAGATCCGCGGTTTACGCATCGAACTGGGCGAGATCCAGGCCCGTCTGACCGAGTATCCGTCGATCAATGAAGCGGCCGTTATCGCCCGCGAGCAACGCCTGGTGGCTTACTACACCGGCGCGCACTGCGAAATCGACGTGCTGCGCAGCCATCTGCTGCACCACTTGCCGGAGTTTATGGTGCCGGCGATTTTCGTCCATCTCGACGCCTTGCCACTGAGCCCCAACGGCAAGCTCGACCGCAAGGCCCTGCCGGCGCCAGGCCTGGATTCGGTGGTGGTGCGCGAATACGAGGCGCCCCAGGGTGATACCGAAATTGCCCTGGCCAGCCTGTGGGCCGAGCTGCTCAACGTGGAGCGGGTGGGCCGTCACGACAACTTCTTCGAGTTGGGCGGGCACTCGTTGCTGGCCGTGAGCCTGATGGGGCGCATGCGCCGCCTTGGGTTGTCGGCGGATGTGAAGGTGCTGTTTGGCCAGCCGACCTTGTCGGCGTTGGCGGCGGCGCTGGGCAGCGGGCGTGAAGTGGCGGTGCCGGCCAATGGCATCGCGCCCGGCTGCACGCACATCACCCCGGACATGCTGCCCCTGATCCAGCTGGATCAGACGGCTATCGAGCGCATTGTCGCCCGCATCCCCGGCGGGGCGGCCAATGTGCAGGACATCTACCCGCTGGCGCCGTTGCAGGCCGGCATTCTCTATCACCATCGCGCCGTACTCGAGGGCGATGCGTACCTGCTGCAGGCGCAGTTTGCGTTCGACAGCAGGGCGCGCCTGCAAGCCTTTGCCCAGGCGTTGCAGGCGGTGATCCAGCGGCATGATGTGCTGCGTTCCTCTTTCCATTGGGATGGCCTTCATGAGCCGGTGCAGGTGGTTTGGCGTGAAGCCTCGTTAAGCGTCGAAACAGGGCCGTTGCCGTCGCGTCTGGACCTGGCTCAAGCGCCGCTGATGCGCCTGGTTTACGTGCAGGAACCGCAACGCGTGGTGGCGACCTTGCTGTTTCATCACCTGGTGATGGACCACATCGCGCTGGACATCCTGCAGCACGAAATGCAGGCGTTTCTGTTGGGTCGCGACGCGGCGTTGGGCGCTGCAGTGCCGTACCGCAATTACGTGGCCCAGACCCGTTTGGCGGTTAACGATCACGAGGCGTTTTTCCGCGACATGCTCGGTGAGATCGACGAGCCCACCGAGGTCGAAAACCTGGGTGTCGATGAACAAGCGCAGCTGACCATCGACCCTCAGTTGAGCCAGCGCCTGCGCACCCAGGCCCGTCAAGCGGGCGTGAGCGCCGCCAGCCTGATGCACCTGGCCTGGGCCCATGTGCTGGGCAAGGTCAGCGGCCGCGAGCGTGTGGTGTTCGGCACCGTGATGCTCGGCCGTCTGCAGGGCGGCGAAGGCGCCGAGCGCGCCATGGGCGTGTTTATCAACACCTTGCCGCTGAGGGTCGATCTGGGTGAGCACTCGGTGCGTACGGCGTTGCGTGCGACTCATGCACGCCTGACCCAACTGCTCGGCCATGAGCACGCGCCGCTGGCGCTGGCCCAGCGTTGCAGCGCCGTGCCGGTGGCGACGCCGCTGTTCAGCGTGCTGTTCAACTACCGCCACAGCGCGGCGCAAACCGGCGGCGTGGCGCAGGCCTGGCAGGGCATCGAGTTGCTCAAGGCCGAGGAACACACCAATTACGGGCTGTCGGTGAGTGTCGATGACCTCGGCGACGGGTTCAGCGTGCACGCCATGGGGCCGGGTGCCCGACGTTTGTGTGGCTACCTGCAGCATGCACTTGAACACGTGGCGCATGCGCTGGAGCACAACCGTGAAATTGCCATCAGCCGCCTGCCCATACTGCCCAGCGCCGAAGTCCAACAGCTGGCGGGCTTCAACGCCACCGCGCGCGCATTCCCCCGCGAGCACACGGTGCAGCGCCTGTTCGAAGCCCAGGCCCAGGCGCGGCCTGACGCGGTGGCGGCGTTGCATGGCGAGCAGGCAGTGAGCTACGGCCAATTGAACACCCGCGCCAATCGCCTGGCCCATCACCTGTTGAGCCTGGGCGTGCGTCCCGGCGATAACGTGGCGATCCTGCTGCCGCGCTCGCTCGATCTGCTGGTCAGCCAACTGGCGGTTCTCAAATGCGCGGCGGCCTATGTGCCGCTGGATATCCACGCGCCCGCCGAGCGTCAGGGCTTTATGCTGCAGGACAGCGGCGCGAGCTGGCTGCTGACCCGCAGCGACGCGTCCATCGATTACGCCGCCCGGCGTCTGGACCTGGACACCCTGACCCTTGACCCGCAACCGAGCCACAACCCGGACCTGTCACAAGCCTCGGACAGTGTGGCGTACATCATGTACACCTCCGGTTCCACCGGTACGCCCAAGGGCGTGTTGGTGCCGCATCGCGGTATCACGCGGCTGGTGCTCAACAACGGCTACGCCGACTTCAATGCGGCCGACCGCATTGCCTTCGCCTCCAACCCGGCGTTCGACGCCAGCACTATGGACGTGTGGGGCGCGTTGCTCAACGGCGGGCAGGTACAGGTGATCGACCACGCGACCTTGCTCGACCCGGCCGCGTTTGGCAGTGCGCTGCAAGGCGCGACTGTGCTGTTCGTCACCACGGCGCTGTTCAACCAGTACGTGCAGCTGATTCCGCGCGCGCTGGCCGGCTTGCGCATGTTGCTCTGCGGCGGCGAGCGCGCCGACCCGGCGGCGTTCCGCAGCCTGTTGGCGCAGGCGCCAGGGCTGCGTTTGGTGCATTGCTACGGGCCGACGGAAACCACCACCTATGCCACCACCTATGAAGTGCAGGCGATTGCCGATGACGCCGACAGCGTGCCCGTCGGCCGGCCGATTTCCAACACGCACATTCACGTGCTGGATGCCTGGTTGCAGCCGGTGCCGGTGGGGGTGACCGGTGAGATCTGCATCGGCGGCGACGGCGTGGCCAGGGGGTATTTGAACCGCCCTGAGCTGACCGCTGAAAAGTTTGTCGACGATCCCTTCAACGCCGGTGCCCTGATGTACCGCACCGGTGACCTTGGTCGCTGGACCCAGGAGGGTTTGCTGGAGTGCATCGGACGCAATGACGACCAGGTGAAAATCCGTGGTTTTCGCATTGAGCTGGGCGAGATCGAAGCGCGCCTGGCGAGCTTTGCGGGTATTCAGGACGTGGTGGTGCTGGCGCGTGAGGACGTGCCGGGTGACAAGCGCCTGGCGGCTTACTTCACCTGGGCTGCCGAACCTGTCGACCTCGACAGCGTGCGGGCGCACCTGCAAGGCCAGCTGCCGGACTACATGCTGCCATCGGCCTATGTACCGCTGGCGCATTTGCCGCTGACGGCCAATGGCAAGATCGACCGCAAAGCCTTGCCGGTTCCCGCGCTGGACGCGTTGAATCGCCGTGATTTCGAAGCGCCTGGCGATGCACTGGAACAGCAACTGGCCAACCTGTGGGCCGAAGTCTTGAAGCTGGAGCAGGTTGGGCGCCATGACAGCTTCTTCGAGCTGGGCGGGCATTCGTTGCTGGCAATCCGGCTGGTCAACCTGATGGAAGAGGCCGGGTTGCAGGTGTCCCTGGCCGAGCTGTTCCAGCATGCCAGCGTGGCTGGCGTTGCGGCGATGCTGCAGCAGCGCACGCAGGCGCCGGCGCGCGAAACGTCGGTGATTACCGTGCGCAGCAGCGGTTCGCAGCCGCCGCTGTTTCTGCTGCATGAGTTCAGCGGCATGGACGTGTACTTCCCGGCGCTGGGCCAACACCTGCCGGGCGACTATCCCATTTATGGGCTGCCGGGCGCGGCGCTTGGCGAAGCGCACCTGAACACCATGGAAGGCCTGGCCGCGCGCCTGGTCGGGTTGATTCGGCGCATCCAGCCTCACGGGCCATACCGGCTCGCGGGCTGGTCGTTTGGCGGCGTGCTGGCCTACGAAGTGGCGATGCAATTACTCGGGCTGGATGAGGCGGTGGCCTTCCTCGGTTTGATCGACAGCTACGTGCCGCGCATGACCGATCAGGGCAAGGCGCGCTGGAGCGGGCCGGATGCGCTCAAACGGCATTTGCTGTTGCAGTGCACGGCGTATTGGAAAGCACAGGGAGGTGTGGATGAGCTGGCGAGCCTTGAATACTTGGAGGCGGGCATTGGACAGCTGGACTTTGCGGGTCTGCTGCAACGCTGTCGCGATCAAGGTTTGCTATACGCGCAAATGGCAGCGGCTGCGGACGCGGACCTCTTGAGTTTTATCGAGCGGGAGGTCGGGCATGGGCATGCGCTGGCGCATTACAGCCTGTTCCCGTTGCCGGTCGCGGTGCATTTGTTCAGCGCGCAAGAGCGGCCCACCGAGTTGTCGCGGCGCAGTGTTTCGCTGGGGTGGGAGGACGCGTTGGCGCCTGGGCAGTTGCGCCGGGTGCAGGTGCCGGGTGATCACCAGAGCATGATGCAGGCACCGCATATTCAGGCGCTGGGGCGGGCGATGAGCGAGGCGCTGGCCGTGTGTTCGCCGGTGGCGCAGGTGGCGCATCAACCGCTGTTGCGCATTCAGAGTGGGCGGGCAGGGTATGCGCCGGTGTTCTGCGTACCGGGCGCGGGCGATAGCGTCACCGGCTATGTGGGGTTGAGCGAGGCGCTGGGGCGTGACTGGCCGCTGTTCGGCTTGCAGCCGCGCGGGCTGGATGGCCAGGCGGTGCCGCATAGCCAGGTCGAAGCGGCGGCGCAGTGTTATCTGGCGGCGCTTGCACAGGAGTGTCCGCAAGGGCCGGTGCACCTGGTGGGGCACTCGTTTGGCGGCTGGATCGCGTTGGAGATGGCGCTGCGGTTGCAGGCGATGGGCCGTGAGGTGGCGTCGTTGACGGTGATTGACAGCGAAGCGCCGGGGGGCACCGGGCGGCCTTACACCACCACGGCGGCGTTGTTGCGGTTGATCGAGGCGATGCAATTGGCCGCCGGCAAGTCGCTGGGTATCGACCGTGTGGACTTTGCCGAGCGTGATGAAGTGGCGCAGCGCCAATGGCTGCATGCGGGCATGGTGGGCGTGGGGCTGTTGCCGGTGCGCTCTGCGGTGGATGCCATGGACGGGCCGGCGCGTACCTATGCAGCGGCGTTGCGCACGGTGTATCAGCCGCATCAGCGTTACAACGGCGTGGTGCGGTTGGTGTTGGCTGAGGACCCTTCGCTGGATGCGGCGGGCAATCAGCGCGAACAGAGCCTGATGATTGAGGGATGGCGACGGCAGGGCAGCGGGCTGGAGGTTTGGTATGGGCCGGGGAACCACTTTACGTTGCTCAAGGCGCCGAATGTTCAAGGGTTGGCACGGTGGTGGCGTGAGGGTGTGGCGATTGGGGAGGTGGTGTCGTGAGTGGCATACACCGAACTGAAGGTGGGAGCTGGCTTGCCTGCGATAGCGGAGTATCAGCCCGGCATAGGGTGACTGACACTCAGCAATCACAGGCAATCCAGCGCCCACATCAGGCCGTTTTTGCTTAAGACCCTCTTCATTTTTTTATGGTCATTTATGGATAAGTCAACGTTTCGCAAACTCGGAATGCTCGCGGTATTGGCGGTTGCCATCGGCCTTGTCGTGTACACGGTGCAAGCGCCCGCCGACACACCGCAATACCTCACCGCCACGGCTGAACGGGGTGATATTGAAAATGCCGTATTGGCCACGGGCGTGCTCGAAGGCATCAAACAGGTTGACGTCGGCGCCCAGGTTTCGGGGCAGTTGAAGTCGCTCAAGGTCAAGGTCGGTGACAAGGTCAAAAAAGGCCAATGGCTCGCCGAAATCGACCCGCTGATCCTGCAAAACACCTTGCGCAAAGCCCAGGTCGATGAAGAGAACCTGCAGGCCCAGCGCCGCGCCACGGCGGCGCAGCTCAAGCAGGCCAAGTCTGTCTACGAGCGCTACAAAGGCTTGCAGATCGACGAGTCGGTGTCGCGTCAGGATTTTGAAGACGCGCAATCCACCTTCCAGGTGCAGCAAGCCAACCTGCTGTCCCTGGATGCGCAGATCAAGAGTGCGCACATCCAGATCGACACCGCCAAGGTCAACCTGGCCTATACCCGCATCGTCGCGCCCATCGACGGGGATGTGGTCGGCATCGTCACCCAGGAAGGCCAGACCGTGATCGCCAACCAGCTGGCGCCGGTGCTGCTCAAGCTGGCGGACCTGGACACCATGACCGTCAAGGCCCAGGTGTCCGAGGCGGATGTGATTCACATCAGCCCCGGCCAGCAGGTGTATTTCACCATCCTCGGCGAGGCCGACAAGCGCTACTACGCCAAGCTGCGCGGGACCGAGCCGGCGCCGCAGAACTTCCTCGAAACCCAGACCGCCGGCACGCCCAAGCAGAACACCGCGGTGTTCTACAACGCGCTGTTCGACGTGCCCAACCCTGACCATCGCTTGCGCATCGCCATGACCGCTCAGGTGCGTATCGTGCTCGACACCGCCCAGGCCGCGCTGATGGTGCCGGTGGCGGCACTCGGCTCGCGCAACGCCGATGGCAGCTACCCGCTGCGTGTGCTGGATGCCAAGGGCAAAGCCGTGTCGCGGGATGTGAAGACCGGGATCAACAACAACGTCAAAGTGCAGATTCTGGACGGCCTGGTCGAGGGCGATAAGGTCGTGATCGGTGACGCAACGCCTGTTGTGGCGGGGAACTGACGCATGACCCAGCCACTGTTGGAACTCAAGGGCATCACCCGCAGTTTCATGGCCGGCGAGCGCGAATTCATCGCGCTCAAGGGCATCGACTTGACCATCCATGCCGGAGAAATGGTCGCGATCATCGGCGCCTCGGGCTCGGGTAAATCCACCCTGATGAACATCCTCGGCGGTCTGGACTACGCCACCGCCGGCAGCTACAAAATCAATGGCATCGAAACCCGCTCGCTCGGCGATGAGCAACTGGCGGAACTGCGCCGCGATTACTTCGGGTTTATCTTCCAGCGCTACCATTTGCTCGCGCACCTGAGCGCCTTGCACAACGTGGAAATGCCGGCGATCTACGCCGGCACGCCAGAGACGCAACGCCACAGCCGCGCACGGGATTTGCTCACCCGCCTGGGCCTGGCGGGGCACACCAGCCACCGGCCGAGCCAGCTTTCCGGCGGCCAGCAACAGCGCGTGAGTATCGCCCGCGCGTTGATGAACGGCGGTGAAGTGATTCTCGCCGACGAACCCACCGGCGCCCTCGACACCCACAGCGGCAAGGAGGTGATGCGCATCCTTGCCGAGCTGCACGCCGCCGGGCACACAGTGATTATCGTCACCCATGACCCCAAGGTGGCCGCCAATGCCCAGCGTATTGTCGAGGTGTGTGACGGCGAGATTGTCAGCGACAAGGCCAACGACAGCGTCGGCCTGGAGGTGCCCGCCGAGGTGCCCATCGAGACCCGGCGCAGCGGCGCACGGCGCCTGGTGGCGAGCCTGGGGTTGTTCAAGGAAGCATTCAACATGGCCTGGGTCGCGTTGATTTCCCATCGCATGCGCACCCTGCTGACGATGCTCGGGATTGTCATCGGCATCACCTCGGTGGTGTCGATCTCGGCCATCGGTGAGGGCGCCAAGCGTTATGTGCTTAAAGACATCCAGGCGATCGGCAGCAACACCATCGACATCTTTTCCGGCACCAGTTTTGGTGACAGCCGCGCATCCGCCATCGAAACATTGATGCCCTCGGACGTGGAGGCGTTGAACCAGCTGTATTATGTCGACAGCGCCACGCCGGTGGTGGGCCGCAACCTGCTGCTGCGCTTTGGCAATATCGACCTGGATGCACAGGTCAATGGCGTCAGCGACCGCTACTTCAAAGTGAAGGGGTTGAAGCTGGAAGCCGGAATTGCCTTCAGCGAGAGTGACGCGCGGCGCCAGGCCCAGGTGGTGGTGATCGACCACAACACCCGACATCGCTTGTTCGGACCGAATGTGGACCCCTTGGGCCAGGTGATCCTGGTCGGCAATCTGCCGTGCACGGTGATTGGTGTAACGGCCGACAACAAAAACATGTTCGCCGCCAGCAAGGCGCTCAACGTGTGGGTGCCTTATGAGACGGCGGCGGGGCGTCTGTTGGGCCAGCGCCATCTGGACAGCATCACCGTGCGCATCAAGGACGGCCAGCCGAGCAAAGTGGTGGAAGAAAACGTCAATAAACTCATGCTGCAACGTCACGGCACCAAGGATTTCTTCACCAATAACCTCGACAGCATCATGCAAACGGTGCAGAAAACCAGCCGCTCGCTGGCGCTGCTGTTGTCGCTGATCGCGGTAATTTCGTTGCTGGTCGGCGGTATCGGGGTGATGAACATCATGCTGGTGTCGGTGACCGAGCGCACGCGCGAGATTGGTATTCGCATGGCCGTGGGCGCGCGGCAGTCGGACATTCGCCAGCAGTTTCTGGTGGAAGCGGTGATGGTGTGTTTGATCGGCGGGATGATCGGGATCTCGTTGTCCTTTGCGATCGGCTATCTGTTTTCGTTGTTTGTGAAGGAATGGGAAATGGTGTTTTCCCTCGGCTCGATCATTACCGCGTTTGCGTGCTCGACCCTGATCGGCATTGTGTTTGGCTTTGTACCGGCCAGGAATGCGGCGCGGCTGGACCCGATTGAGGCGTTGGCCAGGGACTGACGGCAACTGTCAAATGTGGGAGCAGGCACGCCAGCTCCCACAGGTTTTTGGGTGATTCAGAGGGTTGTAAGCGTGCCTTCCTCGGTCGCGTACATCCACCGCAACAACGAATGCCGCCCGCTGATGCCCAGCTTGATCGCCGCGCGCTTGAGGTAGCTCTCGATGGTGTTGACCTTGAGTGCCAGTTGCTCTGCCAATTGTGGTGCAGTGCGCCCGGCCAGCAGGCCGACACACACTTCGAGTTCGCGGTTGGAAAGCGTCAGGCCCGATTGCACCAGGCGTTCTTCAATGCGCCGGCGCAGGGTTTCGATGCCCTGGTTTTCCGGCATCACCGGTTCGCTGGTCGGGCGGCAAGGCTGGATCGCAGTGATGTGTTTTTCGACCATGGGCAGCAGCAGCGTGGAGAAGTCCTGCAGCATGCTGCGTTCCTGCGGCGAAAAACTTTCTGACTGGTGCGAGCGGTACACCGACAGCACATAGCGAACATCATCCCTGCGGCGCGTGAGGTGCAGCTGGGCGGCGGGCTGTTCTTCACCCAAGGCGGCTACCGAATCGGTGTAGACCGGGCTGATCCTGCGGCGGGTGTGGCCCTCGGCACTGACCCGCAATTGCGTGATATGGGTGGCGTCCACTGCCAGTTGGGTCAGGATGAGGTCATGCAGCATGCGTGGGAAATGGCGACTGCCGGTGCTGGCGATGACCTTGCCTATATGTGGGAACAGGTGTGAGTTCATCAATTCGTCCATGAGTTCCAGTGCAGGTATTCAGCCTTATCGCGACGGGATTTAATAAGGTAACCAGGGTGAATAACCTGCAGTGATAATGCACCCGTCGAGCACCTATGCTAGTACAGCCTGACGAAAGCATGGGGATCCAATCTGGAAAAAATCAGATTAAAAACGCATAACGGTGGTCAGACCAGTCCGACCACCGTTTGTGGGAAAGCGTTACTGGGTGCCTAAGGCTTATTTCACGCTGTGCTCCTCTACCAGGACCCGGCGGGGCGCTACGGTGCGGGTGCACTTGGCCAAGGCTTGATGGATATCCTCCAGCAGATCGGCGATGTCCTCCAGCCCGACCGATAAACGCACCAGGCCTTCGCTGATGCCGTGTTGCGCACGTTCTTCGGGCGTGTAGGTGGAATGGGTCATGCTGGCCGGGTGCTGGGCTAGTGATTCGGCATCGCCCAGGCTGACCGCACGGGTGAATAGGTTGAGGGCGTTCATGAAGCGGCGCCCGCTCGCAATGCCGCCCTTGAGTTCAAAGGCGATCATGCCGCCGGACTGCTTCATCTGCCGCGCCGCCAATTCGTATTGTGGGAAAGAGCGCAACCCGGGGTAGGTCACCCACTGCACGGCCGGGTGTGCCTGCAGCGCTTCGGCCACCGCCAGGGCATTGCTGCAATGGCGGTCCATGCGCAGGGCCAATGTCTTGAGGCCGCGCATCAGCAACGACGCATCCTGCGGTGACATCACCGCGCCGGTCAGGTCCTTGAGCCCTTGCAGGCGAATGCGCTGCGCCAGGGCCTGGTTGCTCACGGCGATGCCGGCGGTGATATCGCCATGGCCACTGAGGTATTTGGTCGCCGAGTGCACCACCACGTCGGCGCCCAGTTCCAGAGGCCGTTGCAGGTAGGGCGTGCAGTAGGTGTTATCGACCACCACGGTAACGTTGGGCTGCTGGTGGGCAAGCGCGGCGACCGCCGCAATGTCCACCAGGCGCAGGTTGGGGTTGGCCGGCGTCTCGCAGTAGATCATGCGGGTCGCGGGGGAAAGCGCCGCACGCAAGGCGGCCAGGTCGGTCAGGTCGACGTGGCGCACCTTGATGCCGAATTCGCCGATGCCATGGTGCAGCAGGGCGAAGGTGCAGCCGTAGAGGGTCTGGCTGACTATTACCTCATCGCCCGGACGCAGCAGGGTCCAGAACGTCGCGGCAATCGCGCCCATGCCGGAGCTGAACGCCACGGCGGCCTCGCCGTTTTCCAGGGTGGCCATGCGCGATTCCAGCAGCGCGAGTGTCGGGTTGGAGATACGCGTATAGAAGTGGCCGCTGGCTTCTCCGGCAAAACAGGCAGCGCCGTATTCAGCCGTGGGGAACGCAAACGTGGCAGACAGATAGATCGGCGGCACCAGGGCGCCGTGGTGGTCCTTGGGGTCATAGCCGTGGTGGATGGCGCGAGTGGAAAAGCCGAATGCATTGTGTTTATTGTTCATGCCGGACGCTCCTTATTTCCTACGATGCTATGCTCATAACCAAAGATGAACCTTGCAAAATTTGCTGGAAATGCCCGGGTTAAGGGCCGAAACGTCGATAAAAACAATGAATAGAGGCACATCATGCCCGTGAGTCTGGATCGCACCGATAAAGCACTGTTAAATGCGTTGCAAGGCAATGCCCGGCTGACGGTGGCCGAGCTGGCTGACCGCGTGGCCCTGACCACCTCACCGTGTTGGCGCAGGGTGCGCAGCCTGGAAGAGAACGGGGTGATCAGCGGCTACCAGGCGATCCTGTCGCCCAAGGCGCTGGGGTACGGGGTGACCGCGTTTGTGAGCATCATGATGGAAAGTCATACCCAGGAAATCGCGCGCGCCTTTGAGCAGCGGTTGTTGGAAATTCCCGAGATTGTGGCGTGCCATAACGTGTCCGGGCGCTATGACTTCTTGCTCGAGGTGGTGGCCAAGGACCTCGAGTCGTTCGGGGAATTTGCGCGCGAGGTGTTGCAAACGCTGCCCTGCGTCAAGGAGATCTATTCGAGTTTTTCGTACAAGTCGGTCAGGCGGCTGCGGGTGATTCCGTTGCCGGGTTGATCGTTTTACCTTCCCGCACGGTCGCCACATTGGCCACCCAATCTTCCCCGCAATTGGATATTTCTCCGGGCACTCACGGTGACTACTCTGGCCACCAATCCCCACCGTTCTGGAGTATCACCATGCAAACCCGTACCGATTTCTACACCGCTTCCCCGGACGCCATGAAAGCCATGCTCGCCCTGGAAGGCGCCGTCGGCAAACTGTCCCTCGAACTCCCGCTGCTGGAACTGGTGCGCCTGCGCGTCTCGCAAATCAACGGCTGCGCCTTCTGCCTCGACATGCACACCGCCGACGCCCGCAAGGGCGGTGAAACCGAGCGCCGCCTGTACACCCTGTCGGCCTGGCGTGAAACGCCGTTTTTCACCCCGCGTGAGCGTGCCGCCCTGGCCTGGGCCGAAAGCCTCACCCTGCTCAGCCAGACCCACGCCGCAGACGAAGACTACAACGCGCTGGCCGCCGAGTTCAGCGCCCAGGAGCAGGTCGATTTGAGCGTGGCCATCGCCACTATCAACAGCTGGAACCGCCTGGCCGTGGGCTTTCGCAAGATGCCCAAGTAAGCCTTCAGCTTGATTTGAAATACCCGCGTGGCGTGGTGCCAGTCATGCCCTTGAAAAAGGCGATCAACGCACTGTCACTGGCAAAGCCCAGCGCGAAAGCGCAGTAGCCCAGGCTGCGCCCGGTGGCGAGCAGTTCGATGACCCGCATCAAGCGCCACTGCTGGCGCCATTGCTGATACCCCAGGCCGGTTTCCCGCAGGAAAATCCGGCCGATGGTCTTGGTGCTGGCGCCAATCTGTTTTTCCAGCGCTTGCAGCGTTGGCGGCAACCTGTCGAGATCGGCCAGCAACGGGGCCAGGCGCTTGTCGTGCGGCAAGGGCAGGAGCATCGGTTGCTCGGCGGCCTGCTGGATTTCATCCAGGCACAACCCCAATAGATGGGCATGCCGGCCGGCGTGCCAATCGGTCTGGAACGGCGCCATTGCCATGGGTTCCAGCACCGCCCGCAGCAAGGCGCTGACTTCGATGACCCGCACCTGTTTGGGCAACTGATCAGCCAATGCCGCGCTCAGGTAGACAGAGCGGTAATCCACGGTTTTGTGCATCACCGCGCGGTGGGGCACACCGCAGGGGATCCATGCCGCGCGGGAGGGCGGCAGCAGGCACAGTTGGTTGTCCAGGGTGATGCGGGTGCAGCCCTGTTGGGTAAACAACAGTTGCCCACGCTGGTGCCGATGCAGGCCGGAGTCATGGTCGCCGAGCAGCGCGGCGATGCCGATGACCGGCGCCGGGAGGCGGTCGGGGTCGAAAGACGCGTCGGCGGCAAGCCAGGCCATAGGTTGTCCGATTTGATCGATAAAATGGCGAAGTTTGGATAATACCCCAGTTGACGGTCCTTAAACTCCTGGCGTTGTTTATACGAAGGAGTCGTCGATGAACGTGCAAAATTTGTTGGTGCTGACTGTGGCGTTGCTGATGTTTCCGCAATTGGCCCAGACCCTTTACAGCCCGGCCCTGGGTGATATCGGCGAAGCGTTTGCGGTTGGGCCCGAACGGGCAGGGCAGACCCTGTCGGTGTATTTCCTGGCGTTCGCATTCGGGGTCGTGGTGTGGGGCCGGCTGTGTGATCGCTGGGGGCGGCGGCCGGTGATGTTGGCCGGATTGGCCCTGTATGTGGCGGCGTCGGTGCTGGCCTTGACTGTGACCACGTTCAATGCCTTGTTAGTGGCCCAGGCGCTGGCGGCGTTTGGTGCAGCGGTCGCCTCGGTGGTGACGCAAACCGTGCTGCGCGATCGCTTCCACGGTGCGCAGTTGGCCCAGGTGTTTTCGATAATGGGCATCGCCCTGGCTGCGAGTCCTGCGCTGGGTTTGTTCAGTGGCGCGACGCTGGTGGCGTACTTCGGTTATCGCGGCATGCTGGCCGGGTTGCTGCTGGCGGCGCTGACGTTGTGGGGCTGGTGCCTGTGGGCCTTGCCCGAGACGCGTCCTGCCTCAGTGTCGACGGCGTCGCTGCCCGAAACGCTGGGCCTGATGCTCAGGGACGCAGGCATTTGGCGCTCGGTCGGCCTGGTGGCGGCGTTCAATATTGCGCTGTTCGGCTATTACAGCGTGGGGCCGTTTATCTTCGCGCGGCTGGGTTTGTCCGCTGCCGAGTTCGGCTACAGCGGCGTGCTGCTGGCGCTGGGTTCGGGGCTTGGGGCGTGGCTGAACAAGCGGTTGCTTAAGCGTGGCATGAACGGTGAGCAGTTGGTGCTGAGCGCCGCTGGCGTAGCGGCACTGGGGGGCTTGCTCGTCGTGCTGCTGCAAGACAGCTGGCTTTTTGTATGGCCGATGCTGTTGGTGGTGCTGGCATTCGGCATGGCAATTCCGAATGTGCTGGGTGCCGCGCTGGTGCGCTATCCCGACCGGCTTGGCACGGCCGCCGCAGTGTTCGGCTTGCTGTATTACTTGATGATCGGCGCCGGGCTTGGGCTGGTGGCCTGGGCCCAGAACCTGGGCTGGAGCCTGTTGATCTGTGGCGTGGCGGCGCTGTGTCTGGCAGCGCCGCGGGTGTTCAGAAGTTGACCGAAGCACTCAGGCGCGCCGTCAGCGGCGCGCCCTGGAACAGGTAGTCATCGCCCATGTATTCGCCGGCGTCGCG
Organism: Pseudomonas sp. 14P_5.3_Bac1; assembly: GCF_025466135.1. Classification (NCBI taxonomy): domain Bacteria; kingdom Pseudomonadati; phylum Pseudomonadota; class Gammaproteobacteria; order Pseudomonadales; family Pseudomonadaceae; genus Pseudomonas; species Pseudomonas sp. 14P_5.3_Bac1. The sequence goes on along the minus strand of NZ_JANLOF010000085.1, from coordinate 7,032 downwards.
CCAGTAACGTTTGTCGAACAGGTTGTCGACGCTCAGGCGAAACACGGTTTCATAGCCCTCGACTTTGGTGGTGTAGCGGCTGCCGACATTGACCACTGCATAATCCCCCACTTCAACATTGCCGGTGCGGTTGGCGTATTTCTTGGCGCTGTATTGCACACCGCCGAGCAGCGCCAGACCGTTCACCCACGGCAACGCATAGTCGGCGTACACGCTGGCGCGCAGCGTGGGCACGTTGATCGCCTGATGGCCTTCGTATTCCGGCGTGCCGCTGTTGCTCACGCGCGCGCGAATCGCCGCCACGCTGGTTGCGATTTGCAGGCGGTCGGTGGCCCAGCCGTTGGCGGAGAGTTCCAGGCCGGTATTTTTCTGTTGGCCTTGTTGCACGTAGGTGAACTTGCCATCTTCCGGTTTGGCGTACTGATAGGCCTGATGTGTCTGGAATACGGCGGCGGCGAAGCTAATTCGGCGCCAGTCGTATTTCACGCCGGCTTCGATTTGCCGTGACACGGTTGGAGCCAGAGTTTCGTCGGCGTTTTCAGCGAACCAAGGCGCCGTGCCGCCCAGCGACAGGCCTTTGCTGTAGCTGGTGTACAGCGAGATGTTTTCCACCGGTTTGTAAATCAACGAAGCTTGAGGAAGGAACACGTATTGCTGGGTGTGGCGAGCCTGGTTGCCATTATCGTCATAGGCTTTTTCATCCAGGCGCACTTCGCGGCCGCCAAGAATGGTTTGCCATTGCTCGTTGAAGCGAATGCGGTCGGTGACGAACAGCCCGTACTGGCGGCTGTCGAGGTTGCGGTGGCTGTCTTTCAGCGGTTCGTCGGTGGGCGCGAAGGTCGGTGCGTCTTCGTTGATATTGCCGCTGCCGATGTACGCGTTGACCGCTTCGCGCTTGTCGATCACCCGGCGAAACGCGCTGCTGCCCACAGTCAGCTCGTGGCCCAGGCCGCCGGTGTCGAACAGCCCGGTCATTGCAGCCTGCACTTCATCGTCACGGCGGGTATCGTCGGGGCTGCGATAGTCGTAGACGTCGTAGTTGCCTTCGGGGCTGAAATGGTTGGGCACGCTCGATGAACTACAGCTGGTCGAGCCATAACAGCCCCAGGCAAACGCGCTGTAGTCATCAATCACCACCTTGCTGCGCGCGGCGCTGATAGTGCCTTTCCATTGATCGCTGAAACGGTATTCGAACTTGCCATTGAGGTTCAGCGAGTCGATGCCCACCTGTTTGGAACCGCTCTGGTGCCCCAGCAGTTTCTTCGGCGACGCGTCATGCGGCACCTCGGTGCCGCCCAGCAGCTGATAACCCGGCACCGAGCGCTGTTGCTTGTTCTGGTACTCCGCATCCAGTTGCAGCAGCGCGTCGGGGCTGATCGTCCAGTCGAACGCCAGGGACACGAAATCGCGCTGGCCATTGGCGTGCTCCACATAGCTGTTGAGGTCTTCATGGGCCACGTTGGCGCGCAGGCCGAACTGCTGCTCGCTGCCGAACCAGCCGCCGACATCGGTGGCGATGTAACCGCTGCCGCGATCGTCGGTGGACACCGTGACCGAGCGCACGTCCTGCGGGCGTTTGGTCACGTAGTTGATCACACCGCTGGGCTCGGCAATGCCGCTCTGCACACCGGCCAGGCCCTTGAGCACTTCCACTTGCTGCTTGTTTTCGAGGGCAACGTTCTGCTCGCCGGTGACGGTACGCCCATTGATCTTGTAGCTGCTTGCCGCATTGAGCGAGAAGCCGCGCACCACGAAGTTTTCGTAATAGCCAATCGGTGCGTAGCTGTCGCCGACCGAGGCATCGTTGCGCAGCACTTCGCTGAGCAGGCGCGCTTGCTGGTCCTTGATCAGCGCGGCGTTGATCACCGTGATCGAGGCCGGGGTGTCCAGCAACGGCGCTTCATCGAAGCTGCCGACCGATGCGGTTTCACTGCGGTAGCCGGACTCGTCCTGGCCCTGGACGTTCACCGCCGGCAGTTCTATTTCAGCTGCCAGGCTGCTACCGATGCCGCCGCTGAGCAGCAGGCCGAGGGCGAAACGTGAGTGAACGGCAGGACGAAAACGCAAAACCATGGGGGCAGGGCCTTAAAGCGCAGGACGGGGGGGCGCATAAGCTAGGGGGAAGTGCGGGGTTTTACAAGTTATCGCGAATGGTTCTGCCGTCCCGCCTTTCAGCTGGAGCGCTTCAGGGTTTCACTGGGCAGTTCCTTGAACAATGCGCGGTAGCTATTCGAAAACCGCCCCAAATGCCAGAACGACCAGTTCATCGCGACCTCGGCCACAGTGGTGTCGGCTGAGGTCAATAACTCGCGCCGCGCCCCGTTCAAGCGGCGCAGACGCAACCACTGCGCCGGGCTCATTCCGGTGTAGGTCTTGAAGCCTTGCTGTAACTGGCGCAGCGGCACACCGGCGATTTGCGCCAATTCCAGCAAGTTGACGGTTTCATCCGGCGCATCCGCTGCCCACTCGCCGATGCGCGCCATCAGCAGGCGTTCGTCGCTGCGTCGCTGCAATGAGCTGCGGTCCAGGCACACGCAGGCGTTGTCGAGGATGAACAGGCAATCGTCGAGCAACTGCTGGGTGAGGGCGTCGCGGCTGATCGGGTCGAGTGTAACGGACAACCGCGTCAGGGTGCCGCTGAGCCAGCGGGTGAACAGCGCGTTCTGCTGACAGGTCAGCGGCGCCATGAACAGGCCTTCAAGTCGGGCCACATCCAGGCCCTGGCGCTGCACGAACTGCGGGCCGAACACCACGGCCACTTCGCGGTAGTTTTCCGGGGTGATCCAGGTGTTGCGGCTTTCGCCATTGAGCAGGTACAGCGCGTTGTCGCTGCCATCAAAACAAAACGCCAATGCACCGGGCGGCGCGTTGAAGTTCTGCTCCACGCGCGTGTTCATGCACTCTTCGTACACCTGCACGCCTTGCAGGTCGAGGTAACGGATCTGCCCGGCAAAATGCCCTGGGGACATCTGCTGGTACTGCTGCACCCAACCGGGTGTCGCACTGCATTGAGCGGCCACATCACCGGTGGTGAAAGCCTGTACGCGCAAAGCTGTTGCCTGTGTCATGGGTAACCTGGGCGCACTCTATTGGTGCGTTATGGTGGGTGCAAAGTGGATAGATGCCGGCGTGCGGCGGCATCAAGATAGACCTCAATGCGCCGCGAGTACAAGCAAGCGCATGCATCCAACCCATGACGAGGTCCTTATGAACGCCCCCTTCGATCAGCTGTCCGCCTGGCTGAAAGAACACAAGATTACCGAAGTCGAATGCGTGATCAGTGATTTGACTGGCATCGCACGCGGCAAGATTGCGCCCACCAACAAGTTCCTGCATGAGCGAGGCATGCGCCTGCCGGAAAGTGTGTTGCTGCAAACGGTGACCGGGGACTTTGTCGACGACGATATCTATTACGACCTGCTCGACCCGGCCGACATCGACATGATCTGCCGCCCGGTGTCCAACGCCACGTACGTGGTGCCGTGGGCTATCGAGCCCACCGCGATTGTGATCCACGACACCTATGACAAGCAGGGCAACCCGATTGAGCTGTCGCCGCGCAACGTGCTGAAAAAGGTGCTGCAGCTGTACACCGAGCAAGGCTGGCAGCCGATTGTGGCGCCGGAAATGGAGTTCTACCTGACCCAGCGCTGCGAAGACCCGGACCTGCCATTGAAAACCCCGGTGGGTCGCTCTGGTCGCGCCGAAACCGGCCGCCAGTCATTTTCCATCGACGCCGCCAACGAATTCGATCCGCTGTTCGAAGACGTCTACGACTGGTGCGAGCTGCAGGGCCTGGACCTCGACACGCTGATCCACGAAGACGGCCCGGCGCAGATGGAAATCAACTTCCGCCACGGCGATGCCTTGCACCTGGCCGACCAGATCACCGTGTTCAAACGCACGCTGCGTGAAGCGGCGCTCAAGCACAACGTGGCCGCCACCTTCATGGCCAAGCCGGTGGCCGACGAGCCGGGCAGCGCCATGCACCTGCACCAGAGCGTGGTGGACATCGCCACCGGCAAACCGGTGTTTGTCGATGCCGACGGTAAGATGAGCCAGCTGTTCTTGCACCACATCGGCGGGTTGCAGAAGTACATCCCAAAGCTGCTGCCGATGTTCGCGCCGAACGTGAATTCGTTCCGCCGCTTCCTGCCGGACACCTCGGCGCCGGTGAATGTGGAGTGGGGCGAAGAAAACCGCACCGTCGGCCTGCGCGTGCCCACTTCCAGTCCCGACGCGATGCGCGTGGAGAACCGTTTGCCGGGCGCCGATGCCAACCCGTACCTGGCAATTGCCGCCAGCTTGTTGTGCGGCTACCTGGGCATGATCGAAAAGATCGAGCCCAGCGCCCCGGTGGAAGGCCGCGCCTACGAGCGCCGCAACCTGCGCCTGCCGTTCACCCTCGAAGACGCGCTGGCGCGGATGGAGGATTGCGACACGGTCAAGCAGTACCTGGGCGAGAAGTTCGTGCGCGGCTACGTGGCGGTCAAACGCGCCGAACATGAGAATTTCAAGCGGGTGATCAGTTCCTGGGAACGTGAGTTCCTGCTGTTGAGCGTCTAAAAAAACTCAAAAGGGGTGTCGATATGCGTCTTGTGAAAAAGCTTCTCCCGCTGGCCCTGGTGGCCGCGTTCAGCAGTGCCAGCCAAGCCGCGCCGACGGTCAGCGTCTATAACTGGACGGACTATATCGGTGAGACCACCTTGGCTGATTTCCAGGCCAAGACCGGGATCAAGGTGGTCTACGACGTGTTCGATTCCAACGAAACCCTGGAGGGCAAGTTGCTGGCGGGGCGCACCGGCTATGACGTGGTGGTGCCGTCCAACCACTTCCTGGCGCGCCAGGTGAAGGCCGGCGCGTTCCTCAAGCTCGACCGCTCGCAGCTGCCCAACTTCAAGAACCTCGACCCCAAACTGCTCAAGCTGCTGGAGAAAAACGACCCGGGCAACGCGCACTCAGTGCCGTACCTGTGGGGCACCAATGGCATCGGCTACAACGTCGACAAGGTCAAGCAAGTGCTGGGCATCGACCACATCGATTCGTGGGCGGTGCTGTTCGAACCCGAGAACATCAAAAAGCTGCACGAGTGCGGCGTGGCTTTCCTCGATTCGGCGGACGAGCTGTTCCCGGCGATCCTCAATTACATGGGCAAGGACCCGCGCAGCGAGAACCCCGAGGACTACAAACAGGCCGAAGCCAAGCTGCTGACCCTGCGGCCGTACATCACGTATTTCCATTCCTCCAAGTACATCTCGGATCTGGCCAACGGCGATATCTGCGTGGCCTTCGGGTATTCCGGCGACGTGTTCCAGGCCGCCAACCGCGCCAAGGAAGCCAAGAACGGCGTGAATATCGCCTATTCGATTCCCAAGGAAGGCTCCAACCTGTGGTTTGACCTGCTGGCCATCCCAGCCGACGCGAGCAACCCGAAAGAGGCCCATGCCTTTATCAACTATTTGCTCGACCCCGAAGTGATCGCCAAGGTCAGTGCCTCGGTCGGCTACGCCAATGCCAACCCCGCCGCCAAGCCGTTTATGGCGCCGGAACTGGTGAACAACCCTGAGGTGTACCCGCCCCAGGAAGTGCTCGACAAACTCTACATTTCCACCACGCCGACCCCGGCGACCATGCGCCTGATGACCCGCGCCTGGAGCAAAGTGAAGACCAACAAATGATTTCATCCAGTGACCACGCCCGGTCCTATTACCGTGCTTCGGCCAATGCCATGCCTGAGCGTCCATCGCTGGGCACCGACCTGAGCGCCGATGTGTGCGTGATCGGCGGCGGTTTTACCGGGGTCAATACGGCCATTGAACTGGCCCAGCGCGGGCTCTCGGTGATTCTGCTGGAGGCCCGGCGCATCGGCTGGGGCGCCAGCGGGCGCAATGGCGGGCAGTTGATTCGCGGCATCGGCCACGACGTGTCGGGGTTCGCCAAGTACGTAGGCGAGGAGGGCGTGCGTTACCTGGAGCGGGCCGGGATTGATTCGGTGGCGCTGGTGGGCGAGCGCATTCGTCAGCACAGCATTGACTGCGCTCTGCGCTGGGGCTTTTGCGAACTGGCCAATACCACCGCGCAATTCGCTGCGTTCAAGGGCGAGCAGCAGGGCCTGGCGGCGCTTGGGTATGCCCATGAGACTCGGCTGGTCGAACCGCAGGACATGCAGCAGGTGGTCGGTTCGACGGTCTATGCCGGTGGCTTGGTGGACATGGGCTCTGGGCACCTGCACCCGCTGAACTTGGTACTCGGCGAGGCGCAGGTGGCCGAGTCGCTCGGGGTGCGGATTTTCGAGCGCACCCAGGTGCTCGAACTGATCCACGGCGACACCGTGCAAGTGCGCTGCGCCGCTGGCACGGTACGCGCCGCGCGTTTGGTGTTGGCCTGCAACGCACACTTGGACGAACTGGAGCCACGCTTGAGCGGCAAGGTGCTGCCGGCGGGCAGCTACATCATCGCCACCGAGCCGTTGTCCGAGGCTATCGCCAAGCAATTGATCCCGCAAAACCTGGCGCTGTGTGACCAGAAAGTCGGGCTGGATTACTACCGGCTTTCCGCCGACCGGCGTCTGTTGTTCGGCGGTGCCTGTCACTACTCCGGGCGTGATCCGGTGGACATCGCCGCGTACATGCAACCCAAGCTGCTCAAGGTATTCCCGCAGTTGGCGAACACCGCCATCGAGTTCCAGTGGGGCGGCAAGATCGGCATCACCGCCAACCGCTTTCCGCAAGTCGGGAGGCTCAAGCAATATCCGAATGTGTTCTATGCCCAGGGCTATTCCGGGCATGGGCTGAACGTGACCCACTGGTGCGCAAAGCTTTTGGCCGAAGCCATTCATGCCGGCCATAGCCAGGGCCTGGACATTTTCAGCCAGGTGCCGCACATGACGTTTCCGGGCGGCAAGGCCTTGCGCTCACCGCTGCTGGCGTTGGGGATGTTGTGGTTCCGGCTGCGGGAGAGGGTGAGCTGATGCGCCGCGATTCAAATGTGGGAGCGGGGGGGGGGGGGGGCGGGGCGGGGGGGGGGGGGGGG
>NZ_JANLOF010000072.1:0-1284 GCF_025466135.1 Pseudomonas sp. 14P_5.3_Bac1 | reverse complement strand
GGCGACTTACCGGGTGTGGGGCAGCACGCTGGAAGAGGCGCGCGAGCCTTATTACATCGAGGAACAAAATCTACGGTTTCAGGGGCAGTATCTGGACCGGGAGACGGGGCTGCATTTCAATACGTTCAGGTTTTATGATCCGGATGTGGGGCGGTTTACGACGCCGGATCCGATTGGGTTGGCGGGAGGACTGAACCTCTATCAATACAGCCCAAATCCCGTCGGCTGGATCGATCCTTGGGGTTGGAGTTGCGTTCAGTTCAAACGCTGGAAACGCGGCCAAGCCATAGACAAACCGTTGCCTAACGGCAAAGCTCCGGCTTGGGATGTGGTAAGAAATCGGTACTGGAAAAACCGCCATGAAGCTTCAAAAACATCTGGCGAATTCAGTCCGTCTAACATGAGCCGTATGAAGCGTGGTTCGGCACCCCTGGACGCCAACGGCAACTCAATGGAATTGCATCACCACAACCCTCAAAGAAACGGTGGTAGGGATGTGAACAATCCTCGAAACCTGCGTGAGGTCACTCGCGAGCAGCACGCAGCACTTGATGAATTCAGACATTTAGGAAGCAAGTAATGACCGCTATAGACATCATTAAAAAATTCGTCGAAGGCTCTATTTCACCCAAGGAATTCGAAGAAAAAGTCTACGCAGATGCAACTGTCGAAGCGTTGCTGAAAGGTGAGAAAAACTTGCCAGCGTACGTCAGTGAACCTGATCTCTATACCTATGCAATCAGTCAGGACTTTCGAAATTTTGAGTGCATTTACAATGTTCAAACGCTTCTGTCGGGTGTTCTGAGCAAGAATGGCATTACTCACACGGTGGAAAAAAAGTACGAAAATCTATTTAACCTGACGCTAAAAGTTCAACCAAAGTGGCTGTCCCTATCATCCGACTATCTATCGAACCTAATCGAAGAGCAAAAAAACCTGAGTCCGAAAGATTTGCAATCGTGGTTGAAGGAAAAAATAAAAACTGATTTTCGGTGTTTGAAAACACAGCCAAAATGGCTTCAAAGCCCCGAATGGCCAATAGAAAGCGGAAAGCCGATGGTTTTCGTGGGGCAGCTCGACATTAGCGAATTGAGCCACGACAGCGCACAGGCTTACCTTTTTTTTGATGAAGATAAAAAGACCTTCCATACCATCACCCAAGCATGCTGATGAGCAGTTAAGTGGGGAACATTTAAATTTACAATCAAATAAATCCCTACCCTTTGGCAATTCCCAAGCCCTGCGCTTCGCCTACGACGTCCATGGTCAGTTGCTCGCCGAACG
>NZ_JANLOF010000027.1:0-1288 GCF_025466135.1 Pseudomonas sp. 14P_5.3_Bac1 | reverse complement strand
GCGCATGGTTGAGCATCAATTGCCCACCGGGTTGCGCTGTTTCTATGAGTGGGCACTGGTTGAAGGCCTGGAATGGCGCGTGGTCCGGCACTGGACCGATGAGGGCGACGCCTACCAGTTCGACTACGACTTGCAGGCGGGCCTGACCCGCATCACCGACGGTTTGCAACGCGTCAGCACTCGGCACTGGAACACTCAGTACCAGATCATTCAGTACAGCGACAACCTCGGCCAGACTTGGCTGTTCGAATGGAACGACGAACGCCAGTTACTCAGCGCCACCGACCCGCAAGGCGGTCGCTATGAGTACAGCTACGATGAGAGCGGCAACCTGATCGGCGAAACCGACCCGCTCGGGCGCAGCGACTCCACCTTATGGCTGGAGCACTGGGCGTTACCGCTGGTGGAAACCGACGCCGCCGACAACAGTTGGCAGTATCGCTATGACCCGCGCGGCAACTGCATCGCCGAGACCGATCCGCTGGGTTACATCACCCGCTATCGTTATGACGCCCACGGCCAGGTCGTGGAAATCATCGACGCCACCGGCAAAAGCAAACAACTGCGCTGGAACCCGTTCGGGCAACTGGTCGAGCATATTGATTGCTCGGGCTACCCAACGCGCTTCAGCTACGACGAGCGCGGTTATTTGCAGCTCATCACCGATGCCCTCGGTGAGCGTACCCAATTCAGCTACGACGCCCAGGGCCGATTGCTCAGCAGCCAACTGCCGGATGGCCGCACCGAACATTTCCAGCGCGATGCCAGCGGGCAGTTGGTGGGCTACACCGATCCCGCCGGGCACACCACGCTCTATCAACACAACCGGCGAGGCCAGGTACGCCAGCGCACCGATGCCCATGGTCGCCAGGTGCAGTTCGGCTACGACAGCTACGGGCGTCTGCAAGCGTTGGTCAATGAAAACGGTGAAAGCTATCGGTTTGCGTGGGATGCCGGCGATCGGCTGGCGGAACAGCAAGACCTCGACGGCAGCGCCAAGCGCTACGACTACGACCGGCTGGACAACATCACAGCGGTGACTGCCGTTCCAGCGCCTTATGGCAATGGCTTGGCGGTGGTCCCCGAAACGCCGCCAGCGCCCATCGTTCATCGGCTGGAGCGTGATGCGGTCGGCCGACTGGTCGCCAAGACCACCGACGATGGCCGCACTGAGTACAGCTACGATGCGGTGGATCAGCTCACGGCGGTCACCTTCACTGATCTGCAAGGCAATGCCCAGGCGTTGGGTTTCGCCTACGACGCTGTCGGCCAGTTGCTTGCCGAACAA
>NZ_JANLOF010000030.1:0-1436 GCF_025466135.1 Pseudomonas sp. 14P_5.3_Bac1 | reverse complement strand
AGTTTTACTCAATCTCCATTGAAGGCGGTGTTATCACAGACCTGACGCTGGATATGCCGCATGTCATTTTACAAAACGATGCCGAACCACAGGAACATCTAGCGATTCGTTATCGGAGCATCACGTGGGCTCACCACCTTGCTGGCACAACAGGCTATAGCGCTTGGGGAGGCGATGAGTGAAACCCTTGACGGACAGAGTGGATGGCGACAGGTTCGGTAGTTGCGATTTTTGGCAGGTCAGTCGTGCTGGGAGCATTCTGGCTAACCAGGCGTGTACCGTAAGCGCACGGCATATCAAAGATGGAGTTCTGCGACTGCAGTTCAACCGTGAGGTAGCGTTTTTCGCGAGAAGCATCGTCCGCGATGTGGAGCAGGGTAAAAAGTCCTCAGTGCAGGGTATGAGGGAGCTGGAAAGCGAACAAAAAAGCCTGCTTGAGCAAGCACGGGATGTCGCACAAGAAGGTGTCGGGGTGATTGCCGGTGCACTGCAGTTCGCGACAGGGGCAGGCATTTGCTACGTGTCCTTCGGCACGCTATGCCTAGTCGCTGGAGCACCGCTGATCGCGCACGGAGCCAACAACGTCTATGAGGGGGGACGAAATTTGTGGGAGGGCCGCTCGGACACTCAAGGGCCGTTACGCAAGGGATACCATGAAGTTGCCAAAGCAATGGGCGGTGGTGAGTTTGAAGGAAATATGGCGTACGGAGGCGCAGATTTATTGATGTCAGCATATGGAGCAGGTCGATTGGTATTGAAGCCTGACTCCTGGCGTCTGTTTCGTTATGTTCGAACCGATTACCAGCGTGGATACGTCGACGCAAGTAAAGCCGCCTTGGTACTCGATGCTGCAGCTGATATAAGCACCATAAATGTCTTATATAAAGAGTATAAAGAAAATGGGCGCTGACCAGATTCTTATCACTACCATTTATTTTTTTATTTCTCTTTTAGGATTTTTATTTTGGCGTTCAATCAGTAAGCATTATTCTGGTGATAACTTTACTGTTAAGTCGTTTTGGATATGCCTTGTTGGTGTTTTACTGTGGGGGGCAACTCAGTCTAGTGTGGCGCACCACGGCTCGTTATTATTTTTTTCTTCACCCTTGGAATTTCTGGAGCATAACGATTTGGTTCGATGGATTGCTTTCATTAGTTGGCTTCTTCAGGGGATATGTATTCCTAGCAAAACAATGCGCAACCCTTAGCTTGCATGCGTTCTGATCCAGCTTGTCTGAGCGACTGAGAAGGATTCGAGCCTATTGCCCGCAGCTATTCGCATCGAAACAACCCTTGCCAACAAGACCCGGACAACATCCACTCACCGGTGATCATGCACCTCGCTTAATTGAACGAGAACACCCAGGCGCTAGTGGAAGCTGTGTTGGAGCGCAATTCCCCGACAGGTACACCCACCCAATAATCCGCTACCTCAG
>NZ_JANLOF010000048.1:0-1585 GCF_025466135.1 Pseudomonas sp. 14P_5.3_Bac1 | reverse complement strand
GGAAAGCGTCACAGTCACCGCAGTTTGCGCCGGGTTAGTCAGCGTAGCGGTGTAGGTAATGTTGCCGCCTTCAACGACCGATGGATCAGCCGTCAAAGTGACGGTGGTTGTGTCGATCGAGTCGGTGATCGTGGTGGTGGCTGGCGCTGGGTTTGTTGCCAGATTCTCGAAGTTGCCACCGGTAGCGTTGGTGATCGTCGTGTTGACGGTCGAACCGTTGTTGTAGACATCGTTGGCCGGAGTTTCAAACACCACCGAGCCGGCAGATTTACCGGCCTCAATGACGATCGTCTGACCATTAGAAAGCGTCACAGTCACCGGAGTTTGCGCCGGGTTAGTCAGCGTAGCGGTGTAAGTAATATTGCCGCCTTCAACGACTGATGGGTCCGCCGTCAGCGTGACGGTGGTGGTATCGATCGAGTCGGTGATGGTCGTCGTCGCTGGCGCTGGGTTGGTCGCCAGGTTCTCGAAGTTGCCGCCGGTGGCGCTGGTGATCGTCGTGTTGACGGTCGAGCCATTGTTGTAGACGTCGTTAGCCGGAGTTTCAAAGACTACCGAACCCGCAGATTTACCGGCTTCGATGACGATGGTCTGACCATTGGAAAGCGTCACAGTCACCGGAGTTTGCGCCGGGTTAGTCAGCGTGGCGGTGTAAGTAATGTTGCCGCCTTCAACGACCGATGGGTCCGCCGTCAGCGTGACGGTGGTGGTATCGATCGAGTCGGTGATGGTCGTCGTCGCTGGCGATGGGTTGGTTGCCAGGTTTTCGAAGTTACCACCAGTGGCGTTGGTGATCGTCGTGTTGACGGTCGAACCATTGTTGTAAACGTCGTTGGCCGGAGTTTCGAAAACTACAGTTCCGCTGGACTTGCCCGCTTCGATATTGATCGTCTGACCGTTGCTCAGCGTGACCGTCACAGCGGTTTGCGCAGGGTTGGTCAGCGTGGCGGTGTAAGTAATGTTGCCGCCTTCAACGACGGATGGATCTGCCGTCAGCGTGACGGTGGTGGTATCGATCGAATCGGTAATCGTGGTGGTCGCTGGCGTAGGGTTGGTTGCCAGATTTTCGAAGTTACCACCAGTGGCGTTGGTGATCGTCGTATTGACGGTCGAACCGTTGTTATAAACGTCGTTAGCTGGAGTTTCGAAAACTAAAGTTCCGCTGGACTTGCCCGCTTCGATGTTGATCGTCTGACCATTGGAAAGCGTCACAGTCACCGCAGTTTGCGCCGGGTTTGTCAGCGTAGCGGTGTAGGTAATGTTGCCGCCTTCAACGACCGATTGATCAGCCGTCAGAGTGACGGTGGTGGTGTCGATCGAGTCGGTGATGGTGGTAGTCGCTGGTGCTGGGTTAGTCGCCAGGTTCTCGAAGTTACCGCCAGTGGCATTAGTGATCGTCGTATTGACGGTCGAACCGTTGTTGTAAACGTCGTTAGCCGGGGTTTCAAAGAGTACCGAACCCGCAGATTTACCGGCTTCGATGAGGATGGTCTGGCCATTAGAAAGCGTCACCGTCACCGGAGTTTGCGCTGGGTTAGTCAGCGTAGCGGTGTAAGTGATGTTGCCGCCCTCAACAACCGAGTTG
>NZ_JANLOF010000064.1:0-2066 GCF_025466135.1 Pseudomonas sp. 14P_5.3_Bac1 | reverse complement strand
CTGCAGTCGCAGTTCATCATCGACGCCGACCGGTTCGCCATCGGGCAGGCCGGCATCGTGCCCTTTGCGGTACAGGGTGGGCAGACTTTCATTAAATCGGCTTTTATCCAGGACGGCACGATTACCAACGCCAAGATCGGCAACTACATCCAATCCAACAACTACGACCCGGGTAAGGCTGGTTGGAAGCTGTTCTTTGATGGCACGTTTGAAATCAATGGGATTGTTCCTGGGCAGGGGAGATCAATGATGACAAATAGATCATTACGGTTTTGGGATAATGGCGGCGTCAAGCGGGTCCAAATTGGGGATCTAAGCGAATGAGTGTTGGCATGAGAATTTGGGGCGCTAATGGCGCCCTCCAGCTGGATGAGAATTCATTTACTGTAAGGATTGTACACTCACAGATTGTTCAGGCTGCAGCCGGGAAAGGTAGATTTATTGATTTGGCGATTCCCGGATATCCAGATGTTAATCCTACTACGTATTCTGCTGTTTGTGTTCCTGTAGCACCATATGAAGTTAGTGGTCAACGTACACCTATTACATATACACCTATTATTTATCCGGGTCCACCGGGTTATGTAAGGGTTTACTTTGGTGCACCGGGCGGTGCTGCTGGTTCACCTATTGGAACAACACCTCAGAGACTTTTAGTTATGAGGTATAAATAATGTCCTTCGGCCTAACTTTTGTAAACAATAAGGATGTTGTAACTCTTGACTCTGAATTTTCCAGACTTGTAATTGTAGAGTCTGGAACATGGACAACAAATAGCAGTCAGAATACGCCAATCTTTTTCAAGACAGCGGTTACAACTACAGAGCCACCATTGGTATTTGTAAGACCAAATACTGCTAGCAATTTATACTACTGTCAAGTGATTGGAACACCGGGTAATTGGACCGCTGTATCTTTTTCAACATCGCTTGTTGGTGCAACAGGTAAGTGGTTTTCTGCTGTGTTTAGATCAACACCAACTGCCACATATGGTTTGCGCTTATGGGATGCTAATAACACCCTTATCTTTGATAATGGAACACCTTGTGCCCAATTCACAGGAACTGTGAACAACTGGACATATCTAGGGGCAACTCAAACTGGACAAGGTTTATACAATTTAATGTGGACGCCTACTGGTGGATTTCCATTATCCAATGGTGATTATATGCTGATCAATAATATTGCCTTTGACATGCCGGGTCTGCAATCTAGACAAGGTAACATGTATGCCTTTTGGGACTTCCCAAACGATAGAATGATCTTACAGGCGGTAGGTGTTGATTTACCATCAGCACAATATCTACCAATGGTATTTGCAAAACCCTTTTCTTGATTAACGATGAATATGTTACTTGGAGTTTATAATGGCAAGACAGGAAATCAACTTAGGTACAGCGCCCACAGGCGCCGGTGGTGATACCACCCGGAGCGCCGCCGCTAAAATGAACGCAATGTCTACGGAGCTCTATACCGCCCTCGGCGGAGCGACTGGAACTCTCCCGTCCGCCTTACCAATTGCTAAGGGTGGCACTGGCGTGACTGATGGCCGCGCTATATTCACCGAGGTAGGCGTGCAGGGGGCTTCGGGCCGGTACAACATCCAGGGTCTGTATGCGGGCTGGAATGCTGCCGGGCTGGGGGAAGGGCACTTCATCGTAAACAAAGGTAATGGTGACGGTGGTTTCTCTTGGCGCTCAGTAAATGCTGGCAATACCGCCGGTGGCCCAGCCATGACCTACTCATATGATGGGATCTTGAAAGTCACTACCGTATCCGCGTCGGGTGTGGCAGTTGGTACGTTGGCTGTATCGAATGAGGTCTCAGTAGAATTGCCGGTTCGTGGAATTCGTTGCCGCACTGGTGTGAGCGGGGCTTATACAGCTCAGTCCTATAATCTCAACTGGACTGGCTCCAACGTTGACGTGTACATCGGCGCAACGTACGTGGGCACCATGACACTGTTCGGCTCTGACTACCGCTTCAAGAAATACATCAAGGACGCGCCGAAGACATCTTACCTGGACCGTGTCGACGCTTACCGGATCGTCACCTACCAGCGCAAA
>NZ_JANLOF010000016.1:0-2100 GCF_025466135.1 Pseudomonas sp. 14P_5.3_Bac1 | reverse complement strand
AGTTGCCGCCAGTTGCACCGGCAATAGTGGTGCTAACGGTGGAACCGTTGTTGTAGACGTCGTTAGCTGGAGTTTCGAAAACTACAGTTCCGCTGGACTTGCCTGCTTCGATGTTGATCGTCTGACCGTTGCTCAGCGTCACGGTAACCGCGGTTTGCGCTGGGTTGGTCAGCGTGGCGGTGTAAGTGATGTTGCCGCCTTCAACGACCGAAGGATCTGCCGTCAGAGTGACGGTGGTGGTGTCGATCGAGTCGGTGATGGTAGTGGTCGCTGGCGATGGGTTGGTTGCCAGGTTTTCGAAGTTACCACCAGTGGCGTTGGTGATCGTCGTGTTGACGGTCGAACCATTGTTGTAAACGTCGTTGGCCGGAGTTTCGAAAACCACAGTTCCGCTGGACTTGCCCGCTTCGATGTTGATCGTCTGGCCGTTGCTCAGCGTGACCGTCACAGCGGTCTGTGCCGGGTTGGTCAGCGTGGCGGTGTAAGTGATGTTGCCGCCTTCAACGACGGATGGATCTGCCGTCAGAGTGACGGTGGTGGTGTCGATCGAATCGGTAATCGTGGTGGTCGCTGGCGCAGGATTGGTTGCCAGATTTTCGAAGTTACCGCCAGTGGCGCTGGTGATCGTCGTGTTGACGGTCGAACCGTTGTTGTAAACGTCGTTAGCCGGAGTCTCAAACACTACAGTGCCGCTGGACTTGCCGGCTTCGATGTTGATCGTCTGACCGTTGCTCAAGGTAACCGTCACAGCGGTTTGCGCTGGATTGGTCAACGTTGCGGTGTAAGTAATGTTGCCGCCTTCAACGACCGAAGGATCCGCCGTCAGGGTAACGGTAGTGGTATCAATCGAATCGGTGATCGTGGTGGTTGCTGGCGCTGGGTTGGTCGCCAGGTTCTCGAAGTTACCACCAGTGGCGTTGGTGATCGTCGTGTTGACGGTCGAACCATTGTTGTAGACGTCGTTTGCCGGAGTTTCGAAAACCACAGATCCGCTGGACTTGCCCGCTTCGATGTTGATCGTCTGGCCGTTGCTCAGCGTCACGGTTACCGCGGTTTGCGCTGGGTTGGTCAACGTGGCGGTGTAGGTGATGTTGCCGCCTTCAACGACCGATGGGTCCGCAGTCAGAGTGACGGTGGTGGTGTCGATCGAATCGGTGATGGTGGTGGTCGCTGGCGCAGGGTTGGTTGCCAGGTTTTCGAAGTTGCCACCGGTAGCGTTGGTGATCGTCGTGTTGACGGTCGAACCATTGTTGTAGACGTCGTTTGCCGGAGTTTCAAACACCACCGAGCCAGCAGATTTACCGGCCTCAATGACGATGGTCTGACCATTGCTCAAGGTGACCGTCACAGCAGTTTGTGCTGGATTGGTCAGCGTAGCGGTGTAAGTGATGTTGCCGCCTTCAACAACCGAGTTATCGGCAGTCAGAGTGACGGTGGTGGTATCGATCGAGTCGGTGATCGTGGTGGTCGCTGGCGCAGGATTGGTTGCCAGATTTTCGAAGTTACCGCCGGTGGCGTTGGTGATCGTCGTATTGACGGTCGAACCATTGTTGTAGACGTCGTTTGCCGGAGTTTCGAAAACCACAGATCCGCTGGACTTGCCCGCTTCGATGTTGATCGTCTGGCCGTTGCTCAAGGTAACCGTCACAGCGGTTTGCGCTGGGTTGGTCAGCGTGGCGGTGTAAGTGATGTTGCCGCCTTCAACGACCGATGGATCTGCCGTCAGGGTGACGGTGGTGGTGTCGATTGAATCGGTGATCGTAGTGGTGGCTGGCGCTGGGTTGGTTGCCAGGTTTTCGAAGTTACCGCCAGTGGCATTGGTGATCGTCGTGTTGACGGTCGAGCCGTTGTTGTAGACGTCGTTGGCCGGAGTTTCGAAGACTACCGAACCCGCAGATTTACCGGCTTCGATGACGATGGTCTGACCATTAGAAAGCGTCACAGTCACCGGAGTTTGCGCCGGGTTAGTCAGCGTAGCGGTGTAAGTAATGTTGCCGCCTTCAACGACCGATTGATCAGCCGTCAAAGTGACAGTGGTGGTGTCGATCGAATCAGTAATCGTGGTGGTCGCTGGCGCTGGGTTGGTCGCCAGGTTCTCAA
>NZ_JANLOF010000044.1:0-4733 GCF_025466135.1 Pseudomonas sp. 14P_5.3_Bac1 | reverse complement strand
CCGAATGGTGGAACATCAATTGCCCACCGGATTGCGCTGTTTCTATGAGTGGGCACTGGTTGAAGGCCTGGAATGGCGCGTGGTTAGGCATTGGACCGATGAGGGCGACGCTTACCAGTTCGACTATGACCTGCAGGCCGGTCTTACGCGCATCACCGACGGCCTGCAGCGTGTGAGTACGCGGCACTGGAACACTCAGCACCAGATCATTCAGTACAGCGACAACCTCGGCCAGACTTGGCTGTTTGAGTGGAATGACGAACGTCAGTTGCTCAGCGCTACCGACCCACAGGCCGGGCGTTATGCCTACAACTACGACGAGAGCGGCAACCTGATCGGCGAAACCGACCCGCTGGGCCGCAGTGATTCGACCTTGTGGCTGGAACATTGGGCATTGCCGCTGGTGGAAACCGACGCCGCCGACAACAGTTGGCAGTATCGCTACGACCCACGCGGTAACTGCATCGCCGAGACCGATCCGCTGGGCTATATCACCCGTTACCGCTATGACGCGCACGGCCAGCCAGTGGAAATCATCGATGCCACTGGCAAAAGCAAACAACTGCGCTGGAACCCGTTTGGGCAGTTGGTCGAGCATATCGACTGCTCGGGCTACCCGACGCGCTTCAGCTACGACGACCGTGGCTATTTGCAGGTCATCACTGATGCCTTGGGTGAACGCACGCAGTTCAGCTACGACGCCCAGGGCCGTTTGCTCAGCAGCCAATTACCGGATGGGCGCACCGAGCAGTATCAGCGCGACGCCAGCGGGCAGTTGGTGGGCTACACCGATCCCGCCGGGCACACCACGCTCTATCAACACAACCGGCGAGGCCAGGTACGCCAGCGCACCGATGCCCATGGGCGGCAGGTGCAATTTGGGTATGACAGCTATGGGCGGTTGCAAGCGCTGGTCAACGAGAACGGTGAAAGCTATCGGTTTGCATGGGACGCCGGGGATCGGCTGACCGAGCAGTGCAACCTTGATGGCAGCACTAAACGATTTACCTATGACGCCCTCAATAACGTAACGCGCGTCGAGGCCACTTCCGCGCCAGGAAGCGACCACACGCCCATCGAAGCACCGATTATTCAAGATTTGGAGCGAGATGCGATTGGCCGACTGACGGCCCGCATCACACCTGATGGACAGTACCGATTCCGCTACAGCCCGCTGCACCAATTGATTGAAGCTGTCGTCATTGATAATGACGGTAACGAGCAGCGCCTAGGCTTTACATATGACGCGCTGGGTTATCTCGTTGAAGAGCAAAGCTACGCGGGCCATTTGAAACATCATTACGACGAACTCGGTAACCTTATCCAGACACAGCTGCCTGATGGACGCTGGATCAACCGAATGTATTACGGCAGTGGTCACCTGCATCAGATAAACATAGACGGGCATGTGATTAGCGACTTCGAGCGCGACCGCCTGCATCGAGAAGTGATGCGCACACAAGGCGATATCAGTACGCGCAGCGAATATGACCGTAGCGGCCGCTTGCGTATGCGCCAACGTCGGCATGCCAGTCGACCGTCGCTGATACCGACCAACGATAAAGTCTATTTTGAATTTGATGCCAGTGATCTCCTGGTAGCGCGCCTCGAACAACTTCCCAATGGTGAGCAACGCCAACTGCTGCATTACGACGCGACAGGTCGAATCATCGCCAGCCAAAGTAGCCGCCCAACGCAGAATGAGACCTTGCGCTTCGACGCGGCAGCCAACCTCCTTGACGGTACATCCGATGTATCTGGGCGGGTGGTAAACAACCAGTTAATGGTGTTTCAGGATAAACGTTATCGCTACGACGGCTTTGGCCGAGTGATTGAAAAACGCAGCAATCAGTATGGCTTGCAGTCCTTCAGTTACGACTCCGATCATCGTTTGATTGAAGTCCGAACCCGCAAGGCCTGCGGCGAAAGCGTGGTCAGAATGCGCTATGACGCTCTGGGCCGACGAGTTGAGAAAACCGAACATGACAGTCAAGGTCATCTCATTGGTCGCACGCGCTTCGACTGGGATGGTCTGCAGTTACTGCAAGAGCATAAAAATAATCAGACCAGCCTGTATATTTACAACGGCAATGGTCATGAACCGTTGGCCAGGATCGACGGTGTTAACGAAACTCAACGAGTTCGTTACTACCATAACGATCCCAATGGATTGCCCCAGGCCTTGACGGAAAGTGACGGGCACCCGCTGTGGCGTGCTGACTATCAAATATGGGGCAATACCATCGACGAGCCTCGTGAACCGTACTTCATTGAGGAACAAAACCTGCGCTTCCAGGGACAGTATCTGGACCGGGAAATAGGGTTGCACTACAACACGTTCCGCTTTTATGACCCTGATGTGGGACGTTTTACAACTCCCGACCCAATAGGCTTGACAGGCAGCCTGAACTTTTACCGCTATTCGCCAAACCCATTCACTTGGATCGACCCGCTAGGCCTAAAAGAAAACGAAATTATTCGGTATATGGGCAAAAGCGAGACCGTTTCCTCCAAAGCGGCCAACGGCGGGAAAGGAGGCTTGGTTCCGAATATCAGAGGAGAGAAAGCGGTCTGGGTCAACCATGACAGCAATCCTGGGTTCAACCCAGGCAAGGAAGAGTATCGCGTGGTAGCGACCGTCAATAACGAAGGGGTGAGCATGCTCAACGACCATAAGGATATTTCTACCGTTGACTATAAAGAGACGGGCCTCAAAGATGGCGTACTCTCCAAGACCAATGAGCCCAAGGCAAAAGGTGTAGGTTTTCGGATACTCGACAAATTCAACAAAACCATCACCTCTTTTCGCGTCGAGAAAAAAGGGGCGAACGGAAAGTGGAAGACTTGCGGATAACGACAAAATGGATATCTTCAATCTCATTTCATACAAGCTTGAAAGTTTCCTGAATATCCGCCCAGTTCCTCAGGCACTGGGCGTTATTTTTTATCAGGAAGACGAACCCTTATTACTCTCCGCTGCCGCCAAGAAAAGCAATGGGACAACGCTTTATGTGAGCCGTTGGCACGATCTTTTTTCCGCGAGCGCTTTTGAAAAAGCCATGTTGAAACAGGGATTTACGGAGGCAGACTGCTATGCCCTTCTACTCGTCCTGTCTCGTTTTGGTCATTTGTTGGACATCGACAATCGTCAACGCACTAATAAAGACTATTTTATTTTCTTCTATCTGATCCAGCTGATCAGTCTAAAAAATAGCCCTATCGATGAGGACGTGGCGTTCAGGAACCACATGCTCACGTTCCTGCTTTTCGAATTGAGCATTGATGACGAGGTGTATCGCCGGTTCAGTATCAAGGATAACCAGCTGCTGATGGTGACCGAGGCTTTTGGATCTATAGCACTGCTGGACCTGATTAACGTGGTATACAAGACGATTAAAGCAGACACCAGAAAAGAACACGCACTGCTGAGCACTTTGAAAGCGTTCCAGACAAACATCGTTAAACTTTTGGTTACGCCGGACAATAAAAATTATCGCTTAAATTTTAATGATCGTTACAGCGAACTCATGTATCCCGACGTGTTCCTGTATGCCTACACCCACCACAGGCAGCAGGCTTTTGAAGCCTTGGTCGATACCGTCAACCCACTGCAATCAACCGAAAACCTTTTCGTTTCTAGTATTATTTTGATGAATTATGCTTTTTATATCCTGCGAACCCACCCACGAGAGATTCTGAAGCTAAAAAAATTCGTCGATGATGATGCGCTATTCGGCAAACTGCTAGAAGCCGTGATCAAGCGTCGAATGGCCGTTACTAAAGTGCAATTTGAAAAGATTCCAATAGGCCACGATCTGTCACTGATAAACGATAAGCAAACCTCTTTCTACAATATTTTGTACAGTCTTTAGCCTATATGCCTGACGCGTTATGGGCAGCCCGGATGGGCGATGCGCTCTCCCACACTTCGATGATGGCGGACATCCTTGGTGGTGTGCTGGAGGTGGCGGCCAATATCGCGATCACTGCCGTGGCAACGGCTGCCGTGGTTGCGGCCACCGGTATCACCGTGGCCACCGGCGGCCTCGGCTGCTTCCTGCTGGGTGCGGTGGTGGGTACGATTGTTGGCCTGGCCATGAGCAAGAGTGGCACGGACAAAGGGCTGACCAAGATATGCGACGCTTTCAGTAACGCCCTGTTTCCGCCCACGGTGCAGGCGAATATTCTCACCGGCTCCACCAATACGCTGACCAACAACATTCCCGCCGCCCGCGCGGCTGGGGCGATCAGCTCCCATGTCACCCCGGCCGGCACTGAGCTGGAAGAAGCCAAGCCCGAGCCGGAAGCCAGCTACCTGGACATGGCCGAGGGGTTCTTCTCGCAGATGTGGCGCCCTACCGTCGCCACACCTGCGCCGGGTGCTGTGCCGAAGCCGCTGGACCTGGTGGTGTGCATGAAGCACCCGCCAATGCCGCCGCAGTTTCTGGCCGAGGGTTCGGAAAAGGTTACGGTCAATGGTCAACCTGCCGTGCGCAGCGGTGATCGCAGCACCTGCGATGCGACGGTGGTGTCGTCGGGGCTGATTTCCTCCAACGTAACCATTGGTGGCGGTTCGGTGGTGGTGCGTGAAATTCGCAGCGGCAAGACGCCAGGCGTCGGGCTGGCGGTCACGGCACTGTTGATGCTCAAGGGTGGCAAGGGCAAGTTCTTCAGCAAGTTACCGTGCATGTTGGTCAGCGGCGCGACGTCGATGGCCATCAGCAGCGCGATGG
>NZ_JANLOF010000011.1:0-5646 GCF_025466135.1 Pseudomonas sp. 14P_5.3_Bac1 | reverse complement strand
CCCCTGTTTGCGTTAGCAAACAGGGGCTTTGGAATTTAATCTTGACGATGACCTACTCTCACATGGGGAAACCCCACACTACCATCGGCGATGCATCGTTTCACTGCTGAGTTCGGGATGGGATCAGGTGGTTCCAATGCTCTATGGTCGTCAAGAAATTCGGGTACTGAGTCGTGACCATGCGGTCTCGCTTCAGCAAATTGGGTATGTGACAGCTTTCGGTGTTTTGTGAGGTTCGAACTTTCGGTTCATTTCGTCTTCACACACCGCAATCTGGTGCTCTTACGCTTTTCAGCTCGAAGCAAGCAAATTGCTTGGGTGTTATATGGTCAAGCCTCACGGGCAATTAGTATTGGTTAGCTCAACGCCTCACAGCGCTTACACACCCAACCTATCAACGTCGTAGTCTTCGACGGCCCTTCAGGGAACTCAAGGTTCCAGTGAGATCTCATCTTGAGGCTAGTTTCCCGCTTAGATGCTTTCAGCGGTTATCTATTCCGAACATAGCTACCCGGCAATGCCACTGGCGTGACAACCGGAACACCAGAGGTTCGTCCACTCCGGTCCTCTCGTACTAGGAGCAGCCCCTCTCAAATCTCAAACGTCCACGGCAGATAGGGACCGAACTGTCTCACGACGTTCTAAACCCAGCTCGCGTACCACTTTAAATGGCGAACAGCCATACCCTTGGGACCGGCTTCAGCCCCAGGATGTGATGAGCCGACATCGAGGTGCCAAACACCGCCGTCGATATGAACTCTTGGGCGGTATCAGCCTGTTATCCCCGGAGTACCTTTTATCCGTTGAGCGATGGCCCTTCCATACAGAACCACCGGATCACTAAGACCTACTTTCGTACCTGCTCGACGTGTCTGTCTCGCAGTCAAGCGCGCTTTTGCCTTTATACTCTACGACCGATTTCCGACCGGTCTGAGCGCACCTTCGTACTCCTCCGTTACTCTTTAGGAGGAGACCGCCCCAGTCAAACTACCCACCATACACTGTCCTCGATCCGGATAACGGACCTGAGTTAGAACCTCAAAGTTGCCAGGGTGGTATTTCAAGGTTGGCTCCACGCAGACTGGCGTCCACGCTTCAAAGCCTCCCACCTATCCTACACAAGCAAATTCAAAGTCCAGTGCAAAGCTATAGTAAAGGTTCACGGGGTCTTTCCGTCTAGCCGCGGATACACTGCATCTTCACAGCGATTTCAATTTCACTGAGTCTCGGGTGGAGACAGCGCCGCCATCGTTACGCCATTCGTGCAGGTCGGAACTTACCCGACAAGGAATTTCGCTACCTTAGGACCGTTATAGTTACGGCCGCCGTTTACCGGGGCTTCGATCAAGAGCTTCGCGTTAGCTAACCCCATCAATTAACCTTCCGGCACCGGGCAGGCGTCACACCCTATACGTCCACTTTCGTGTTTGCAGAGTGCTGTGTTTTTAATAAACAGTCGCAGCGGCCTGGTATCTTCGACCGGCATGAGCTTACGGAGCAAGTCCTTCACCCTCACCGGCGCACCTTCTCCCGAAGTTACGGTGCCATTTTGCCTAGTTCCTTCACCCGAGTTCTCTCAAGCGCCTTGGTATTCTCTACCCAACCACCTGTGTCGGTTTGGGGTACGGTTCCTGGTTACCTGAAGCTTAGAAGCTTTTCTTGGAAGCATGGCATCAACCACTTCGTTAACTAAAAGTTAACTCGTCATCAGCTCTCGGCCTTAAGATCCCGGATTTACCTAAGATCTCAGCCTACCACCTTAAACTTGGACAACCAACGCCAAGCTGGCCTAGCCTTCTCCGTCCCTCCATCGCAATAACCAGAAGTACAGGAATATTAACCTGTTTTCCATCGACTACGCTTTTCAGCCTCGCCTTAGGGACCGACTAACCCTGCGTCGATTAACGTTGCGCAGGAAACCTTGGTCTTTCGGCGTGGGTGTTTTTCACACCCATTGTCGTTACTCATGTCAGCATTCGCACTTCTGATACCTCCAGCAAGCTTCTCAACTCACCTTCACAGGCTTACAGAACGCTCCTCTACCGCATCACTTACGTGATACCCGTAGCTTCGGTGTATGGTTTGAGCCCCGTTACATCTTCCGCGCAGGCCGACTCGACTAGTGAGCTATTACGCTTTCTTTAAAGGGTGGCTGCTTCTAAGCCAACCTCCTAGCTGTCTAAGCCTTCCCACATCGTTTCCCACTTAACCATAACTTTGGGACCTTAGCTGACGGTCTGGGTTGTTTCCCTTTTCACGACGGACGTTAGCACCCGCCGTGTGTCTCCCATGCTCGGCACTTGTAGGTATTCGGAGTTTGCATCGGTTTGGTAAGTCGGGATGACCCCCTAGCCGAAACAGTGCTCTACCCCCTACAGTGATACATGAGGCGCTACCTAAATAGCTTTCGAGGAGAACCAGCTATCTCCGAGCTTGATTAGCCTTTCACTCCGATCCACAGGTCATCCGCTAACTTTTCAACGGTAGTCGGTTCGGTCCTCCAGTTAGTGTTACCCAACCTTCAACCTGCCCATGGATAGATCGCCCGGTTTCGGGTCTATTCCCAGCGACTAGACGCCCTATTAAGACTCGCTTTCGCTACGCCTCCCCTATTCGGTTAAGCTCGCCACTGAAAATAAGTCGCTGACCCATTATACAAAAGGTACGCAGTCACAGAACAAAGTCTGCTCCCACTGCTTGTACGCATACGGTTTCAGGATCTATTTCACTCCCCTCTCCGGGGTTCTTTTCGCCTTTCCCTCACGGTACTAGTTCACTATCGGTCAGTCAGTAGTATTTAGCCTTGGAGGATGGTCCCCCCATATTCAGACAAAGTTTCTCGTGCTCCGTCCTACTCGATTTCATGACTAAGAGATTTTCGCGTACAGGGCTATCACCCACTATGGCCGCACTTTCCAGAGCGTTCCGCTAATCTCAAAGCCACTTAAGGGCTAGTCCCCGTTCGCTCGCCACTACTAAGGGAATCTCGGTTGATTTCTTTTCCTCAGGGTACTTAGATGTTTCAGTTCCCCTGGTTCGCCCCTTACACCTATGTATTCAGTGTAAGGTAACCATCTTATGATGGCTGGGTTCCCCCATTCAGACATCTCCGGATCAAAGTCTGTTTGCCGACTCCCCGAAGCTTTTCGCAGGCTACCACGTCTTTCATCGCCTCTGACTGCCAAGGCATCCACCGTATGCGCTTCTTCACTTGACCATATAACCCCAAGCAATCTGGTTATACTGTGAAGACAACATTCGCCGAAAATTCGATAATACTCAATTACGAGTAACTCACAAATTTTACCTTAGCCTGATCCGTTACCAGTGAAAGTAACGTTCAGTCTATCTTTCTATCACATACCCAAATTTTTAAAGAACGATCTAATCAAAGACTAGAAATCAACATTCACCATCACCTGGATGGAATGCTCATTTCTAAGCTTTCAAAACTTTCAGAAGCAGTAGTGGTGGAGCCAAACGGGATCGAACCGTTGACCTCCTGCGTGCAAGGCAGGCGCTCTCCCAGCTGAGCTATGGCCCCGTATTTCTACAGGCGTTTCCCACACAAAATTGGTGGGTCTGGGCAGATTCGAACTGCCGACCTCACCCTTATCAGGGGTGCGCTCTAACCAACTGAGCTACAGACCCAATTTCGGGCTGCTTCTTTATCGTCTTCTTCAATGAATCAAGCAATTCGTGTGGGAACTTATGGAGCAGCTGATGTCGTCGATTAAGGAGGTGATCCAGCCGCAGGTTCCCCTACGGCTACCTTGTTACGACTTCACCCCAGTCATGAATCACACCGTGGTAACCGTCCTCCCGAAGGTTAGACTAGCTACTTCTGGTGCAACCCACTCCCATGGTGTGACGGGCGGTGTGTACAAGGCCCGGGAACGTATTCACCGCGACATTCTGATTCGCGATTACTAGCGATTCCGACTTCACGCAGTCGAGTTGCAGACTGCGATCCGGACTACGATCGGTTTTATGGGATTAGCTCCACCTCGCGGCTTGGCAACCCTCTGTACCGACCATTGTAGCACGTGTGTAGCCCAGGCCGTAAGGGCCATGATGACTTGACGTCATCCCCACCTTCCTCCGGTTTGTCACCGGCAGTCTCCTTAGAGTGCCCACCATTACGTGCTGGTAACTAAGGACAAGGGTTGCGCTCGTTACGGGACTTAACCCAACATCTCACGACACGAGCTGACGACAGCCATGCAGCACCTGTCTCAATGTTCCCGAAGGCACCAATCTATCTCTAGAAAGTTCATTGGATGTCAAGGCCTGGTAAGGTTCTTCGCGTTGCTTCGAATTAAACCACATGCTCCACCGCTTGTGCGGGCCCCCGTCAATTCATTTGAGTTTTAACCTTGCGGCCGTACTCCCCAGGCGGTCAACTTAATGCGTTAGCTGCGCCACTAAAAGCTCAAGGCTTCCAACGGCTAGTTGACATCGTTTACGGCGTGGACTACCAGGGTATCTAATCCTGTTTGCTCCCCACGCTTTCGCACCTCAGTGTCAGTATTAGTCCAGGTGGTCGCCTTCGCCACTGGTGTTCCTTCCTATATCTACGCATTTCACCGCTACACAGGAAATTCCACCACCCTCTACCATACTCTAGTCAGTCAGTTTTGAATGCAGTTCCCAGGTTGAGCCCGGGGATTTCACATCCAACTTAACAAACCACCTACGCGCGCTTTACGCCCAGTAATTCCGATTAACGCTTGCACCCTCTGTATTACCGCGGCTGCTGGCACAGAGTTAGCCGGTGCTTATTCTGTCGGTAACGTCAAAACACTAACGTATTAGGTTAATGCCCTTCCTCCCAACTTAAAGTGCTTTACAATCCGAAGACCTTCTTCACACACGCGGCATGGCTGGATCAGGCTTTCGCCCATTGTCCAATATTCCCCACTGCTGCCTCCCGTAGGAGTCTGGACCGTGTCTCAGTTCCAGTGTGACTGATCATCCTCTCAGACCAGTTACGGATCGTCGCCTTGGTGAGCCATTACCTCACCAACTAGCTAATCCGACCTAGGCTCATCTGATAGCGCAAGGCCCGAAGGTCCCCTGCTTTCTCCCGTAGGACGTATGCGGTATTAGCGTCCGTTTCCGAACGTTATCCCCCACTACCAGGCAGATTCCTAGGCATTACTCACCCGTCCGCCGCTCTCAAGAGAAGCAAGCTTCTCTCTACCGCTCGACTTGCATGTGTTAGGCCTGCCGCCAGCGTTCAATCTGAGCCATGATCAAACTCTTCAGTTCAAACATCTTTGGGTTTTTAAGAAACCCTAAACTTGGCTCAGCAATCGTTGGTTACATCTTTGATTTCTCGCGGAGTAACTTGTGATGCTGATAATCTTGTTGACTATCAGTCTGACTCCACAAGCACCCACACGAATTGCTTGATTCAGTTGTTAAAGAGCGGTTGGTTAAGATCTTTCGTCTCAACCGAGGCGCGCATTCTACAGCAGCCTCATTTGCTGTCAAGTGATTATTTTCAGAAGTTTTCGAAGATTTCTTCAACAACTTCAACCACTTGCGCTTCCGATCTCTCGTTAGCGGGAGGCGAATTCTACAGCGTTACACGCTGCTGTCAACACCTCTTTTTCTCCGCTTTCGACCGAGAAGATCGAAACG
>NZ_JANLOF010000006.1:0-7083 GCF_025466135.1 Pseudomonas sp. 14P_5.3_Bac1 | reverse complement strand
ATCCAGCAACCGCTTAAAAAAAAAAAATGGGGGCCCACCCCCCCCCCCCCCCCCCCGCTCCCACATTTGATGGGTGTTGTGTCTGAGAATCAGGCGCCAGGCAGCGCCAGCTGCGGATTGACGAAGTCAAACGCCGCCAACGCAAACCCTTGCTCGTCTACCTGCAACGCCCAGCCCTGCTTGTCCCAATCCCCCAGCACAATGCGCTTGGCCGCCTGATCACCAATCTGCAACTTATGGATCGCTGGGCGGTGCGTGTGGCCGTGGACCAGGGTGCGCACGCCAAATTGCTGCATCACCCGCGGCACTTCCTCGGGCGTCACATCGACAATGTCGTTGGCTTTCATGCGTGTCTGCGCGCGGCTTTCACTGCGCAGCTTGCGCGCCAGCTTGTGGCGGGTGCGCAATGGCAGGTGCCGCAGGATAAACAGCACAATCGGGTTACGCAGGATGCGCCGCAGCTTCATGTAGCCAACGTCGCGGGTGCAAAGGCTGTCGCCGTGCATCAACAGCACAGGCTCGCCGTAGAACTGCACGACACTCGGATCCTTGAGCAAGGTGGCGCCTGCAGCTTTGCAGAACGCCTTGCCGATCAGGAAGTCACGGTTGCCGTGCATGATGAAAATCGGGGTGCCGCTGTCGCTCAGCTCACGCAGGGCCGCGCAAATCGAACGCTGGAACGGTGTGATGCCATCGTCGCCAATCCAGGCTTCAAAGAAGTCGCCCAGAATGTACAACGCCTGGGCGCCACGGGCGCGCCGGTGGAGCAAATCCAGAAACGCCCGGGTGATGTCCGGGCGGTCCTCTTCCAGATGCAAATCTGAAATCAGCAATATCACCCAACGATCTCGGCTTTCTCGACGATAACGTCTTCTACCGGAACGTCCTGGTGACCGGCTTTACCGGTGGTCTGCACGGCTTTGATCTTGTCGACAACGTCCTGGCCTTCGGTCACTTTACCGAATACCGCGTAGCCCCAACCCTGCACGTTCTTGCCGCTGTGGTTCAGGAAGGCGTTGTCGGCGACGTTGATGAAGAACTGCGCGGAGGCCGAATGCGGCTCCATGGTACGGGCCATGGCGACGGTGTACTTGTCGTTGGAAAGGCCGTTGTCCGCTTCGTTCTGGATGCTTGGGCGCTTGTCTTTCTTTTCTTTCATGCCAGGCTCGAAACCGCCGCCCTGGACCATGAAGTTGCCGATGACACGGTGGAAAACGGTGTTTTCGTAGTGGCCGGCTTTAACGTATTCGATGAAGTTGGCGACGGTGATCGGCGCTTTCTCGGCGTTCAGCTCGATGACGATGTCACCGTGGTTGGTGGTCAGTTTGACTTGAGTCATGTTCACTACTCTTTTCAGGGAATTCGTGGGTTTGGACGCCTGAGCGCCTTACCTGATTGGCTAAACAGAGGCCAAGGCGCGCAGTTTAGCGTGACCTGCAGGAATTTCGAGGTGGTTTTTTACCGCCGATGCATTAAATGCAGCAGTTTTCGACCACGCTCTGTCAGCGGCTTGACAGCTTCGGCTATCATAAGCCCTTTGTTTTATCGGCCCCTACTTCTGGCCAAGCACTTCGTCTGTTCAAGGATCCTATGAGCAAGCCCACTGTCGACCCTACCTCGAATTCCAAGGCCGGACCTGCCGTCCCGGTCAATTTCCTGCGCCCGATCATCCAGGCGGACCTGGATTCGGGCAAGCACACGCAGATCGTCACCCGTTTCCCGCCTGAGCCCAACGGTTACCTGCACATCGGCCACGCCAAGTCGATCTGTGTGAACTTCGGCCTGGCCCAGGAGTTCGGTGGCGTCACGCACCTGCGTTTCGACGACACCAACCCGGCCAAGGAAGACCAGGAATACATCGACGCCATCGAAAGCGACATCAAGTGGCTGGGTTTCGAGTGGTCCGGTGAAGTGCGCTACGCCTCCAAGTATTTCGACCAGTTGTTCGACTGGGCCGTCGAGTTGATCAAGGCTGGCAAGGCTTACGTCGACGACCTGACCCCGGAGCAAGCCAAGGAATACCGTGGCAGCCTGACCGAGCCGGGCAAAAACAGCCCGTTCCGCGACCGTTCGGTCGAAGAGAACCTGGACTGGTTCAACCGCATGCGCGCCGGTGAGTTCCCGGACGGCGCTCGCGTGCTGCGCGCCAAGATCGACATGGCCTCGCCGAACATGAACCTGCGCGACCCGATCATGTACCGCATCCGCCATGCCCACCACCACCAGACCGGTGACAAGTGGTGCATCTACCCGAACTACGACTTCACCCACGGTCAGTCGGACGCTATCGAAGGCATCACCCACTCGATCTGCACCCTGGAGTTCGAAAGCCATCGCCCGCTGTACGAGTGGTTCCTCGACAGCCTGCCGGTGCCGGCGCACCCGCGTCAGTACGAATTCAGCCGCCTGAACCTGAACTACACCATCACCAGCAAGCGCAAGCTCAAGCAGCTGGTTGATGAAAAGCACGTGCATGGCTGGGACGACCCACGCATGTCGACGCTGTCGGGCTTCCGTCGTCGCGGTTACACCCCGGCGTCGATCCGTAATTTCTGCGAGATGGTTGGCACCAACCGCTCCGACGGCGTGGTCGACTACGGCATGCTCGAGTTCAGCATCCGTCAGGACCTCGACGCCAACGCACCGCGCGCCATGTGCGTGCTGCGTCCGTTGAAAGTGGTGATCACCAATTACCCGGAAGACAAGGTCGAGAACCTCGAACTGCCGCGTCATCCGCAAAAAGAAGAACTCGGCGTGCGCAAGCTGCCGTTCGCCCGTGAGATCTACATCGACCGTGATGACTTCATGGAAGAGCCGCCAAAGGGCTACAAGCGCCTGGAGCCGAACGGCGAAGTGCGTCTGCGCGGCAGCTACGTGATCCGCGCCGATGAAGCGATCAAGGACGCCGATGGCAACATCGTCGAACTGCGTTGCTCCTACGACCCCGAAACCCTGGGCAAGAACCCTGAGGGCCGCAAGGTCAAAGGCGTCATCCACTGGGTGCCGGCCGCTGCCAGCATCGAGTGCGAAGTGCGTTTGTACGATCGTCTGTTCCGTTCGCCGAACCCTGAAAAGGCTGAAGACAGCGCGAGCTTCCTGGACAACATCAACCCTGATTCCCTGCAAGTGCTCACCGGTTGTCGTGCCGAGCCATCGCTTGGCGACGCACAGCCGGAAGACCGTTTCCAGTTCGAGCGCGAAGGTTACTTCTGCGCAGATATCAAGGACTCGAAACCTGGTCAGCCGGTATTCAACCGTACCGTGACCTTGCGTGATTCGTGGGGCCAGTGATTTAAGGGAGTTGTCGTGTTAACGATCTACAACACACTCAGCAAGACCAAAGAAGTCTTCAAGCCGCTCGATGGCAACAAGGTGCGCATGTACGTGTGCGGCATGACCGTGTACGACTACTGCCACATCGGCCACGGCCGCAGCATGGTTGCCTTCGACCTGGTGACCCGCTGGTTGCGTTTCAGCGGCTATGACTTGACCTATGTGCGCAACATCACCGACATCGACGACAAGATCATCAACCGTGCCAACGAAAACGGCGAGTCGTTCGACGCGCTGACCGAACGCATGATTGCTGCCATGCACGAGGACGAGGCGCGCCTCAACATCCTCAAGCCGGACATGGAGCCGCGCGCCACGGATCACATCCCGGGCATGCACGCGATGATCCAGACCCTGATCGACAAGGGTTATGCTTACGCCCCCGGCAATGGCGACGTGTACTACCGCGTCGCCAAGTTCATGGGCTACGGCAAGCTGTCGCGCAAGAAAATCGAAGACCTGCGCATCGGCGCGCGCATCGAAGTCGACGAAGCCAAGCAAGACCCGCTCGACTTCGTGCTGTGGAAAGGCACCAAGCCCGGCGAGCCGAGCTGGGAGTCGCCATGGGGCGCCGGGCGTCCGGGCTGGCACATCGAGTGCTCGGTGATGTCCACCTGCTGCCTGGGCGAGACTTTCGACATTCATGGCGGCGGGAGCGACCTCGAGTTCCCGCACCACGAAAACGAAATCGCCCAAAGCGAAGCCGCTACCGGCAAGACGTACGCCAACGCCTGGATGCACTGCGGCATGATCCGCATCAATGGCGAGAAGATGTCCAAGTCCTTGAACAACTTCTTCACTATTCGCGACGTGCTGGAAAAGTACCACCCGGAAGTGGTGCGGTACCTGTTGGTATCGAGCCACTACCGCAGCGCCATCAACTACTCGGAAGACAACCTCAAGGACGCCAAGGGCGCCCTGGAGCGTTTCTACCACGCGTTGAAAGGCCTGCCAGCCGTGGCGCCTGCCGGCGGCGAAGCGTTCGTGGCACGGTTTACCGAAGTGATGAACGACGACTTCGGCACGCCGGAAGCCTGTGCGGTGCTGTTCGAGATGGTGCGTGAGATCAACCGCTTGCGCGAGACTGATCTGGATGCAGCGGCCGGGCTGGCTGCACGCTTGAAAGAGTTGGCCAGCGTGCTGGGTGTGTTGCAGATGGAAGCCGATGACTTCCTGCAAGCCGGCGCTGAAGGGCGTGTGGATGCGGCGCAAGTTGATGCGCTGATTCAGGCGCGTCTGGCTGCGCGGGCTAACAAAGACTGGGCGGAATCCGACCGTATCCGTGACCAACTGACCGCGATGGGTGTGGTGTTGGAAGACGGCAAGGGCGGGACGACGTGGCGGTTGGCTGATCAAGCTTGATCGGTAACGCTGAATGAAAAACGCCCCGACTGGTTCGGGGCGTTTTTTTGCACATCGTTTTAATGGCTCACTCGATCCAGTGTAGGAGCGGGCTTGCTCGCGAATGCGGTGCATCAGCCAATGAATCTGGCGACTGACCCACCGCCTTCGCGAGCAAGCCCGCTCCCACAATTCGACCGATTTAAGCTTCCACAATTTGGTCGGCTGCAATGCCGCCTGGGTTTTGCTGTTCTGTGGGAGCTGGCTTGCCTGCGATGCAGACGCCTCGGAGCATCAGCGTTACCCAGGCAATGCTATCGAAGGGCACGCCAGCGCTTCCTCGAATTGTCGTTGAAAGTTCTGCGATGGACAGGGCAGCGAGCCTACATAGGGTATGGAACTGTCCGCATCCGACTTACCACTGAGCGGGTGAGAGCCCTGCGGGCTTTTCACTTAATCGGGAGCGTTGCAGATGTGGAATTCAGGGGCGGCAGGGACGGGAGGTGTGGGCGCCGGGTATGCGCCAAATGGGGTGCGACCCAGGGCGGTTTCCGTTGCGCCTGCGGCCGAAGTGGTTGCGGTCAAACAGCAGCTCAATGAGTTATTTGATGCGACAGGTTCCAAGGCGCAAATGGCTCAACGGTTATCTTTCAGTTTGAAGGCGCTTCTGGAAACGGTGGACAGCGGTACGTTCAAGAACGATCTCCACAAGCTGATTCAAACCTTGGACGTCTACATAGCCTCCCAAGCGGCAGTTTTTCAGTCTATACAGCACCTGTTCCCGGATGCGGGGCGAGAGTCTCTGTCCAGCCGGTCGCATGACACTGGCCACCCCCGTGCACATAACGGACCTGGGCTTCGTCATTCACGGCAGGTAAGTCATAACACTCCCACTCGGAGGATGAGTCTTGATGACCTCTACACCGACAGGAGTAATCCTGGCAGAAGACCTGGCGTGGGTAATGAGCCCGGCAATATCTGGAGTGGTTTCAAGCAGGGGCCAAATAAAAGCAATTGCACGACGGTGGCAGCCATAAAGGTCGCAATGATGAAGTTTGGCCAGAAGCCGACCGATATTTACAAGCAGGTAATCGCAGCGGGTGACGGCTGGAACATACAGATGCGGGATGATCGCTGGTACCACCTGTCCAAAGATGAGCTGGCGCAGGCAACCTATAGATCTGAGTTCAGTGGCGATAATCCGGCGATGGTGGCAGATGCTAATTTTCTGTATGCCGTGAGTGCTAAACGGGCGCAAGTGGAGAATAACGACGGTTATGCCGCGCGAGGTT
Source organism: Pseudomonas sp. 14P_5.3_Bac1 (assembly GCF_025466135.1). NCBI lineage: Bacteria > Pseudomonadati > Pseudomonadota > Gammaproteobacteria > Pseudomonadales > Pseudomonadaceae > Pseudomonas > Pseudomonas sp. 14P_5.3_Bac1. The sequence goes on along the minus strand of NZ_JANLOF010000006.1, from coordinate 1,117 downwards.
TCGAGAGCGCGTTATACAGCATCAATGACGGTGAGCCCTTTGGTCACAATTACAATGGGTTCGTGCGCCTGGGCCTGAGTGCCCACATCCAAAAAACCACTGTTGAAAACTTGGCGCGTGGGCAACTGGGTCTTGTGACTCACGGCGTTCCGGTTAACGGTCAAATGGTGGGCCATTCGCTTGCAGTGATCAATGGGCGAGAGGAAGTGTGGGGTAGGCAAGGCGGGAGTCCACCGACTGACATCTACGCCAACGCGGTGACCTTGGTTTGACGTGTGATTGGGGCTGTTGATTGGCCCCTTTACCGTCCCAGAGCACCTTGCCAAACCCATTCTGCGACGCATACGTGCCGACATGGCGCAGTTCACGCTCACTACCAATCAGGCTGAACAAGGGAATCCCTTGTCCCAACAGCACCGGGATACGGATGATGATCAGCTCATCGATCAGGGCGGCCCATCACCGTTGCGTTTCTGATCTCAATTTCGTAAGAGCTTTCGGAAAATTGTCTTTTGTTTTGACGCTCGCCCATTCATGGCTTTAGATGATCGCCACGACCAAACCCATGATGAAACTGGCGGTGATTTGAATGGATTGTATTTTTTGCAGCATTGTCCGAAAGACCTCTCCAGCCCACATTCTGTGGGAGGACGAACACCATATGGCGTTCCTGTCGATCTTCCCCAACACGCCGGGTTTCAGCGTGGTGATCCCCAAGCAACATTACGGCAGTTATGCGTTTGCGCAGTCGGATGAGGTGTTGGCCGGGCTTGTTGTCGCCACCAAGAAAACCGCATTGCAGATTGACCGGGCGTTTCCGGATGTGGCGCGCACCGGGATGATGCTGGAAGGGTATGGGGTGGATCACCTGCATGCGAAGCTGTTTCCCATGCATGGCACGGGCTCGGACAGTGCGTTCAAGCCGTTGAGTTCGAAGGTGGACAAGTTCTTCGAGGCCTACGAGGGCTATATTTCATCCCATGACCATGTGCGGGCGGATGATGCCGGGTTGGCGCAACTGGCGGAGCACATCCGGTCCTTCGCCTAGCGCAAACCAACTGTGGGTGCTGGGGTTGCGGCGCTTTGGGGGGTTGATTTTTTTTATTTTTTAAATTTT
>NZ_JANLOF010000053.1:0-7606 GCF_025466135.1 Pseudomonas sp. 14P_5.3_Bac1 | reverse complement strand
TACTAGAGCGCCGTGGTGCCCACACCGCGCCGGCCACACCCCCCCCCCCCCCCCCAAGCCAGCTCCCACAGTCGTTTTGAGTTGTGCTCAAGCAGGTAGCTTCACTTCAAATGTGGAGCCAATACGGTAAACTCCGCGCATTGCTGTCTGGAGCTATTTATGCGCGAAGCGTTGAATCAAGGCCTGATCGACTTCCTCAAGGCCTCCCCTACTCCTTTTCATGCCACTGCCGCCCTCGCCCAGCGCCTGGAAGCGGCCGGTTACCAGCGTCTCGACGAGCGCGAAACCTGGACCACCGAGGCCAACGGTCGTTACTACGTGACCCGTAACGATTCGTCGATCATCGCCTTCAAGCTCGGCCGCCACTCGCCGCTGCAAGGCGGGATTCGCCTGGTCGGCGCCCACACCGACAGCCCGTGCCTGCGCGTCAAGCCCCAGCCGGAGCTGCAACGCCAGGGCTTCTGGCAGTTGGGCGTGGAAGTCTACGGCGGCGCGCTGCTGGCGCCGTGGTTCGACCGCGACCTGTCGCTGGCCGGCCGCGTGACCTTCCGCCGTGACGGCAAAGTCGAAAGCCAACTGATCGACTTCAAGCTGCCCATCGCGATCATCCCCAACCTGGCCATTCACCTGAACCGTGAAGCCAACCAGGGCTGGGCGATCAATGCGCAGACCGAGCTGCCGCCGATCCTCGCGCAATTTGCCGGTGACGAACGCGTGGACTTTCGCGCCGTGCTCACCGAGCAACTGGCGCGCGAACATGGTTTGAACGCCGACGTGGTGCTCGACTACGAGCTGAGCTTCTACGACACCCAAAGCGCCGCGGTGATTGGCCTCAATGGTGACTTCATCGCCGGTGCGCGCCTGGACAACCTGCTGTCGTGCTACGCCGGCCTGCAAGCCTTGCTCACCAGCGAAACCGACGAAACCTGTGTGCTGGTGTGCAACGACCATGAAGAAGTCGGCTCCTGCTCGGCGTGCGGTGCCGATGGCCCGATGCTGGAACAGACATTGCGCCGCCTGTTGCCTGAGGGTGATGAATTCGTACGCACCATTCAGAAATCACTCTTGGTGTCGGCGGACAATGCTCACGGCGTGCACCCAAACTACGCCGAGAAACACGACGCCAACCACGGCCCGAAACTCAACGCGGGCCCGGTGATCAAGGTCAACAGCAACCAGCGCTACGCCACCAACAGCGAAACCGCCGGCTTCTTCCGCCACCTGTGCATGGCCCAGGAAGTGCCGGTGCAGAGCTTCGTGGTGCGCAGCGACATGGGCTGCGGCTCGACCATCGGCCCGATCACCGCCAGCCACCTGGGCGTGCGCACGGTGGACATCGGCCTGCCGACGTTTGCCATGCACTCGATCCGTGAGCTGTGCGGCAGCCATGACCTGGCGCATTTGGTGAAGGTGCTCGGTGCGTTTTACGCGAGCCACGATCTGCCCTGATGTCGGGGCGCGACCATCGCAGGCAACCCGCGCCCCACTTGATCTGTAAATACAGTCAAATGTGGGAGCGGGCTCGCCCGCGAAGGCGGTCCATCAGTGGGCAGATTCAGTCCCTGACACCGCATATTCGGGGGCAAGCCCCCTCCCACATTCAGTTGTGGGTACACATGACCTGCATCATCTGCACTTTCCATAATCCGACCTAGACTTGTCAGTATTCCCACTCTGACAAGGCCGTCGCCCTATGATCTCCATGTCCTCCTTCCACGCCATGCTCATCCCGATCCTCATCGGCATGATCCTGCTGGCCGTCGGCTTCAACTTTCGCGACAAGCCGGTCGGCGTGTTTGGCATGTGGATTGGTATGCTGCTGATCCTCGGCACCGTGGTTTACAAGATCCTCGCCAAACTGGCGGAATGACAAATGCACTCGCATTGGGCATAACGGCCTCGTACACTCGGTCAATTCGTCGTTTTCAAGGTTGACCGCCTCGTGCTCTCGCGTCTTTTTGCTCTGCCCTGTTACTGCCTGATTGCCCTGCTGATGTTGCTGCCGATAGCGCCTGCCCAAGCCGTGAGCTTGCCCGGCCTGCTCGGCAGCGCCAACAAGACTCAACCCCAGGCCGATGTGCCGCTGGGGCAGTCGCTGGACGAGGTGATCAAGACCCTCGAAAACGACCAGCAGCGCACCCAGCTGTTGAGCGACCTGAAGAAACTGCGCGAAGCCACGCAAAAAGCCCAACCCGCCGCTGAACAAGGCGTGCTCGGGTTGATCGGCAGCACGCTGTCCGACCTCGAACAGCAGTTCTCCGGCGCCGACAGCCCGGTGCAACGCTGGTCCAACGAGGTCGAACTGGCCAAGGATGAACTGGGCGCCCTGATGCTGCCCGCCAGTGAATGGCTGCCGATCATCTTCGGTTTTGCCGTGATCCTGGCGGTGTGGAGCCTGCTGGCCGCCGCGCTGATCTGGCTCAGCCACCGTCTACGCGAACGTTTCGGCCTGCCCGAAGAACTGCCGCAACACCCGCGCACCTGGGACATGCTGCGCTTCGCCCTGCGCAAGTTGGGGCCGTGGCTGATCGCGCTGGTGATCACGGTGTACCTGAGTTACGCCCTGCCTTCTTCGCTGGGCAAATCCCTGGCGATGGTGCTGGCTTACGCGTTAGTGGTCGGCACCTGCTTCTCGGCCATCTGCGTGATTGCCTTCTCCGTACTCGACGGCCCGCACCGCCACCGGGCGCTGTATATCCTGCGTCACCAAGCCTTCCGTCCATTGTGGTGGATCGGCAGTTTCGCCGCTTTTGGCGAAGCCCTGAGCGACCCACGGCTGGTAACGGCCCTGGGCCAGCATCTGGCCCACACGGCGGCGACGGTCGCCAATGTGATGGCGGCGCTGTCCACCGGCGTGTTTATCCTGCGTTTTCGCCGGCCGATCGCGCACCTGATCCGCAACCAGCCGCTGTCGCGGCGCCTTACGCGCCGTGCCCTCACCGATACCCTGTCGATCATCGGCACCTTCTGGTATTTGCCGGCATTGTTGCTGGTGGGCATTTCATTGTTCGCCACCTTCCTGTCCGCCGGCGACACCAGCACCGCCTTGCGCCAGTCATTGTTGTGCACGGTGTTGCTGGTGTTGTGCATGGTCATCAACGGCCTGGTGCGCCGCCATGCGCTCAAGCCACAACGCGGGCACAAGCGCCACGCGCTGTACTCCGATCGCCTGAAAAGCTTCGTGTATACCCTGGCTCACTTAGTGGTGTGGCTGGTGTTTATCGAACTCGGCCTGCGCGTATGGGGCCTGTCGATGATTCGCTTTACCGAAGGCGACGGCCATGAAATCAGCGTCAAGCTGTTTGGCCTTGGCGGCACGCTGTTGTTTGCCTGGCTGATCTGGATCCTCAGCGACACCGCCATCCACCACGCCCTGACCCGCTCGCGCAAAGGCCTCGCGAACGCGCGTGCGCAGACGATGATGCCGTTGATCCGCAACGTGCTGTTTGTGACCATTTTCATCATCGCCGCCATCGTGGCGCTGGCGAACATGGGCATGAACGTTACGCCGCTGCTGGCCGGTGCCGGTGTGATCGGTATTGCCATCGGTTTTGGTGCACAGTCGCTGGTGGCGGACTTGATCACCGGCCTGTTCATCATCATCGAAGACTCGCTGGCCATCGACGACTACGTGGATGTCGGCGGCCACCTTGGCACCGTCGAAGGCCTGACCATCCGCACCGTGCGCCTGCGCGACATCGACGGCATCGTGCACACCATTCCGTTCAGCGAAATCAAGAGCATCAAAAACTACTCGCGGGAATTTGGCTACGCGATCTTCCGCGTGGCGATCCCCTACAACATGGAAATCGACGACGCGATCAAGTTGATGCGCGACGTCGGCCAGAAAATGCGCAACGACCCACTGCAACGCCGCAACATCTGGTCGCCGCTGGAGATTCAGGGCGTGGAAAGCTTTGAGTCCGGCAGTGCGATCCTGCGGGCGCGGTTCAAGACCGCGCCGATCAAGCAGTGGGAAGTGTCGCGGGCGTTCAACCTGGCGCTCAAGCGTCAGCTGGATGAAGCCGGGCTCGACCTGGCGACGCCGCGCTTGAGTGTGCAGGTGGTCACTGCCGGCACCGTGCAGGAGAAAGAACCACAACAATAAAGAGGGAGAGGTAGTTATGCGTTTGAACGGTCTGACACACCCATGGGTTTTCGGAATGCTCTGCGGGCTAGCCAGCAGTGCAGTGATTGCCGCCAGCAGCGGCCAGGAGAGCGCCAGGGAGGAAATCGCCGCGCAGGCAAAAATCCTTGAACCGGCGTTACTGGAAACCCGCCGCGATATCCACGCCCACCCCGAACTGGGCAACACCGAAACCCGCACCGCCGAGCTGGTCGCCAAGCAACTGCGCGCGTTGGGCCTTGAGGTAACAACCGGCGTGGCGCGTACCGGCGTCGTCGCGATCTTGAAGGGCGCCCTGCCCGGCCCAACCGTGGCCCTGCGCGCGGACATGGATGCGTTACCGGTCAAGGAAGTCTCGGACTTGCCGTTCGCCTCCACAGCCAAGGGCACCTACCTGGGCAAGGAAGTCGACGTGATGCACGCCTGCGGCCACGACGCCCACACCGCGATCCTGCTGAGCACGGCGAAGATTCTCACCGGCATGCGCGACCGTCTGCCGGGCTCGGTGGTGTTTTACTTCCAGCCGGCCGAAGAAGGCCCAAGCGACTTTATCCCCGACGGCAAAAACACCTGGGGCGCGAAGATGATGGTGCAGGAAGGCGTGATGCAAGCGCCCAAGCCCGACGCGGTATTCGGCCTGCACGTGTGGGCCGGCGTGCCTGCCGGGCAAATCGCCTACCGCCCGGGCCCGACCCTGGCCAGCTCCGATGACCTGCGCATCAAGATCCTCGGCAAACAGACCCACGCTGGCCGCCCTTGGGACGGCATCGACCCGATCACCGTCGGCGCGCAGACCATTGTCGGCCTGCAAACCGTGGTCAGCCGTCGCACCGACATCTCGTCATTTCCATCGGTGGTGAGCATTGGCACCATCAACGGCGGCACGCGCTACAACATCATTCCCGAGTCGGTGGACATGAGCGGCACCATTCGCTCCTACGACTACGGCATTCGTCAGAAGCTGCACGCCGACGTGCGCCAGACGGTAGAGAAAATCGCCGAGAGTGGCGGCGCCAAGGCCGAAGTCACGATCATCGAGAAGTACGACCCGACCATCAATAACCCGGCGCTGACCGAGAGCATGCTGCCAAGCCTGCGCTGGGCGGCCAAGGATGATGTGGTGCAGGCCCCATTGGTGGGCGGCGCGGAGGACTTTTCGTTCTATGCCAAGCAAGCGCCGGGGTTGTTTGTGTTTCTGGGGGTGACGCCAAGGGATCAGGACATGAGCAAAGCGGCGCCGAATCATAATCCGGGCTTCTTTGTGGATGAGTCGGCGCTGGTGGTGGGGGTACGGACGTTGGCTTCGTTGGCGACGGATTACCTGTACACCAACCCACCGCAATAACGCTTTATGTGGGAGCGGGCTTGCCCGCTCCCACATTGGATTGCAGCGTGTCAGCCCGCCAGCGCAGCGCCATCCATCTTCTGGCGCAGGCTCAGCGGGCGCATGTCGGTCCAGACTTCCTCGATGTAAGCCAGGCACTCTTTTTTCATGCCGCTCTTGCCCACGGTGCGCCAGCCTTCCGGCACGGCCTTGTAGTCGGGCCAGATGGAATACTGCTCTTCGTGGTTGACCACTACCTGAAACAGGATGTCGTCGCGGTCAAATACTGAGGTCATTGCTGTTCTCCATCGCTCATAGAACTGGCTGCGCACCACGCGCAGCGCCGATATCTGTAGAAACGTACCAAGCGTGCGAAAAATTAGAGGTTGGCGACCGCTGCCGCCAGGGCGCGGCCAAAGATCTCGGCAACGCGGTCGATTTCGGCGGCGGTGATCACCAGCGGCGGCAGGAAGCGCACCACACTGCCGTGCCGGCCGCCCAGCTCCAGAATCAGCCCACGCTTGAGGCATTCGCGCTGCACCAGCGGCGCCAGTTGGCGATGCACAGGCGGATGGCCCTGGATATCGACGGCGCCGCTCGGGTCGACCAGTTCCACGCCGAGCATCAGCCCACGTCCACGAATATCCCCCAACTGCGGGAAGTCGCGCTGCAGAATGCGCAGGTGCTCGCCAAGGCGTTCGCCCATGACGGCGGCGTGGCCGGCCAGGTCGTGTTGCTTGAGGTAGCGCATCACCGCCGAGCCCGCCGCCATCGCCATCTGGTTGCCACGGAATGTTCCGGCGTGTGCACCCGGCAACCAAGTGTCGAGCCAGTCGCGATACACCACCACCGCCAGCGGCAAGCTGCCGCCGATGGCTTTGGACATCACCACCACGTCCGGGATGATGCCGGCGTGCTCGAAGGCAAACATCTTGCCGGTGCGCCCGAAGCCGCTCTGGATCTCATCGACGATCAGCGCCACACCGGCTTGCTCGGTGATGCGGCGCAGGCCGCGCAGCCAGTCGAGATCGGCCGGGATCACGCCACCTTCACCCTGCACCACTTCGACAATCACTGCCGCCGGCAACAACACGCCGGCTTCCGGGTCATTGAGCAGGTTTTCCAGGTAATGCAGGTTGACCCGCACGCCTTCGGCGCCGCCCAGGCCGAAGGGGCAACGGTAGTCGTAAGGGTAAGGCAGAAATTGCACGCCATTGCCGAGCAAAGCGCCCAAGGGCTTTTTCGGCCCCAGGCTGCCCATCAGGCTCAGCGCGCCTTGGCTCATGCCGTGATAACCGCCCTGGAAAGACAACACGGTGCTGCGCCCGGTGGCGGTGCGCACCAGCTTCAGTGCGGCTTCGACGGCATCGGTGCCGGTGGGGCCACAGAACTGAATTTTCGCTTCACGTGCCAGTTCGGTCGGCAGCAAGCCGAACAGGTCTTGCACGAACTGGTCTTTCACCGGAGTGGTCAGGTCGAGGGTGTGCAGCGGCAGTTCGTCGCTCAGAACCTGCTGAATGGCTTCGATCACCACCGGGTGGTTGTGGCCCAACGCCAGGGTGCCAGCGCCGGCCAGGCAGTCGATGAAACGACGGCCTTCAACGTCTTCCACATAGATGCCCTTGGCGCGCTTGAGCGCCAGGGGGATACGCCGAGGGTAGCTGCGGGCGTTGGACTCCTGCTGGCGTTGGCGGGCCAGTATCGGGGTTTCTTCGAATTGGTAGAGTGTTTCTGCGCACGCCGGGCTGGCGTGCACCGGGGCGTCTTCGATACGGCTGGTAGCGACTGACATCTCTCGATCCCTCAATACGCGGGTGGGGTGACCAAACTGGCGATCCGCGCGCGCGCGGATTTCATGTTCTGGAGACGCACCAGGCGGTGGGGGATTTAGGCTTGTTGTGGTTTTTTGAGGTGGGGCATATCCGGTTTTTTGGTGATGGCGGGCAGGGTTTCGCCCTTACGGCGGCCTAGTGGTTAGATCAAAAGCGAAAGCGAGGCGGCCTGATTCTGGAAGCTGGGACTCAATCAAAGGTGGGAGCTGGCTTGCCTGCGATGGCATTAACCCGGTGTACCTGATGGACCGAGGTGCCTGCATCGCAGGAAAGCCAGCTCCCACAGAAAAGCACAGCAGTGCGGTGCTGGCAGTTGAACTCGGT
>NZ_JANLOF010000007.1:0-231352 GCF_025466135.1 Pseudomonas sp. 14P_5.3_Bac1 | reverse complement strand
ACTGCCGATGGGCGTCGGCCATAACGCGTGCTCTCTGATACAGAACTTGTGTATCAGAACTCTCGCTCCTTGATCATCTCAATCAGCGCCCTCGACCCAGCCGGTACGTGCCACCGTTGGATTCCATTCTCCAAGTACACGTATCAGCGCCCCCGCAGCCGGCTCTGCAGCAGCATTCCACTCCGTCAATCTCATCCCGCCCAACGCTTGGATGAGATAGGAGCGCTGGTAACCGAGCAAGTCGCCGATATCCGGGCGGGCGGCCCTAATGATCCTGCCACCAGCATCGGTCCGGTGGTTAGCCTCAAGCAGTGGCAGCGGGCGCAGCGATACATTCAGATCGGCATCGAGGAGGGCGCTCACCTATTGGTGGGTGGCCCCGGCTTGCCTGACGGAATCGACGCGGGCTGATCCATCAGGCCCACCGCCTTTAGTTGCGTTACCAACCCGCTGACCAAGATCTTCGGGCCTGTTCTGTCGATCATCCCCTACGATGACCAAGATGAAGCGCTAACCATCGCCAACGATACGCCCTACGGTCTCCAGGCTTACATTCTGTCCTCAGCCCTGCAAAGAGGCTTCGCGCATCGACGCCGTTCGCGTGTTGATCGATACCCGTGGCCCACGAGCCGCTAGCGCCCTTCGGCGGCTTCAAACAATCAGGTATAGGCCGTGAGTACTGCACACTCGGATTGGAGGCCTTTCTGGAGCCTAAATCCGTGCTCTCCTGACAAAACAGCATGCCGTTGGGGAAATCGATGCAAAGTGTTTCTGCATTTTTGGTATGGTGCAGCACATTTTCACAAGGATTGATTTTTCATCCGCAGGACGCGGCGTCGACCTTCTTCAACGAGATGCTGTAGAAATGCCTGAACCGATACCGATCAAGGATCACGAAAAAGAAAACCGTCTGGTCAACAAGCGCCTGCTTGCCTGTGCGTTGTTGGTCATCGGCATCACCTGCGCCCTGGTGGGCCGCATGTATTTCCTGCAAGTGGTGCAGTACGACTACCACTCCACGATTTCCGAAAACAACCGGGTCCACGTCCTGCCGATTACGCCCACGCGCGGGTTGATCTATGACCGCAACGGTGTGGTTTTGGCCGACAACCGTCCCAGCTACAACCTGACGATTACCCGCGAACGCACAACCGACCTCAAGGGTGAGCTGGATGCCATCGTCAACCTGCTGCACCTGCCCGCCGAAGACCGTGCGGTGTTCGACAAGGCGCTGAAGCAGGCTCGTCATCCTTTTGTGCCCGTGACGCTGTTTTACGAATTGACTGAGGAACAGATCGCCGTACTGGCCGTCAACGAATTTCGTTTGCCTGGCGTGGATGTCGAGCCGCAATTCGTCCGTCACTACCCGCTGGGCGCACATTTTGCCCACTCGATCGGCTACGTCGGCCGAATCAATGAAAAAGAATCCAAGGCCCTTGATTCGGTGGAGTACAGAGGTACGCAGTCCATCGGCAAGACCGGTATCGAGCGCTTCTACGAATCCGAACTGCACGGCCATGTCGGTTATGAAGAGGTGGAGACGAATGCGCAAGGCCGCGTACTGCGCGTGCTCAAGCACACCGACCCGATCCCCGGCAAAAACATCGTTCTGAGCCTCGACGTCAAACTCCAGGAAGCGGCGGAAGAAGCCTTGGGCGATCGACGTGGTTCGGTTGTCGCCCTCGATCCACAAACCGGCGAAGTACTGGCGATGGTCAGCAAGCCGAGCTTTGACCCTAACCTGTTCGTGACCGGTATCAGCTTCAAGGAATACGCGGCGCTGCACGACTCCATCGACCGGCCGCTGTTCAACCGTGTGCTGCGCGGGCTTTATGCGCCCGGTTCGACCATCAAGCCGGAAGTGGCCATCGCCGGTCTCGACAGTGGCGTGGTCACCGCACAAACCCGTGTGTTCGACCCCGGTTACTACCAGCTGCCCGATTTTGACCACAAATACCGCAACTGGAACCACAGCGGCGACGGCTGGGTGGACATGGACGCGGCGATCATGCGCTCCAACGACACCTACTTTTACGACCTGGCCCACAAGCTGGGCATCGACCGTCTGCACGATTATCTGGCCGAATTCGGGCTGGGGCAGAAAGTCTCCCTCGACATGTTCGAGGAGTCTGCAGGCCTGATGCCGTCCCAGGCGTGGAAGCGCGCGACGCGACGCCAGCCGTGGTTCCCGGGTGAAACGGTGATTCTCGGCATCGGCCAGGGCTATATGCAAGTCACGCCGTTGCAGCTGGCCCAGGCCACCGCATTGATCGCCAACAAAGGCGTCTGGAACCGGCCGCACCTGGCCAAGACCATCAATGGCGTGCCGCCGGTGGATGAAAACCCGATGCCCAACGTGGTCCTCAAGGACCCGCGTGATTGGGAACAGGTCAACCATGGCATGCAACTGGTGATGCACGACCCGCGCGGTATCGCCCGGGCTGCGGCGGTCGGCGCCCAGTATCGCATTGCCGGCAAGAGTGGTACCGCGCAAGTGGTTGCGATCAAGCAAGGTGAGCGTTACAACCGGAACAAAACCCTGGAACGCCATCGCGATAACGCTTTGTTCGTCGGCTTCGCGCCGGCCGAACATCCGAAAATCGTGATCTCGGTAATGATCGAAAACGGTGAAGCCGGCGGCCGTGTGGCGGGCCCTGTTGTGCGGCAAATCATGGATGCCTGGCTGCTCGACCAGGAAGGCCATCTAAAGCCGCAGTATGCGACCCCGGCCAAGGCGCCCGGAGATCCACACGTCTAAGTCAAACCTTCCATTCGTCCCAGTGCTCTACGCTTTCATAGGCAAGCCAGGGCACATCATGGGACGTCCAGATGTGCGAGGTGGGCCGTACGCCCGGATCATCATCCAGCGTCGCCACTCGCACAATCACATGGGGCTGGTGCCTACGCTCAGCCATCAGATGTGAGCCGCATCCCGAGCAGAAATGCCTGAATTTGCCCGGCGAAGATTCAAGCGACGACAGCAGCGCTTCGCCCCGTGTCCAGCGGAAATGTTCGCGCATCACCCCGGCCGTGGCCACGAACGCTGCTGCATGCACCTTGCGGCAGCTGTCGCAGTGGCAGTGGCTGATAGGCATATCCAGGCTGTCCACTTGGTAGCACACAGCTTTGCAGAAGCAACTTCCATTCAACGGGTCAGTCATAAACGTATTGCCTGATCAAGGATGGGGTCATCATCATCGCGCACACGCCAAGGTTGCGCATTGGTCGATGTCGCCTACTGTCAATGGAGGAGGTGACTTATGCACGTATTAGATCGCATCGAACGAAAAGTCCTGCTCAATGCTTCACGTAAACAGGTGTGGGAAGCCCTCACGGATGCCGAGCAATTCGGCAGTTGGTTCGGTATCGCCCTGAAGGGCAAAACCTTTGCTGCCGGGGAAACCCTCGAAGCCCCCATCACGTACCCAGGCTATGAACATGTGGTGTGGAAGGCCAAAATCGAAAGGGTCCTGCCACAAACCCTGTTTTCCTTCCGGTGGCATCCTTATGCGGTCGAGGAGGGTGTCGACTACGACAGCGAAACGCCTACCCTGGTGGAGTTCACCATCGAAGATCGGGCGCCAGGCATTTTGCTGAGGGTGGTTGAATCCGGGTTTGATGCGGTGCCCGAGACCCGACGCCAGAAGGCCTTCAAGATGAATTCCCGTGGCTGGGATGAACAAATGAACAACATCGAAACCTATCTCGCCCAGGCGCGCCGCGCCTGACCCAAGCGGGCATCTTGATGATGCCCGTGTTCGTCGCTGTCAGCCTTCGTGAGTTGTGGTGATTTCCAGGGTATCGGTGAAGGTCACCAGCACACTTTGCCCGACCTTGAGGTCTTTGAGGCCGGCACGGATCTCCGGTTTTTCAACGTTCAGCACTTTCGTCGCACCGGTAGGGTTTTCCAGGGTCACCTGGTTTTTGTTCAGGTCGATATGGGTAATCTTCAACTGCACCTGGATCTGCCGGAAAGCGGCACCGCCGGGGTGCGGGTTATCGGCCGTGGCACGCACCACGCCGGTACTTTCGCTTGAGTCCGGGGCACTTTTATCCACGTCGGTGTCGAGTACCGCAGCCACCGAATGGGTGGTCAGCACTTTCACTTGATCGCCAACCGTGAGGTTGGCCAAGTCCTTGGCGTCATCACTGAGTTGCACATGCACCGGGTTACCTTCGGCACCTGCCAGCACCACCTGGTGCGTGGCGGCATCGACCGACAGCACCCTGGTGGTCACTTCATCGGCTTCAAGGGATTTGGACAGCGGGATGTCGGCGGCGTAAGCGGCAAGGTTGCCGGCGCACACCAGGGCGACCAGAGCAAGGGCCTGGCGCACGGAGCGGGGTACATTCATTGAAGGGACTTCCATGTGAGAGAAGCCCTTGAGTCTAGTGGCGAGTCAGCGGTGTGCAAATTCGCTGACCCTCCACGTTGTAACTTTAGAAATCCACCGTCGCCGACAACTTCGCCACCCGCGGATCACCCTGGGTCAGATAGCCACCCAGCGCAGATTCCCAATACTTGGTATTGGCCACGTTCTCCACGGTTGCGCCCAACGTCACATCACGCTGCGCCACCTTGAAGTTGTAGCGCGCACCCACATCGAAGCGATTCCAGGCCGGCAGGCTCAGGTTGTTCGCCGCATCGGCGTACTGGCCGCCGGTGCGCAGCATGCGGCCGTTGACGCTTACGCCTTGCAGGCCCGGCACATCCCAATCCACCCCGGCGTTGAGCTGGAACGACGGCACGCCAATCGCACGGTTGCCGTCATTGGCGCCGTTTGCCGTGCCGTTGACTTCGGTGTGAATAATCGTCGCGCCGCCCAGTAGACGCAGGCCGCTGACCGGTTCACCGAAGACGTTCAGCTCAACGCCCTTGTTGACTTGCTCGCCCTGGAAGACATAGGTGGCGGTGCCGTCCGCATTCAGCTGGGAGTAACCTTGAGTCGGCTGTTCAATGCGGTACACGCCCAGTGTCGCTCCGTAGGTGCCCATATCAACCTTGACGCCTGCTTCGGTCTGTTTCGAGCGGGCCGGTGCGAAGGTCTGGTTGGCGTTGGTCACGCTGGTAGCGCTGCCAAACGTGCTCGGAGCGGTCGGCCCCGAAGCCAGGCCTTCAATGTGGTTGGCATACAGCGAAACATGGTCCCAAGGCTTGAACACCAAGCCATACACCGGCGTGGTGATGCCCTTGGCGTAATTGGCAGTGCGCGTGCCGGTACCGTAGGCATAGCCTTGAACCACCAGTTCCTGGCGGCGCAGACCGGCCGTGAACAGCAGGCGGTCATCCATAAAGCCGAAGGTGTCCGATACCGCAGCGCTGCGGGCGAAGGTCTTGGCGGTAATGCCTGGGTCGTTCAGGTCACTGCCGGAGGTGAAACCGCCTTTGGCCGGTGCTGACACGTCGGCCGGAGTGTAGATATTGGTTGGCTGGCTGCCTGCGGCAAAGTCGAAGGCGTTACGGGTCTGGGTCCAGATGCCGGTCAGGCCCAGGTTCAACTTGTGGCTGACAGCGCCCGTCTGGAACTTGCCGTTCAGGCCGGCCATCAGGCTGGTGTTGTCTTCCTGGTGCGCGATGTTCGAGCCGCTGACCGTGGCATTGCCCAATGCGTCGTTCAGGGTGACCGACGAGTAGCGCCCCAGTTCGTTGGTGTGCTTGGCACCGCCGGCAATGTAGGCGGTCCAGTTGTCGTTGAGGTCGTACTCGCCGCGCAACATGCCGAACGTGTCTTCGAGGCTGGTGGTGCCCCAGTTCGGCGCGTAGTTGGTGTCGGCAGACGGGGCGTTGGGGATGTGGGTCAGCCCACTGCCGAGCAGCACCGTATTGCGCCCGCCGTTCACTTGCTGCTTCTGATACACAAAGTCCCCCGACAGACGCAACGCATCGCCGCGGTAATCGAGGCCGACCGAGAACAGTTTTGAGCGCTGGTTTTCGTCGTCAACGGCCGTATCGCCTTCACGCTGGGACAGGTTGACCCGCGCACCAAAGCGATTGTCCTCGCCAAAACGCTGGCCGATGTCGAGGTGTTCACCCACTCGGCCATCACTGCTGATGTCGGTGCTGAAACGGCGCAACGGCACATCATCGGCGCGCTTGGGCTGCAGGTTCACGCCGCCGCCAATGCCGGAGCCGCCGGGCGTTACACCGTTGATGAACGCGTTGGGCCCCTTGAACACTTCAACCCGCTCCAGGGCGTCGGTGGACATGATCTGGCGCGGCAGGATGCCGTACAAACCGTTGAAGGAAATGTCGTCGCCATTGAGCGGCAGGCCGCGAATCACAAAGGCCTGGGCCTGGTTCGCGTAGCCCGATGCCTGGCGCACCGACGAGTCGTTGAGCAGCACATCGCCGACGGTTTGCGCCTGCTGGTCGCGAATCAATTTTTCGGTGTAGGAGGACATGCTGAATGGCACGTCCATGATGTCCTGGTTGCCCAGCACACCCAGTTGCCCGCCGCGTGCAACCTGGCCACCGGCGTAAACCGGCGGTAGCGCGTTTGGCGCGGGCGCGTCGGCGTTGATGTTGGTAGCACCCAGTTCCAGTGTGTTGCCGTCCTGATGGTTATTCGCATCCTGCGGGGTGACTGGGGTTGCAGCATGGGCAGCAAGGCTCACGGAGCAGCAAAGGGCGAGCAGGGTAGGGCGAAACGGCACACAAAGTCGGGTACGGAAGGGCATGGTCGATCCTGACGGCGAACCGTCAATGTGAGGAAAAGGGCAACAACGTTGCGCGTCCTCGCTGCGCGGATACGACTCCGGTGCGAATGATAGTGATTGTTATTAATGTTCTGCAACAAATTTGTGAGATTGCGGTCTGCGTGCGCGTTAACGTGCCGCGTTTACGCGGATGCCGAGTAGAATCACGCCCTGAAAGCGATTCCTGAGGTGCGGCACGGTGGATTTACAGCAGGGTTTTGTCCTGACCCGGCATTGGCGCGACACGGCGGCGGGTACGGAGGTCAGCTTCTGGCTGGCGACCGACCAGGGCCCTCGGTGCGTGCGCCTACCCGTGCAAACCTCGGTGATGTTTATCCCCGAGGCCTATCGCAAACAGCTCGACTGGTTGCTCCAGGGCGAGCGCGATATCGAACTGCGCCCGCTGCAGCTGTGTGATTTCCATCACCGTCCGGTGTTGGGCCTCTACACGCGCCAGCACCGCCAGCTGATGGACCTGGAAAAACGTCTGCGCGCCGCCGGTGTCGATGTCTACGAAGGCGACGTCCGCCCGCCCGAGCGTTACATGATGGAGCGCTTCATCACCGCTCCCGTGTGGTTCGGCGGCACACCAGACGCCAACGACGTGCTGATCGATGCGCAGATGAAACCCGCACCCGACTACCGTCCGCCGCTGAAACTGGTGTCGCTGGACATCGAAACCACCGCCCAGGGCGATCTTTATTCCATCGCCCTCGAAGGCTGCGGCGAGCGCCAGGTGTACATGCTCGGCCCGCCGAATAAAACCGACGCGGTGGACTTCAAGCTCGACTATTGCGACACCCGCGCGCAACTGCTCGAGCGCCTCAACCAATGGCTCGCCACCCACGACCCCGATGCGATCATCGGCTGGAACGTGGTGCAGTTCGACCTGCGCGTGCTCCACGAACATGCCCAGCGCCTCAACGTGCCGCTGCTGCTTGGCCGTGGCGGCGAAGCCATGGCCTGGCGCGAACACGGCAGCCGCAATCACTATTTCGCGGCGGCAGCGGGGCGGTTGATTATCGACGGCATTGAAGCCCTGCGTTCGGCCACCTGGAGCTTTGAATCCTTCAGCCTGGAGAACGTCGCGCAAACCTTGCTCGGCGAAGGCAAGGACATTTCCACGCCGTACCAGCGCATGGACGAAATCAACCGCATGTTCGCCGAGGACAAGCCTGCGCTTGCGCGCTACAACCTCAAGGACTGCGAGCTGGTCACGCGCATTTTCGAGAAGACCGAGTTGCTCAAGTTCCTGCTGGAGCGGGCCAGCGTCACCGGGCTGCCGGCCGACCGCAACGGCGGCTCGGTCGCCGCGTTTACCCACCTGTACATGCCGTTGATGCACCGCCAGGGCTTTGTCGCGCCAAACCTGGGCGACAAGCCGCCCCAGGCCAGCCCCGGCGGTTTTGTCATGGACTCGCGTCCCGGCCTGTATGAATCGGTGTTGGTGCTCGACTACAAAAGCCTTTACCCGTCGATCATCCGCAGCTTTCTCATTGACCCGGTGGGCCTGATCGAAGGCCTCAAGCACCCCGAAGCGAGCGAGTCGGTGGAAGGCTTTCGCGGCGCGCGGTTCTCGCGAACCCGGCACTGCCTGCCTTCCATCGTCACGCGTGTTTCCGAAGGCCGTGAAGCGGCCAAACGCGAGCACAACGCGCCGCTGTCCCAGGCGCTGAAAATCATCATGAACGCCTTCTACGGTGTGCTCGGCTCCAGCGGTTGCCGCTTCTTCGACACGCGCCTGGCGTCCTCGATCACGATGCGCGGGCACCAGATCATGCGCCAGACCCGCGAACTGGTTGAGGCCAAGGGCTATGAGGTGATCTACGGCGACACCGACTCCACTTTCGTCTGGCTCGGCAGCGCGCATTCGGCGGATGATGCCAGCCGCATCGGCCGGCAACTGGTGCAGCACGTCAACGACTGGTGGCGTGCGCATTTGCACAGCGAATACGGCCTGCAAAGCGCCTTGGAACTGCAATACGAAACCCACTTCAGCCGCTTCCTCATGCCGACCATCCGCGGCGCAGAAGAGGGCAGTAAAAAGCGTTACGCCGGCCTGGTCGTGCACGCCGATGGCCGCGAAGACATGGTCTACAAAGGCCTCGAAACCGTGCGCAGCGACTGGTCACCGCTGGCCCGGCAATTTCAGCAGGAGCTCTACCAGCGCATCTTTCACCGCCAGCCCCATCAGGACTACGTGCGTGACTACGTGCGCCGCACCCTGAGCGGCGAACTCGACGACCTGCTGATCTACCGCAAACGGCTGCGCCGCCAGTTGGACGACTACGAGCGCAACGTCCCGCCGCATGTGCGCGCCGCCCGCCTGGCAGATGAATACAACGACCGCCTGGGACGCCCGCGCCAGTACCAGCGTGGCGGTTGGATCAGCTATGTGATCAGCGTCAACGGCCCGGAACCGCTGGAAGTGCGGCAGGCGCCGATCGACTACGACCACTACGTCACTCGGCAATTGCAGCCGGTGGCCGACGCGATTCTGCCGTTCGTGAACGATGATTTCGGCACCCTGGTCGGCGGGCAGATGGGCCTGTTCTAAAACGCTTGCCTGGATGCGATCAGAGCCTGCACTCTTGGCCTCTGACGACCACCCTCCAACGGCGCAGTTCTTCATGACTCAGATCACCCTGACCGGCAGCTCGGTCGAACTCCAACCCTTGCAACGTAAACATGCCGCCGCGCTGGTCCAGGCTGCCGCCGACGGTGAATTGTGGAACCTTAAAGTCACCAACGTGCCGGGTCCCGAGACCGTCGACACGTACATCAACGTCGCCCTCGCCGGGCGTGAGGCCGGCAGCATGATCCCGTTCGCGATCGTGCGTCGCGACACAGGTCAGGTAGTCGGCAGCACGCGGTTCTGGAAAGTCGACCGGGTGAATCGCAAGCTTGAAATCGGCCACACCTTCCTGGCGCAATCCACACAAAAAAGCGGCGTCAACACCGAAGCCAAGCTCCTGCTGCTGACCTACGCTTTTGAAGTGCTCGACTGCGTACGTGTGCAATTCACCACCGACGAACTCAACGAAAAATCCCGCGCCGCGATCCTGCGCCTCGGCGCCGTACAAGAAGGCATCGTGCGCCACGAGCGCATCATGCCCGACGGACGCAAGCGCAACTCGGTGCGCTTTAGCATCATCGATTCGGAGTGGCCGCAGGTGAAGGCCAACTTGCAGGCCAAATTGCTGCGCTAAGGAGCAAACGCCCATGTACACGCTTTACGGCATTGATGAATCCGGCTCCTGCATGATCGAAATCGCCCTGCAACGTTGCGCGGTGCCGTGGCGTCGCATCGACGCCAGTTCCTGGGCAGATGGCGAGGGCAGTGAAGCCCTCGCGCGCATCAACCCGCTCAAACAAATCCCCACGCTGGTCACGCCCGATGGCCAGGTGCTGACCGAAAGCGCCGCCATCCTGATCCACCTGGGCCTGGAGTTTCCCGCCTCGGATCTCCTTGCCGGTAACCGCGCCCAGATCCTGCGCGGCCTGGTGTACATCGCTGCCAATTGCTACTCGGCTATCGGCATCATTGACTACCCGCAACGCTGGCTGGGCAACGCCGATGAAGCGGCGCAGACGCAATTGACCACCGGCACGCGGCGCTATCTGCACCATGCGTGGGTGGTGTTCGCCCAGCAGTTCGCCGACCAGTTGTTCGCCCCCAATCAGGTGCCGAATGCACTGGGCATCATGGCCGCAGCCGTGTCGCGTTGGGACGCGGCGCGCGAGGTGTTGAGCAACCTGGCGCCCGGCTTTGCCCAGACGTTGGCGCAAGTGGATGCCGACCCTGTCGTGGCGCCCGTGTTTGCGCGGCATTGGCCGGAATGGGGCGTCTCTTAATGTTTCCGCAATCAGAAGAAACAATCACCGTGGCACGCGCCCAACCCCTTGCGTAGCAGGCTTCCTGACCTACGCTTCTTAACGAGGTGTAGGAATCATCCTTGAAATTGACTGTCGCAGACATGAAACTCAAGAACCCTGCATGGAATTCAAAGGAGGTGCGCATGCTCATCCGGTCGCTGACCCTGGCTACCTTGATGGCTTTTACGGGGCCGCTGTTGGCCGCGGATGATATCAACCCGCTCAAGCAGGACTTGGGCAAGTCGCGTCCGCTGGTGGTGGTGGAACTTGACTCCGGAAACGAAGCATTGGCGAACCTGAAAAAACAGCTGGATGAGCCTGCCAACAAGCAGTCCTTTGAAGAGCGCAGCATGGTGTTCTACACCGTGAAGTTCGGCAGCATCGGTGCCGAAGGCGAGAAATTTGCCAAGGACGCCAAGGACAACAAAAAGCTCACGCCGCCTGAAACCAACGCGCTGATCCGTGCCCTCAAGCTCGGCGCCGGCAGTGGCACCAAAGTGATTTTGGTCGGCAAGGACGGCGAGAAGAAACTCGAAAAAACCGTGCCGCCGGATACCCTCGACCTGAAGGAATTCTTCAGCGCCATCGACCAGATGCCCATGGCTGAAAAAGAGCTTGCCGCGCCTGCAGAGCCAGAACCCGCCGCGCCCGCCAAAGGCGCAAAAGCGGCCAAGCCCGCAAAAGCCGGCAGCAAGGCCGCCGCGCCACAACTTGATGATTGAACCTACATAACCCCTGTGGGAGCGGGGTTGCCCGCGATGACGGAATATCAGTCAAAACACCTTTGAATGACCCACCGCTATCGCGAGCAAACCCCCTCCCACAGGGGGTTAGTGGTTTTCTGAAGGTTTGACGGCTTTGCGCACCGGAAACGGAAAGTAGAAAAACCGCAGGAACGCCACCCGCTTGATCACTTCCCCGATCATCAACGGCACCACCACCGCCACCACTAGGCCCACACACGCCGCCAGAAGCGAATGCAGGCCCAGGCGTTCGAGCAGGTCGACAGTCTTGTGCTGGATCTCGCCATGGAAGATCAACAGGATCAGGGTCGACTGACCGATGTAGGTCATCGCCCGAGTGAGCAGGGCCGACACCATCAGTACCCGCGCCAGTGCCCAGCATCCGTACACGCCGATCACCGCCAGCACGCTGGTCCACAGCCAGCTGTCGTAGCGACGTTGCGCCAGGTCCATGGTGTCCCACGTGGGAATGAACACCGCAGCAAACAACAGGACCGAGACCAGGCACGTCAGCCACGATCCCGAATGTGTACGCAACCAATCGCGTGCCAGGTAGCCGACGATGAAGTAGGTGCTGCTGATCAAGGTGATATCCAGGCTGAACGGCAGCCCCGGCAGCACCCAGTGGTGACCGCCGAGCGTCACCGGCAATTGCCAGAACAACGGCAGCAGCCAAACCCCGAGAAGCAGTTGCGCCGCGATCAGCACGCCGGTCACCCACAACGACAGCTTCAGGCGCTGGATCAACCGCAGCATCACCCAACTGAACAGAATCGCCACCCAGAAGTGCGGCAGGAACCACATGGCCTGCCACGGAATGGTGTCCACCGAGGCATACAGCACGCCGCCGATATCCGGCAGCAGCGGCTGGCCGCGCAGCAGGGCGCGCACGATGACATACACCAGCATGGTGAAGAAAAACGGCTTGAGCAGCCCGTCAGCCTTGCGCACCGCCATCTCCACGAACGGTTGCTCGGGTTTGAAGAGCACGCCAGAGAGGAAAAAGAACACCGGCAAGATGAACGAAGCGAGGATCGGATACAGCAGGTCCGGCGAGGTGGCCACGAACCAACTGTGGGCAAACACGATCACCAGGATGCCGATGCCCCTGGCGATATCCATCTGAATCCAACGATGCTTCATCTGACTATTCCCGATCGGTCGTTCACGCCTTGCGCCACGGCTTCAGCCACAGCCCCATGCCCAGCAACATCACCATGCCCGCCAGGGTACTGAGCCCCAGCTGCAGCCATACGCCTTGAATTGGAAACAACACCCACGCTGCCACGCCCATCACCACCGCACTGAGCAGCCAATGCCGCGCCCACGCCAGGGCGTCGAGCAACCCCTGGCGCTGCATCAGCAGCAAGGCCGTGCAGATCACCCCGGCCAGCGCGGCCAGCGGTATACCCGCCAGGCCAAACACAAAGGGCAGGGCGCCCAGCAGCAGCACATTGACCAGGCTGCCGAGCAATTCACAACGCAGCGGCTGGCGCGTGTCGCCAGCCGCGTAGGCATAGCGTGCGAGCAGGGCGTTCCAGGCGCCGAACACCAGCGGCACGGCAAACCACGCCAGCAACAACGGCAGCGGCGAATCCGCCGATTGCTTGGGCAGCAGCAACGCCACCAGGCTTGGCGCCGCGGCCACCAGGCCGACGCCTGCCGGCAGTGTCAGCACGCTGGCGGTCTCCAAGCCGCGCTTGAGCAGGGCCAGGCGCTCATCGCCCTGGCGCCGGCTCATCATGCCCAGCAGCACCTGGTTAAGGCTCATCAGCGCGATCAACGGCAGGTTCATCAGCTTGCGGGCGAGGTTGACCCAGGTCACCGCCCCTTCGCCGAGCAGCGACGCCACCAGTCGCTCGATCAGCGCCAAGCCCTGGCTGGCGCCATTGCTCAACAGCAGGGGGCCGATGCGCTGGCCCAGTTCGCGCAGCGGCGTAAAGCTCAGCTGCCAGCGCCACGGCCGCCAGCCCTGGCGCCAGATCGAGGGCAGCAACGCCAACGGCATCAACAGGCTGCCGGCCAGGCAGGCGAGCGCCAGAGAATGAGGTTGGGTGGCCGTGCCCGCCACGGCGAGGTACGTCACCGGCGGCAGGTTGAACAGCAGCGACCCCAGCCCCGCCAGCACAAAACGTTCGCTGGCCTGCAACGGAATACTGAACAGCGCATGCAGCATCAAACCCGGCACGCACCAGGCAACGATCTGCAGATTGCTGGCCGCCAGTGCGGTGGCGCTGGCGGCCAGCCCCGGGCCGAGCAACTGCACCAGCCACGGCGCCAACAGCGTCAGCAGCAGGCTGGTGACCAACGCAATCAGCATCAAGGCCGGAAACAGCACCGCCAGCCAATTCAAACGCTCGTGGTCCTTGCGTTGCAGGTACAGCGGCAGCGCGGCGGCGCTCAATACGCCACCGGCCAACGACATGCGCAACGCCTCCGGCAAAAACAGCGCGATCAGGAACGCATCACTGCGCTCGCCCGCGCCCCAGGCGGCCACCAGCAGCCACTCGCGGGCGAACCCCAGGCACAGGCCCAGCAGGGTCGCAAGCGTCAGCCAGACGGCGGAGCCAAGCATGATTAAAGCCGTGCGCCGTCAAGGGCCGGCTTGCGGTAAGCCACTGTCTTGACCTGCGGCAGGCGCGCCGGGAACAGCCGGCGGGCCTCCAGGACATTGAGGCCGACCATCAGCCAGAACAGCGCCACCATCACCACGGCAAAGCTGAAGTAGTGGTCAAACAACCCGCTGACCAGCGCCGACAGAATCCCGGCAGTGCTGCCCAGCCACAGCGCGTTGTCTTTGGTCAGGCGGATCGGGCCTTTCTGCGGGCGTGCTTCACGCCACCAGCGCACGGTCACGGCGATAAACAACAGCATGCCGACAATGCCGGTCTTGTAGATGAAGTTCAGCCACAGGTTGGAGATGCCCAGCAAATGCGTGCCTGGCACTGGCGGGTCGACCTTGAAGCCGATGCCGAACGGGTAAGAAGCCACGGCCTGCGGGAACATGCGGTATTCGTCGAAACGTATTTCGGTACTGGCGTTGTCCGATGAAAAAATCGTCGCCAGGCGGTCCTGCAGCGGCGGATAGGCCATCACCAGCGCGACCGTCAGCGCCGCACCAATCATCAACAGCCTGCCGGTGTAGGGCACACGCCGCGTCGCCATCCAGATCAGCACCAGCGCCAGGCTGACCATCGCGCCACGGCTACTGGCCAACAGCAAGGCGGCGGCGCCCAGACACGCTACGCCCAGGCCCAGTCCGCGCTTCCAGCCTTGTTCGGTCATGCCGTAGCAGAACGCCAACGGCAGCAGCAACGCCATGATCCCGCCGATGGCATTCGGGTGCATCCACGGCGAGCCCATGCGCGATGACATCGCCTCCAGGCCGAATTTCAACATGTCGAAGTTGCCGTAGTTGAACAGCGCCAGGATCGGCGCAATGCCCGCCCCCGAACGCGTGCGCACAAACACCGCAATCGACAGCACCAGCATCGCCAGCGTACCCAGCAGCAAGGCGATCACCAGTGATTCGCGGTGTTTGTAGTCGGTCAGCAACTTGGCGCAGAGGTACACCGCCGACAGGCTCAGCAACCAGCGCAGCCAGTTGGCCACGCCGCTGGTGTCGGCGTGGATGGTGACCTGGCCGACGATAAACGGGAACACACTGAACAGCATCAGCCACAGCAGCATCTGGTCGGTGGGGCGGCGCGACAGGCTCGGCGTGTCGGGCACGCGCGACAGAAAACTGTGCCACAGCACCGCGCCCCAGGTCAGCGCCAGGATCGCCTCGCTCACCGTACTGCGAATGCCCAGGTTGATGGTCGAGTACGGCATGAAGGTCGCGACGCCGGCGAACAGCAGCAAACCCCAGAACGGGAAGCGCAGGATGGTCACGGCCGCGGCCAGGCCGATCACGGCGAGGAACGCCTTGGCCGGTGACAGCATCAGGGCCAGCGCGCCGAACAACAGGCCGAACAGGATCGCGACGAGGCTTGCCAGGGAGAGTCTCATTTCAATTCCTCGATCAGTTCAGCCAGGCGCTGGCGATAGGCCTGATGGTTGAAGCGTTGCGCCCATTGCGTGCGTTGTTCGGGTGATTCTTCAGCTGGGCGGTCCGCCAGCGCCAGCATCAATTGCACCAGCGCCGGGCCGTCGGTGGGCGAGAAGCGAGGAGCAGACGGCGGGGTGATTTCATCCAGCGAGGTGCCGCTGGCCACGGCCACTGGCGTGCCGACGCTCAGGGCTTCGATGACGGGTAGACCAAAACCTTCCGCATAGGACGGCTGCCACAGGCGCGAGGCCTGGCGGTACAGCGCGTGCAACTCGGCATCCGAGACGCCGCTCAAGGCGCGAATGCCCGGCAGGTTGCGCTGGGTTTCGGGTAAATGCTCAAGGCTGCCTACCAGCACCAAAGCAGGCACGGCGGGTGACAGGCTGCGGGCCTGCTGCCAGGCGTCGACCAGAAACGGCACGTTCTTGCGCAACTCACGCGTGCCCACCAGCAGCCAGTAATGCTCGGGCAGCTCACGCGCCGTCAGGTCTGCCGCCAGCTCGACAAAACTGTCGACTTGATTGGGCAGTACGCGAATCTTGCCCGCCGCCTTGGGAAACAGCCGCGCGGTTTCATCGGCGCTGTACTGTGACGGCGTCCACACGCGGTCGGCGCTGTGCACCGCGTACGCAATCGAAAGGCGATCGCTGGTCTTGTAGATCAGCGCTTTGAGGCGGTTGGCGTGGTAGTTGTTCAACGTGATCTGGAACAGGTCATGCAGCAGCACGACGGTGCGCAAACCTTTTGGCTTGGGTGGCAACGGCAGGCCCATATTGAACGTGCTGATGTACAGGTCGATCTGTTGTTCACGCAAGGCTGTTGGCAGAAAACCGGCCTCGAAGCGCAGCCGATTGTGCGGCTGGTGCATCGCCGCTTTCGCGCAGCCCCAGGCCGGGCAGTGCGCCTGCAAGCGGGTTTCATCACCCAGCGGCGCCACGGTAAACCGCGCCAGTTCCACACCCGGCAGCGTGCGCAGGGCATTTTCCAGGGCGTACACCTGGCGGCTGATCCCCGATTGCGGCGAGGTGCCGACGGTGCGGTAATCCAGGCCTATACGCATGCGGGCTCCTTTTGATTGAGCGTCGCGTACACCTGTTCCAGCTGGCTGGCGGCCACGCTCCAGTCATGCGCCCGGCGTACATAGGCGCGGCCCGCTTCGCCCATGGGCGCGGCGGCGTCGGGAAATTGCAGCAGGCGTACCACGGCGTCCGCCAGGCTGTCGGCGGTTTGCCCACCGAGGTAATCCAGGCCTTCAATCAGGTCCAGGCCCGACACGCCTTGTTCGGTACTCGCCAAGGGCAACCCGGCAGCCAGGGCTTCGAGCACCTTGAGCTTGGAACCGCCGCCGTGGCGCAACGGCGCCAGAAACACCGAACAGCTTGATTGCAGGTTCAGCAGGTTCGGTACAAACCCTTGCCACTCGATGCGCGGGTCCTTCCAACGCTCGCGCCAACTGCCGGGCATGCCAAACCCGCACACGCTCATGCGCGCATCCGGGCAGCGCGCCCAGACCTTGGGCAGGATTTCATCCAGGGCCCACTCGATGGCGTCCACGTTAGGCGCGTATTCATAGTTGCCCAGAAATAGCACGCGGCGCGTCGACGGGTCGGGTCGGGCGGCGGCGAAGTGATCGCAGTCCACACCGTTGACCACCACCGGCACTGGTTTGCCGGCGATTTCGGCCAGCACCTGGGCATCGCTTTCGGTCACCGCCACCACCTGCGCGGCCTGGCGCATCACGCGGTGTTCCCAGCGGCTGTAGCGCCATTGGTCGTAGCGAATGAAGGGCAGCGCCCAGCGCGGCAGGCGGTCGTAAGTGGCCGCGCCCAGCGCCGATTCAACGTTATGTTCGGTCAGCACGAACGGCTGCGATTGGCGCGCCAGGGCATCTTCATAAGGCTGGAACGTGTAGGTGTGCTCGATCTGCACCACATCCCAATGCTCTTTGAGCAATTGATTGAACGTGTCCTGCAGCGCGCCCGACAGACCGTTGACGCTGGCCAGCAGTGGGTACGGTGCAAACAGGCCGGCCACCAGGGTTTTCGCGCTGCGCAGTGGGCGGCGCGGCAGCACGATCACCTGCTCGAGGAAGGCCTCCAGCACTTGGCGATCGGTCAGCGACACCGGGTTTTTATCATGCAGCAGCAAGGTGATTCGATGTCCACGCGCGGCCAGGCTGCGCAGCAGATGAAACTGGCGCGTCTTGCCGCCGCTGGTGGCGGGCCAAGGCGAGTAGGGCAGGATCCATAAAATGCGCATGGCGGGCTTCAGTCCCATAACAGAATTTGCAGGTTCGACTTGACCGGGACGGTCAGCCCATGGGTGCCGCTTACCGGGGTTTGCGTGCCGCGCAGCGGGTCGTACAGGGTGGCGCTGGTGAGGCCAGGCAAGTGCGCGTTGCCGCCTTCGGCCGACCAGAAGAACCACAGTTTGCGGCCGTCGGCGCGGGTCCAGCCGATGCTGAACAAACCATCGGGCAATTGGTCGGCGGCGGGCGGATCGCCGGGCGTGAGCTGCGGCCCGCTCACATCGAGGAAGTTCTTCAAGGCGGTATAGACCGGCTTGGGGTTGGCGTCGATGTCGAGCAGGCCATAGAACTGGTCACGCACACTGGCGCGCTGGTCGAGGTCGCTCAAGGTGAACAGAAAGATCCGGTCGTAATCCATCGCGCTCATCAGTGCCACCCGGCGTACCACATAGTCAGCCTGGCCCTGCAGGGTGATCAGGTCCTGGGCATCTTTTGGCCCGGGGTAGTTTGACCAGCCCCACTCGGTGCTCCACAGCGTTTGCACGCCACTATTGCGCAGCGTCTGGTTGAGCGCGGTGGTTTTGGCGATGAAGTCCAGGTTGGACGGGTCGTTACCCTCGGGCAGCTGCGTATAGGGATGGTAGGAAATCACCGTGTTCAGGCTGGCCACACCCATGGCGCCAAGGGCGCCGAGGGCGTCGAGCATGGTCTGGCCATTGGGCATTTCGCTGAAAAACGCCATGCCGGCAGCCACCACCGGTTTGTTCGCATCCACCGCGCGCAAAGCGGATGCGGTGGCTGTCAACAAGGCGACGTAGCCAGCGGGGTCGGCCACCGGGCGCCAGAAGCCGAGCAAATTAGGCTCGTTCCACACCTGCCACGCGTTGACGCTGGGGTAGCGTTGCGACAACAGCGCCATGCGGTTGGCGAACACGTTCAGATCTTTGGGCGGGTATTGGTCCTGATAGGGCGCACCGGCCGGCGCGGTGGTCGCGAAGGGCGCCGAACCGACGAGGTAAAACACCGACTTGAGCTGATTGGCTTGCAGGTTGCCGACCAGTTGATCAAGGGTTGCGACCTGATACTGGCCCTGAACCGGCTCCAGCTGATCCCAGTGCAAATCCAGGCGTACCCATTCCAGGCCCAGTGCCTTGAGGCGGTCGATCTGCCGTTGATACAGCGTCGGGCTGAACCACAGGAACTGCGCGTTCACGCCCAGAAAATCCTTCCACACCACCACCTTGTTGCCCTTGAGCACATGGTTTTCGGCGTCAGCCTGGCGGCCCCACAGGAAGACCGTCAGGCCCAGTGCGGCAATCACCGCAAGGGTCGCAAGGTAGGTCCGTTTACGCGGCATAAGGGGCTCCCGCAATCGCCTGCTCAAAGAGGTGCTTGAACTTCTGCGCGGTCAACGGCCACAGGCGTTCGCGGCCAATTTCCCCGGCCCGTTCGGCCCAGTCGCGGGCCAGCGATGGCGTGCGCGCCAGGCGCAGCAGTTGTTGGCTCAACGCCGCCACATCGCCCTGGGGATAGATCGCGCCGTTGCCGCTGGCGACTTCTTCGGCAAACGCACGCGCATCCGAGGTGATCGCCCCGCGGCCGCACGCAGCGGCCCAGGACAGCGCGCCGCTGGTGCCGCGCTGGCGCCCCAGCAGGCCGAGTTTTTTTGATTCGCGATACGGCAGCACCATCACGTGATGCGCCTGGATCGTCTGTGCAATCTCGCTGGCTGGCAAGTTCAGCCGCCAGTCGATGGCGCCCACCAGGCCGAGTTCGGCGATCTGGCGGTTGAGCTGCTCAAGGTAGTTGCCGCCCGCGCCAAACGCCATTTCGGCGGCAGTGCCACCGGCCAGGGTCAGGCGCACACGGTCACGCAATTCGGGGGCTTGCTTGAAGACGTCGGCCAGCGCTTGCAGCAGGTCTTCAATGCCTTTGCCACGGTAGATAAAACCGAAGTACAGCAGGTGCAGGGTGTCCAGCGCCGGTAACGGCGCGGGAGCAATGGCCAGGTTGGCGTGGTTGATCACCGCCACTTTGCCGGCCGGCAGTTGCATGCGTTGGCTCAGGCAATCGGCGCCCAGGCGCGTGAGGGTGATCAGCCGCGTCAGGCCTTGGGCGACATGGCGTTCTTCGCGCAAGGTCAGTGGGTCGGCCAGCACCACTGCCGCTTGCGGCAATGGGCTGGGCAAACGTTCCAGCAGGTTCAGCGGGAAAGGCAGCTGCTCGCGTCGCCAGACGATACGCTCAGGGTCATGCACGGTCGCCGTCAGCGGCAATTCGGGGTAGGCCTTGCGCAGCTCGCGCAGGGCCAGAAACTCCCCCAGCCGGCCGCCGCCCAGCTCGGCGTGGACCAGCTCCACACTGCGCCAGTCGAAGGCGGCGATGGCCTGGCGGATGGCTTCGCTGTTGCCTTCCACGCCGCTCAACGGTGTCGCCACCGTCACGCCCAGCTGCTCCAGGGCCGTCTTGAAATGGTTCGCGTAGTCGGCGATCCCGTTTTTCTCCGGCGGCAAAGGGGCGAGCAGGGCGATGCGCATCAGAACGCCCCCCGGTATTTGGCGATGGTTTTAAGCACCCTGGCCGGCACTTCGAATTTGCGCCGGTTGATGATGATGCCGTCCACCTTGCCAAACGCGGTGTTGAGGATCGACAGCGCGTGCTCCACCACCGGCACTGTACTTTTCTGTGCTTCCACCACCAGGGCAATCAGGTCAGCGCGGCGCAGGTTGATAAAGGCGTCGCGGTTGTCCAGCAGTGCAGAGGCGTCCAGCAGTACCACTTCGCCCGGGGCGGCCGGTTCGACGCCGCCAACCCGCACCCTGATGCCGTTTTCCTGCAGCAAGTGGCGCAGTTGCTCCACCACAAAGGTCACCCCTTCGCCGTGGCGCGCCGAGGTCAACCCCAGGGTCAGGCCTTGCTCGGCCACGCGGTCCAGTTGCAGCAAGCCGTACAGGCGGTAAATGCTCGCATTGAACGCGTTGGTGCTCTGCGCGGTGCTGGTGTCCAGCTCCGGCAAGGTCGTCCACAGGGGCAGGCCGAACTTGCGCTCCACCAGCCCGCCATCGTGAATGCGCTGGTCCAGCAGGTAGCACAGGTAGATCACCAGCAAACCGACGACGATGGCAAACGGGATCGCCAACAGC
Source organism: Pseudomonas sp. 14P_5.3_Bac1 (assembly GCF_025466135.1). Taxonomy (NCBI): domain Bacteria; kingdom Pseudomonadati; phylum Pseudomonadota; class Gammaproteobacteria; order Pseudomonadales; family Pseudomonadaceae; genus Pseudomonas; species Pseudomonas sp. 14P_5.3_Bac1. The sequence goes on along the minus strand of NZ_JANLOF010000007.1, from coordinate 210,595 downwards.
AGCATCAGCAGGGTTTTCGGGAAGATGCGGCCAGGGTTGAGGGTGGCTTCTTCGATCACCGCAATGTTGCTGATCTGGCTGCTATCGAGCTCACGGTCGATGCGCGATTTTTCCAGGTTGTCCACGTACAGCGCGTAATTGCGCTCGGTGGCGCTCAGCTCGCGAGAAAGACGCGCCAGTTCCGGTTCAATCTCCAGGGCCTGCTTGCGCTGGGCTTCGAGGTTCACCAGCTGTTTCTGCTGTTGCACAAGCTGAGTGCGCAGGGCCAGGTTGTTGCTCGACTCGTCCAGCAGCACGCGCTGCAAGTGAATTTCCAAGGTGTTCGGCGCGCGGTTTTCCGAGGCCTGTACCGTGTTGCTTTCATTCGCGACCTGGGCCTGCATCGCCTGAATCGACGCGTCCAGGGCTTTGACGGGCGGCGCGTTGTCGGTGTAGGTGCGCATCATGTCGGCCTTTTCCAGCAGCTTCTGGTTAAGCAGGCGCCGCAAATCCTGCTGCTGCGGGTTCAGTGCGATCTGGCGCACCGTGGTGACTTCCTTGGGCTGACCCTTGAGCTGGTCGCGGGTGCTCTGGATGGCGCTGTCGGAAGACGCAATCAGGCGCGTGGTGTTGAAGGTCTCGCCGCGCAACACGTTGATGCGCTCAGACAAGTCTTCCAGGCGATCGGTGATGCTTGCCGCGCCGATCTCGTTCAAGTGCTTGAGGATTTGCTCCTTGTAGCTCTTGATCTCGGTGGCGCTGGTGTTCACCTGACCTTCATAGAAGGCGTAGAGGCTCTTGCGCCCCAGGGCCTGGGTGCGTTCGGTGATGTACGTGTCGACCCAATCCTTGACCACTTGCTGGGCGATTTGCGGGTCGCCCCAGGTAAAACTGATGTCCATCACCGTGGAGCCCACGGCATGGCTGACCTCGAAGTTTTTCTCCAGGCTCGCCGCCAGGCGTTCCACCGGCGTGGTTTTTTCGAGGATGCCGACTGTTTCCAGCACCACGCGAATACCGTCGAACACCGCGCCCACGCCTTCCTTGACGTAATACTTGCTGCGCTTCCAGAAGCCTTCCGGCGGCGGCGCATTGGCGATGACTTCCAGGTAATGCTCGGCCACCGTGCGCACGATCGGGCGACCGGTCAGCAAGCGCTCCTCGTCGACAATCGGGTCACGCTGGGTGCTGGGCATGACCAGTGCCTGACGGTTGCTGATCTCGATGGGCAAGGTCGAATCGCGTCCCGGCTTGACCAGCAGGCGCGCGGTGGATTCGTACTTGGCGGGCAGCAAAAAGGCCCCCAGCAAAATGATCACCAGCGCCGCGATGGCTGCCAGTTTGAACTCATGCCGGAAGATGAAGAACAGGCGCAGAAGATCACGAAAAGAACGGATCTCGATCATGGGATGTCGCTCCTTCAGTTATTGCCGCCGCTGGTTTTGGTGTAGTTGTAACCAACCCCAATGGATTTGGTGAACGGGATCAGTTGGTTCAAGTAGGTATCCACCCCTTGGATGCGCTCGCCGACGTTGGATTTAGGCACGAACACCACATCCCCGCGTTGCAGGTGCACCGGTTTACGCCCGTTCGGGCCGGGTTTGAGGTATTGGCTGAAGTCCAGGAAGTAGGCGTGGTAGGCGCCCTGGGCATCTTCGCGCAGCAGCGCGACCATGCTGGCATTGCCCGAAGGGTTCACCCCGCCGGCGCCGACAATCGCTTGCTCCAGGGTGTTGGCCGTGCCGAGTTGCACCGCCGTCGGGTTATTCACCGCGCCGCCGACGATCACCGAATTGCCCGGCGCCTGGTTGATATTCACCGTCACCCGCGGCTCGCGGTAGACCGGCGCGAGCTTGTTGCTCAGCTCCGCGGCCAGTTCCGATGGCTGACGGCCGGCGACCTGGATCGGCCCCAGGAACGGGTAGTTGATCTTGCCGTCGGTCTGCACCGTGTACAGCGTCAGCTCATAAATGGTGCTGACGTTGAACGCCGACAGCGTCGGCATCTCGCCGGCATCGCGCACGATCCGCAGCTGATCGCCGATACGGATGCGTTCCACGGCCGGCGGCAGCTGCGCCAACTGGTCGAGGGCGCGTTTGCCGTCCTCGACGGTCTTGTCATCCGGCGGAACAATGCGTGCCGGCGTATTGCAGGCGGCCAAGGCCATCACGGCCAGGAGGAGCACGGTTTTTTTCATAAGGGCGGACTTCCTGTTAGTCATGCTGCTCACCTCCAATAACCGGGGAACATGCTGATGCGCCGCTTGAGGGCGAGGGGGAGCCGGCGTTCCTGTTGGCCCAGCCGATAGCCGAGCAACTTGAACGCGCTGCGCACCAGTACTTCGGGTACGCGGTGCAATGCACCGGCTGCGCGCAATGCCGCGAGCTCAGCCAGTACATAGCGTTTACCTTCACCGCCGGCATCGCCAAACGCCTGGCGAATCCACGGCTCGCGACCGTAGAACACGCCAATGTCGAAGTAGCGGTGAAACTCATCCATGAGTCGGTAATCGTGGGAGTGGTACACCCGCGCCGTGGCGGCGTAGCGCACCGTGTAGCCTTCAAGCAGCATGCGCGCAGCGACGTAGGCGTCTTCGCTGCCGATCACATCGGCGGGAAAACCGCCGACCGCCTGCAGGGCGCTGCGCCGGTACACGCAAAACGAGTCGGAGCTGAAGCAGGTCTTGATCCCCAACTGCGGCGCATCGGCCAGGCGCTTGCTACGGCTGTGTGGCGGGTAGTTGAAGTGCCGCGACTGCGCGCCCAGCACACCGGCGCCGGGGTGCGGCAATTGGCGGCCGTAGGCCACGCCGTTGAGCGGATCTTGCTGCAGCTCATCTAGCAGGTTGGCGAAGGTCTCGGGGTCTGCGGGGATCGCGTCCTGGGTCATCACGATCAGCGCCTCGCCGTTCACCTGTTCACTGGCCCAGCGCCGTGTGCCGCCGTGGTTGAAATCGCGGGCGTCGATCACCTCGACCCGGGCGCCGAACTCGCGAAAGCGCGCCACGGTGTCATCGCTGGAAGCGCTGTCGACCACCAGCATTTCGTCCGGTTGCAGCGTCTGCATGTTCAGCGCAGGCAGCAGCCGCGCCAGGTGACTGGACGCGTTGCGGGTCGGGATGATCAACGAGGTGCGCATGTCACTTTTTCACTTCTGCGGGGGCACGCCCGTAGATGTCGTCAAAGCGCACGATGTCGTCTTCGCCCAGGTACTCGCCGCTCTGCACCTCGATCATCACCAGGTCGATGATGCCGGGGTTGGTCAGGCGGTGTTTGTGCCCGGCCGGAATGTACGTGGACTCGTTGGCGTTGATCAGGAATTCGCGCTCACCATTGGTGATCTGCGCCGCGCCGCTGACCACCACCCAGTGTTCGCTGCGGTGGTGGTGCATCTGCAACGACAGTGACGCCTGGGGCTTGACCACGATGCGCTTGATCTTGAAGCGGCTGCTTTCCTCCAGCACCGTGTAGGTGCCCCACGGCCGGGTGACCGTGCGGTGCAGGCTGTACGCCGGGTGATTCTGGCGCTTGAGTTCGGCGACGATGTAACGCACATCCTGGCTGCGGTTGGCGTCAGCGATCAGCAGCGCATCCGGAGTGTCGACAATGATCAGGTCGTGTACGCCAACGGCGCCAAGCACGCGCTTGGGTGAGTCGATGTAGCAGTTGTGCACGTCATGCAAAATCGCTTCGCCATTGACCTGGTTGCCGTGGGCGTCGCTGGGCGTGAGCTGGCGCAGCGCCTCCCAGGAACCGATGTCGCTCCAGCCGATGTCGCAGGGCACCACGGCGACTTTCTGGGACTTTTCCATCAGCGCCACGTCGATGGAAATGTCCGGTGCGCTGCCGAAGGCGTCCGAGTCCAGTTCACGCTGGCGCGAGGTTTTATTTTGCAGGCTCTGGCTGTGGTCCAGTGCGGCTTTGGCGGCCGTCAACACGTCGGGGGCATGGGCGGTGAGTTCCTCCACCAAGGTGCTGGCCTTGAAGCAGAACATGCCGGCGTTCCACAGGTGTTTGCCGCCGTCGAGGTAGGCTTGCGCGGTGGCCTGGTCGGGTTTTTCGACAAAGCGTTTGACCCGGTTGCCGGTGCCCAGCGCGTCGCCTTTTTCGATGTAGCCAAAGCCGGTTTCCGGGTGGTCGGGCTGGATGCCGAAGGTCACCAGATAACCGGCTTCGGCCAGGTCGCGGGCCTGGGTGACGGCTTCGGCAAACGCGACTTCATTGAGGATCAGATGGTCGGCGGGCATCACCAACAGTTGCGCCTGATCACCGAAGTGTTCCTGCACATGCAGCGCCGCCACCGCAATGGCCGCCGCCGTATTGCGCCCGAACGGCTCCAGCAACAGGTCCAGAGGCAAGTGGGCCTTGTTGACCACGCGGTAGTCATCCAGGGTGCGAAACAGCAGGTCGCGGTTGGTCACCGTGAGCACGCTTTCCACGCCGGGCAGTTTGGCGGCGCGCTGAAAGGTTTTTTGCAGCAGGCTCTGGCCGTCACGCATGCGCATGAAAGGCTTGGGCATGTTCTGGCGCGACACCGGCCACAGCCGAGTGCCCGAACCACCGGAAATAATGCAGGGAATTAATCCGTTGAGGGTATTCATCAATAGACTTCCTTGGTGGAGAGGACGGCTGGGACCGTCATGAAGACGATGTACAAGTCAAACCACACCGACCACTTGGAGATGTACTCCAGGTCGTACTCGACACGTTTCTGGATCTTGTACAGGGTGTCGGTTTCACCCCGGTAGCCGTTGATCTGTGCCCACCCGGTGATGCCCGGTTTGACCCGATGCCGCGAACTGTACTCGCTCACCGCCACTTCGAACGGAACGCCGGCAGCCTTGGTCGCGGTGGCATGCGGGCGCGGGCCCACCATCGACATGTTGCCCTGCAGCACGTTGAACAACTGCGGCAGCTCGTCGATGCTGGTCTTGCGAATGATGCGGCCCACCCGCGTGATGCGCGGGTCCTTGCGGGTGGTCTGTTGCTCGGCGGTGAAGTCGCTCTGGTCGGTGAACATCGAGCGGAACTTGAACACGCGAATCTCGTTGTCGTTGTAGCCATAACGGTTCTGGCGAAACAGCACCGGCCCCTTGGAATCGAGCTTGATCGCAATCGCCGTTGCCAGCATCACCGGCGACAGCGCCACCAGGGCCATGCTCGCCAGCAGCAAATCTTCACAGCGCTTGATCACCGGCGACCAACCGCGCAAGGGCAGCTGCGAGGTGTTGAACATCAGGATGCCGCCCACGTCTGTGATGCGACTGTGGCCGTAGCGCAGCGCGGCCATGTCGGGCACCAGCATGACGTTCACCGACAACTGGCGCAGGCGATTGACCAGCCCATGGATGCGCTGCTCGGCAGCCCAGGGCAGGCAGATCATCACTTGGTTGACCTGCTCGGCGCGGATCAGTTTTTCCAGGTCGCGGGTGTTGCCCAGCAAGGGCAGGCTGCTCAATTCCTTGGGGATGCGCTCGGTGCGGTCGTCGATAAAACCGATCAGGCCGGAGCGGATATCGCCATTGCGTTGCAGGTGATCGGCAACGTGCACGGCGGTGTCGGTGAAGCCCAGGATTACAGTGCGCTGCAGGTATTTGCCCTTGCGCATCAGGTTGCGGTACAGGCGCAGCATCACCAGGCGTTCAATGCCGAACAGCGCCAGGCTGGCGAAGTACCACGCCACCAGGTTGCGCGGCGTCAATTGCGGGAAGAACTGCAGGATCTGGTACATGAACAGCAAGATGCAGAACGCCGCCGACCAGGCGACTATCTTGGCCCGCAGGCGCAGGCGATTGCTGAACAGCTCTTCGGAATAGATGCCCAGAGCCTGGAACAGAATGATGGTCATGATCGCAAAAAACAGCAGCAGACCAAGGAAGTGGGAACGCAGCTCGGGAGCCAGTGGGTCGAGGAACAACACCAACACCAATGGCGGCAAGATGGCAGTCAGGCCATGGATCAACTTGACGAAAACAACAAAAAATTCAACAAAACCAGCGCGGGTCAGAAACAGGCTATCGACTGAAGACTTTTCTCGCATAAACATCCCTCATTGCACTCCAGACCTACTGTTCGGCTGTTTGGTCCATCGGCAGCAGGCTGCGTGAAGGAGGGCAAGTCGAACGATGGCTACTCTGGGTAAAACGCAACTATTTCATCCAAGTGAAGCCATCCAAATGAAGGAAACTTGCGGGGCTAGTGACTTAAGGAGTGTTCCTTTTCTGTTACTCAGTCAATTTTTTGACTGTGGCGCAAAGGTTGCATGCCAGACACGTTAAGCTGAGTTTTTCGTCGCATTTTATTGACTTTCCTTGCTCGAACACGCGGTGAAGAGGTGTGATTTTGAGTGTAGGAACAAATGTGAGAATTTTCCTGCCAGATGCACAAACCTTTTTCGAATAGAGGTAGGAAAAGGGGACAAGGACGCGGTGGCAGGGCGCCTAAATGCTTGCCACCGGGGACATCGGGGGTTAGAAGTTGCCTTTCACACTCAGGGTAAAATTGCGCGGTTCACCGTAAAAGTTGCCCCAGGCGGCGGTGCCCACGGTTTGATAATAGTGTTTGTCGAAAACATTGTTACCGTTGAGCGCCACGGTCCAGGTGTCGTCTACGCGATAGGCCAGGCGCGCACTCCACACCGCATAACCGGCCTGTTCGAGCTTGATGCCCTGCACGCGGTAGTTGCTGCTCTGGGCGTTGACGCCGGTGCCCACGCTCCATTTCGACAGCGCGCCATCCAGTTGGTAGTCACCCCACATGCGCAGCATATGCCGGGGCACGTAGCTGTTGGACACGCCACCTTCCACGGCGCTGTCGATGTTCTTCAGGGTTTTGGTCTGGGTATAGGTGTAGCCGCCAAACACCTGCAGGCGCTCGAGCAATTCACCACTGACTTCGGCTTCTACACCCTGGGCGCGGGTCTTGCCGGTGTCGCTGTAGCAATAACCGTCGGAGGACGTCGGGCAGACGCTGAGGTAGTCGGTTTCAGCGGTGTTTTTCTGCACGGCGCGAAACAGCGCAAGCGAGCTGTTGAGGCGCCCCTCGAACCATTCGCCCTTGATCCCCAGCTCGTAGTTGTCACCGATCTGCGGCTTGAGTGCCGCGCCGTCGACCGTGGCGTAGGAACTTTGTGGCTGGAAGATATCGGCGTAGCTGGCGTACACCGAGAGGTGTTCGTCGAGGTCATAAATCAGTGCGGCAAACGGTGTGACTTCGCCGGTTTCCCGGGTGCGCGCATCCTGCACGGCCCATTCGCCCCAGGCCAGGTTGTTGGACTGGCGGCGGTTCTCATACCAGCTCACGCGGCTGCCGACGATAAACAACAACGGTTCGGCCAGGCGTAGACGCAACGTGGCGTAGGTGCCGTATTGGGTGGCGGTTTCCTTGACCGTGCCGCCGCGGTACATGTTCGGCCAGAAGGTATCGTTGGCGGGTTCCGGCAGGTGGTGGTCGGGCTGGTAGATGTTCACGCGCGTCGGCAGGTTCTGGATTGCATACACATCATCCTGGGTGCCCCGGCTGCCGTTGGCGCCAATGATCAGTTCGTGTGCGAGGCCGAAGGCTTCGAACTTGCCGTCCAGGTAGGCGTCAAGGCCGAAGTCGCGGTGGTCGTAATCCATCAAGGCCGCGTAGGAGTTGGCCGTCGGTGCCGGGTTGCCATAAGCGATGGTGCCTTCGCTGGCGGCGTATTTGATGTCTTGCAGGTTGCGGCTGTGCACGGCCGCCACGTTGAGTTTCCAGTCATCGCTGAAGTGGTGGGTGAGGTCGGCGAAGAACGTGGCGCGCTGGCTTTGCCAGTCGTTCCAGGATTGGCCCAGGCAGGTGGAGCGGCTGAGCTTGGCGCTTTTGCCGTCGCTGTAGCGCGGCAAGCCGCCCCAGCAGGGCGAGGCGTCAACGTCTTCATAGCTGGCGCCGACGCCCAGGGTGGTGTCGGCGTCGAGGTCGAAATCCAGCGCCGCGTAGACCGCCTGGTCCTGGCGCTTGGCGATATCCATATACGACCCGCGCGTTTGCTGGCTGACGGCCGCGCGGCCGCGCACGGTGCCGCTGTCATTCAGTGCGCCGCCGGTGTCGAGGTCGGCGCGGTAGTTGTCCCAGGTGCCGGCGGACAGCGACAGGCTGGTGGTGGGTTTGGCTTGGGGCCGCTTGCGCACAAAATTCACCGCGCCGCTGGCGGTGCCGGCGCCCTTGAGCATGCCGGCTGCACCCTTGAGCACTTCCACTCGATCATAAATCGCCATGTTGGCGGTAAAGCTGTCGGCCTGTACGTAGTCCTTGCCCATGTCCAGAGGCACCCCGTCGTACTGGTACTGGCCGAGCATCTTGAAACCCCGGGAGTAGAAATACTTGCCGCCCATGGGCGACTCATAGGTGGTGATGCCCGGCGTGCGCTCCATGACGTCATCGATGGTGGTGACGTTCTGATCGTCCATCAATTGACGGGTCATCACGCTGACCGATTGCGGGGTTTCCCGCAGGCTGTGTTCGCCTTTGCCGATCGTCACCGCACCGGTGGTGTAGGCGCCGGTGCCGTCGGTTGTGGCCCCTGCACGGGCGCCGGTGACGGTGGTGGCGCTCAGGTTGAGCGCGCCGGATTCGGCCATTTGCGGCAGCAACAGCCAGGTGCTTGCACCCTGGCGCTGGGCTTGCAGGTGTTGCCCGCGCAGCAGCTGGTTCAACGCTTGCTCGCGGTCAAGGTTGCCGGTCAGGCCCTGGCTGGACTTGCCGGCGACGCTGGTGGCGTCGTACGACAGGCTGATGCCGGCCTGGCGGGCGAACTGATCCAACGCGTTGGCCAGGGCGCCTGGAGCGATGTGCCAATCGCGCGCCTGATTATCGACGGCAGGTGTGTCGGCCATCACGGCCGAGGGCAGGCCACCTCCGCTGAGGCAGGCGCCGAGCACGGCGGCCTGCACCGTGCGCTTGAGGGAAGAACGTTGGGAAGGAAACGCTTGCATGACCGCGGAATGCTCCTGAAGGAAGTGGACAGAACCGGCCTGTTGATCGGCCTTTCCTTACAGGTCGAGCGGCAATGAGCATTCACCTCATTTATTTTTCAGTACTTACACGCGAGGGGCGACGGTGACCCAGTAGCGGCTGCGGTAGTGAATGCTCACCGGCAACGATTGCGCCACCAGGCTCAACACCTGATCGGTGTCGTCCAGTTGGTACGTGCCCGACACGCGCAGGCTGGCTACCGCTTCGCTGCAACGCACCAGGCCGTTGCGGTAGCGGCTCAGTTCGGCGAGGAAGTCGTCCAGGCGCATGTTGTGGGCACTGATCACACCGTCGCTCCAGGCCCAGGGATCCAGGCCGTTGGCAATCGATGGGCGAATGCCGTGGCGGTCGAACAGTATGTGTTCACCTGCTTTGACGATGTGGCGGGCGTTGGATGAATGCTTGTCGGCATACACCGCCACGACGCCGTGCTGCACATCGAGCAAGGTACCTTGAGAGGCTTCGCGCAGCAGAAACCGCGTGTCGAGGGCGCGCAGAAAACCATCGCGAGTCTGTACCCACAACGGCCGGCTGTCGGCACTGCTATTGACCCGTATCTCGCCCTGAAGCAGCTGCACCTGGCGCCGCTCGGCAGTGAAGGCGGTGTCGATCGCGCTGGCGCTGTTGAGCTGCACCTGGCTGCCATCGCTCAATGTGACCCAGCGCCGTTCGCCGGTGGCCGTGCGGTAGTCGGCCAGCAAGGCGGGCAGGGGTGTGTAGTCGCGACCGAGCCAGGCCAGCCCGGCGGCGCCAGCCATCAGCCCCAACACTTTCAAACCTTCCCGGCGGCTGATGCGTCGGCGCGCGCCATCCAGCGCATGGTGGCCGACGCGAGCGGGAACCTGGGCAAATTCATCATGCATGCTCGCTACGCGTTGCCACACCCGCTGATGCTCGGCGCTGGTCTGCAACCACTGCTCGAACGCGGCGGTGCTGGCGTCATCGGCGACGTTGAAACGCAGCTTTATCATCCACTGGATAGCCTGGTCGAGCAGGCGCGGGTCAACGTTCGGCATACCGCAACCGGTAGCAGGCGTGCAGCGCTTTGGACAGGTCGCGCTCGACGGTGGCTTTGGACACGCCCAGGCGCAAGGCGATTTGCGCACACGTCAGGCCATCCAGTTGCGCCAGCAAAAAGGCTTCGCGTACGCGTGGCTTGAGCTGGTCGAGCAAGCGGTCGATGCGCTCCAGGCTGTCGAGGATCAAAAGCCGGGTCTCCTCCGACGGCACTTGCAGTTCCGGGAAGTGCGCGAGGCTCTCAAGGTAGGCGCGTTCCAGTTCGCGGCGCCGGTACTGGTCGATCATCAGACTGCGCGCGATGCTGCTCAGGTAAGCGCGCGGCTGCTGCAAGGTTTGCTGTTTGCGCGCGATGAGCAGGCGCATGAAGGTTTCCTGCGCCAGGTCAGCAGCGTGTTCACGGCAGCCGGTGCGCCGGCTTAACCAGCCGCGCAGCCACGAATGATGAGCCTGGTAGAGCTGGCCGAGGGTGGCAGGGTCCAGAGGGGGGTCGCTCGACATGGGCATCCTGCGCAACAGTCTCAATTGATAATGTTTCGCATTCTAGACGCTGGTTGTGGTCACGAGCAATCGCCCGGTGCCGTCATGAGCAAAGAATGTATCCAGCACAATTTTTTGTGCGCGCAAGGCTGGCCGATTAGCCTGCAGGCTTTTACGGCGCAGGGCTTGAGCATGATCGATCTTTCAACCTTGTTGGTGTTTTCAGGGGCGGTGGTGTTGCTGCTGCTATCGCCGGGGCCGAACATGGCGTTTGTTATCAGCCATGGCGTGAGTTATGGCTGGCGCGGTGGCGTGGCCTCAAGCCTGGGGATTTGCGTCGCAGACCTGCTGCTGACCGCGTTGACCGCCACCGGTGTCACGGCACTGGTCGCCAGTTGGCCGCCGTCGTTTGATGTGATTCGTTATGCCGGCGTCATTTACCTGCTGTGGTTGGTGGTCAAGACCTTGCAGAAAAGCCCGAGCCTGGACGCTGCCCAGGTGAAGCGCGTGCGCCTGGGGCGTGTGTTTGCGCAGGCCATGCTCAACAGCCTGCTCAACCCCAAGGCACTGTTGTTTTTCATGGTGTTTTTGCCTCAGTTCGTCAGGCCGCAGGCCGGTTCCATCACGCTGCAACTGCTGATGCTGGGCGGCGTTCTGACGCTGATTGCCGGTGTATTTCACGCGTTGCTGGGAATTTTTGGCGGCGCGCTAAGCCGTTTTTTTGCCGGCCGCGCACAGAGCGCCAGGCTCCAGAAATGGGGCCTGGCGACGGTGCTCATGCTGCTGGCCGCGCGGCTGGCGCTGATGTCTCGGCCAGCTTGACAGGGCACCTCAACCCAACCGAGCTGCCGCCCGTGCCACGACCTCGCCGCGCACGCGACGCGATTCGGCCGTACGCTTCCTGGCTTCTTCCAGCACGTGCGCGGGCGCGGTCTGCGGGCTGCCCGAATCGAACGGCGGGGCGGGCGCGTATTCGATCTGTAACTGCACCAGTTGCGCCGCGGCCTCGCTGTAGAGTTCGGCGGCCAGGGTCAGGGCAAAGTCGATTCCTGCCGTAATCCCGCCGCCGGTCAGCAGGTTGCCGTCACGCACCACGCGCGCTTGCACCGCAATGGCGCCGAGTGGGGCGAGCAGGTCGTGATAGGCCCAGTGCGTGGTGGCCCTGCGGCCGCGCAGCAAACCCGCCGCGCCGAGTACCAGCGAACCGGTGCACACCGAGGTCACGTAGCGTGCGGTCTGTGCCTGGGCCTTGAGGAAATCCAGGGTTTGCGGGTCTTCCATCAAGGCGCCGACGCCGGCACCGCCGGGCACGCAAATCACGTCCAGGCGCGGGCAGTCGGCGTACGTCATGGTCGGCGTAAACACCATGCCGGTGCTGGAGGTGACCGGTGCCAGGTCTTTCCACACCAGATGCAGTTGCACATCCGGCAGCGAACCCAGCACGTCGTAGGGGCCGGTGAGGTCCAATTGCTGGATACCGGGGAACAACACAAAGCCAATCTGCAAGGTCATCGATGAAGCTCCGATAAAGGGGTAGACGGCCTCACTCTAGAGGCCTAGGCTTTGGCGCATACGCCATTTAGCCCACAGATTACGCCAACATGACCCGGACCATTCACGTACTCGCCTTCAATAACGCCCAGGTGCTAGATGTGACCGGGCCATTACAGGTGTTCGCCACCACCAATGACCTGGCGCGCCAGCGCGGCCAGCCGTTGCCTTATGCGGTGTCGGTGATTGCCGCCCAGGCGGAACCGGTGATGACCTCTGCGGGCCTGGCCTTGGTGGCCAAGCCGCTGCCTGCGGCCGACGCGCCGTGCGACACGCTGGTGATCGCCGGCGGCTGGGGCGTGTATGGCGCCGCCGAAGATGCCGCATTGGTCGATTGGGTCACGCAAAAAGCCCGGCACACCCGACGCATGACCTCGGTGTGCACCGGGGCTTTCCTGCTCGCCGCCAGCGGTTTGCTCGATGGTTGCCGCGTGGCCACCCACTGGACACGCTGCGAGGAACTGGCGCGCAAATTTCCGTCGCTGACGGTGGAGGCCAATCCGATTTTCATCCAGCAAGGCTCGGTGTGGACGTCCGCCGGCGTGACGGCTGGCATCGACCTGTGCCTGGCCCTGGTGGAAGAAGACCTGGGCCGCGCCGTGGCCCTGGAAGCGGCGCGGCACTTGGTGGTGTTCCTTAAACGCCCCGGTGGGCAAGCGCAATACAGCGTGGCGTTGTCCCTGCAAAAGGGCGACAGCCGCTTTGCCGACTTGCACGCCTGGATGGCCGAAAACCTCACCCTCGATCTGAATATTCCCACCTTGGCCGCCCAGGCCGGCATGAGCGAACGCAGTTTCGTGCGGCACTACCGCGCCGAAACCGGCCAGACCCCGGCGCGCGCAGTCGAGCTGATCCGTGTAGAAACCGCGCGTCGGCAGTTGGCCGACAGCACGGCGTCGATCAAACGTATCGCGGTGCAGTGCGGTTTTGGCTGCGAGGAAACCCTGCGGCGCAGTTTCCTGCGGGCACTGGAAGTCACGCCCCAGGCTTACCGGGAGCGCTTCTGCGCACCGACTTGAACAAAAACGTACACATTTTGCAGCGGGCTGGGCCAGTACATTTCCCACAGCATCATCGAAGCGGCGGCACGATCTGGGCAGAAAGCGTGGAGGGGCAGGGCAGCGTGTTCAGTTTCAGGATCAAAGCTGCCCGGTAACGTTCAGGCCCGATCCAGCAGTTCGCAGATTGCTCTGAGTGTGGCCTGTGGCGCTTCCTGAGGAATGTTGTGGCCCACACCGGACAAGACTTCGCGTCGATAAAAACCGCTGAAATGTTCCTCGTCGTCATCCACCGCCGGGGCCGGGCCTACGCCGTCATCAGCGCCGCACAGCGAAATCGTCGGCACCGAAATCGGCGGCTGCGCGGCCAGTGCCTGCTCGATCGCCTCCAGCGCCGGGTCGCCCGGCGCGTAGGTGAAACGGTGCCGATAGGAGTGAATCACCACGTCGACAAAGTCCGGGTTGTCAAACGACGGTGCGGTGTCGCCATACAGCCCCGGCCCCTCAGCCCAGGTCGGCGACCACAGCCGCCACAACAACTCGCAGAACTCACGGCGATTGGCGCTCAGACCGTCCACGCCACGCTGGGTGTGAAAGTAAAACTGATACCACAACCGATGCTCCGTTTCCGGCGCGCTCGGTTCAAGCGACTTGGCAATGTCCTGGATGTTGTAGCCATCCCCGGTCACCAACCCGCGCACTCGGTGCGGCCATAGAGCGGCGACGATACACGCGGCGCGCCCGCCCCAGTCGTAACCGGCGAGCGTGGCCTGCGCGATGCCAAGGGCATCCATGAAATCCAGCAGGTCCTTGGCCAACGCCGCCTGTTGGCCGGAGCGCATCACCTGCGCATTGATAAACCGCGTCGGGCCATAGCCACGCAGGTAAGGCACCAACACCCGGCAACCGCGTTCGGCCAGGGCCGGCGCGATCTCATCGTAGCCCCGCGGGTCGTAGGGGAAACCATGCAGCAGGATCACCGGTTCGCCGTCTTCGGGGCCGTGGGCTTCGTAGGCGATTTCCAGCATCGGCGTACGGACATATAGCAGCGGGGCGAGCGTAGTCATGAGGGGCACTTATCGACTGGCCAAAGTAGCGGCCACTCTAGCTCAAACCCGTGACGGTACGGGGTGTAAATCAAGGCAGTCGTCTGACTTGTCCAGCCCGACCTGGCGCAACGCGATGCAATGCCTGCGTCAATAACCCCAACACCATCAGATCATGCCGCTGGCCATTCCAGAACCCGGCTTCTCGCAACGTTCCTTCGGCGATGAAGCCCAGGCGTTCCAACAACGCCAGTGACGCGGTGTTTTGCGGATGCACCAAGGCTTCAACCCGATGCAAGTGCATGTGCGCGATGCCCCAATCGAGCATCGCCCGCAACGCTTCGCTCATCAAGCCCTGGCCACGGGCGGCGGGCGCCAGTTCACAGGACAGGGCGCAGCTGTGCCAGGCGCGATTCCATTTGAACAGGCCGCAGCTGCCGATCAGTTCGCCGTCCCGTTCAATCCCCCAGCGTGTGCCGGGGTTGGGCTGGGTGCGCCACTGGGCGAAGGTGTCGATCAGCGCGTGGGCCTGGGCGAGGTCGGTCATCGGGTCGGCGCCAAACCAGCACATGTTGGCAGTGTCGCGGTGGATGGCGAACAGGGCGGGGGCGTCGGTTGCGCGCAGTTCGCGCAGGCGCAGGCGCTGGGTGGCAAGCGTCGGGAATGGGCTCATGAGGCGGTCGTCGCCATCACCTGAGCCCGATTAATTACGCATCCAAAATGGTGCCGCCACAAATCCACGCCCAGTGTTCCCGACCGGTCCAGCGACGAGCCCACGGTCAAATCGCTGATCAGCGTCGGCTGCAAGCCGGCGTCAAATAACGCGAACCCGGCCGCCAGCACGCACGTATCGGTTTGAAGGCCACACACCAGCACGCGCTCCGGCGCCAGGCTTTTCAGGTAGTCCAGGGTTTCGGGTGTCGGCGCATAGCCGTGTTTGATGAAGATGCGCTCGGCTGCGATCAGGCTGTCGTCATCCGGCGCGGGTTGCCAGCCCAGTTGGCGGGTGAAGGGGGTGATGCTTTCGTCATGGCGCTCCACGGTGGCCACCGAGGGTAGGCGCCCGAGCAGGACGTTGATGCCATCGACCAGCCACGCGGGTGGATTGAAGGAAGGTTGCACGTCGATGATCAACAATACCTGGCGCATGAGGTTCCTGAACGCAGCTCGGGGGATGCCCATTGTGCACGCTGTGGGGTTCAGCGAGGCGCCTCAGATCAAAATCAACAGCAGGAAGCTGAACCCGATCCCCTGTGGGAGCGGGCTTGCTCGCGAATGCGATGTGTCAGCCTCTGCATGCAGTCACTGACACTCCCGCTTCTCGACAAACCCGCTCGCACAGCTGGCCCTCAGTGTGTCAGGTAGATAGGCCTCTGCTGTGCGTCAAGCCTGCTCAGGGTTGCCAGGTGGTCTTTTCCCCGCTCAGCTTGCGGTCCAGAAAGGTCGCCGCGCTGATCAGCGCCAAATGGCTCAACGCCTGCGGTGTATTGCCCAGGTGATGCGCCTGGCTGTCGAACTCTTCGGCGTACAAGCCCAACGGGTTGGCGTAGCGCAGCAGTTGTTCGAATTCCAGGTGGGCCTTCTCCACTTGCCCGGCGCGCGCCAGGCATTCGACGTACCAGAACGAACACGCGGCGAATGCGCCTTCGGTGCCTTGCAACCCGTCGATCTGGCTGTCGTCGTTGCGGTAGCGGTAGACCATGCCGTCACGCACCAGGCTTTTCTGGATCGCTTCGAGCGTCGACAGCCAGCGTGGGTCGGTCGCCGCGACGAAGCGCACCAGCGGCATCAGCAGCATCGAACCATCCAGCGCAGTACTGCCGATGTGCTGCACGAAGTGCCCGCGCTCTTCATCCCAGAAGTTGCTCCAGATATCCGCGTAGATCGCCTGGCGTGTCTGGTCCCAGCGCGCAAACGGGGCGGGCAGCGAGCGCTTGGAGGCCAACCGGATTGCACGGTCCAGCGCCACCCAGCACATCAGGCGCGAATGCAGGAAGTGATGCTGCTCACCGCGCATTTCCCAGATGCCCACGTCTTGCTGGTTCCAGATTTCGCACACCTGATCTGCTACTTCCACGGTGTGTTTCCAGCCTTCATGGGAAATCGCTTCACCGTATTTGTTGACCAGATACACCGCATCCATCAGCTCGCCGTAGATATCCAGCTGGACCTGGTCAAACGCTTCATTGCCGATGCGCACCGGTTTGGCGCCGCCGTGGCCGCTGAAGTGATCAAGCGTGGCTTCCGGCAGTTCCTGGCGCCCATCAATACCGTAAAGAATATTGATTTTGGTCGCCTGACCGCAGCAGTCACTGACGCGGCCTTTCAGCCAGCGCATGTAAGCGTTGGCCTCCTCGATGAAGCCCAGACGCATGAAGGCGTAGACGGTAAACGAGGCGTCGCGGATCCACGTGTAGCGGTAGTCCCAGTTGCGTTCGCCGCCGGGGGTTTCCGGCAGGCCAAATGTCGCGGCGGCAATGATTGCGCCGTGTTTGCGCGAGGTCAGCAGCTTCAAGGCGAGTGCCGAGCGGTTGACCATTTCGCGCCAGCGCCCACGGTAATTCGACTGCGCGATCCAGCCGCGCCAGAATTTCAAGGTGTGCGCCAGCGCCAGGTCGGTGCAGCCATTGTTGACGCGGGGGTCATCCTGGCCGCCGAGCACGAACTCAGCGCCTTCTTCCTGGCCCAGGGTGAAGCTGGCCACGGCGGCATCGTCTTCGATCTGCATCGCGTGGCTGCCCGCCAGCCGCAGGCCAGGCAGGCCGTCGGCGGTAAAAGACACGATACCGTCGGCGAGGCTGGCCTGGGTTGGCGTGCGCGCATAGTCATGGCGCACGGCGCAGCGCAGCTGGATGTTTGCGCTGCCGCTGACCACGCGCACGCGCCGAATCAGCAGCGGCAGGTCGTCGATTTCTTCGCTGATGACCAGCAGGTCGGTGATTTCCACCACGGCTTCATCGCTCAGCCAGCGGGTTTGCAGCACGTTGGTATCGGGCAGGTAGATTTGCTCACGCCGTGCGTTTTTCAGTTCGGGTGAAAGTTGAAAAACACCCGCCTCAGGCGTGTCGAGCAGCGAACAGAAGATCGACGGGCTGTCGAATTCCGGCCAGCAGAAAAAATCGATGCTGCCGCGGTCATTCACCAAGGCCGCGCTGCGCATATCGCCAATAATGCCGTGGGCATCGATGGCGCTTTGGGGTTCGTTCTTGAAATCAACCATTGCCACGAAACTCCGGATAAAGGCTCATGCCACCGTCAATGAACAGGGTGCTGCCGACCACGTAATCGGACGCGTCGCTGGCCAGCCACACCACCGCGTTGGCCACGTCTTCGACGTCGCCGACGCGGCCATAGGGAATCAACTTCAACAGCTCTTTTTCTGCCGCACCCTCGGTGGCTGCGCGGTTGATCGCCGTACGAATGGCCCCCGGCGCAATGCCATTGATGCGGATGCGTTGTTCGCTGACTTCCTGGGCGAGGGTGCGCATCAGCATCTCCACGCCGCCCTTGGAGGCGGCGTAATTCACATGCCCGGCCCAGGGAATGATCTGGTGCACCGAACTCATGTGGATGATTTTGCCGGCGGCACGCGACACGCCTTCGCGCACGCCCTGGCGGTTGAAAATCCGCACGGCGGCGCGGGCACACAGGAACTGGCCGGTCAGGTTGACGCCGATCACGGTGTTCCAGTCGTCGAGGGTCATGTCGACCAGGTTGGCGTCTTTTTGCAGGCCGGAGTTGGCTACCAGAATGTCCAGGTGGCCGAAGGCATCGAGGGTCTGGGCGAATAAACGTTCTACGTCGGCTTCCTTGGACACATCGCCACCGATGGCAATTGCCTGGCCGCCGTTGGCGTTGATCTGCGCGGCAAGGGCTTCGGCCGGCGCCGCCTGCGAGTTGTAATTGAGCACCACGGCCGCACCGGCCTCGGCCAATGCCTTGGCGGCGCCTGCACCAATGCCGGAACTGGCGCCGGTGACCAGGGCCACTTGTTGCTGCAACGAGATCTGCATAGCCCACCCACCGTTTTAAGAGAGTCTTTGCAGCTGACTGGCGGCGCGGGGCGGAAGTTCACCGGTTGTCTCAAATGCGACGATGGCTGCTTATCCTGCTCAGGCGTTATCGTTGGAGATGTCGTCAGGTACAGGTTCAGGAAGTGGGGAATGCCGCCGATACGCAGGAACATCAATCAGCGTGTTTTGGGCTCATGCATATTTCGCATATTTGGTTTTCTGGCATTCGTACCCTCAATTCTCCCCAGCAGAGCGTCCCTCAAGACCTTTCAGCGCAGGCGCATTTCGACATGTTGTTCGAAACGAGCCCATTAGAAACGGGGCAGGTAAACGTGTTGCTTGGCGAGAATGGGGCCGGTAAATCGACAATCCTCGACATGCTGAGAGGCCTGCGGTACCCAGAGATCTTGGCTTCGCTCCCCCGGGAAAATCCTCCCAGGCAGAGTAATCCCTCCTACGGTGTCAAGTTCAGTAATGGCGAGCGCTGGGGTTATCTCTTTTCCTCTGGTGCGGCGGAACATCCCGAAGAAGCATTGCGTTACGCAAGTTGCATACAATTGCTCTTGCCACCGCCTCAGGCTCATGACGGTGGATGGCAATACTCCTCGGATCAAAGAAGGTTGGCGCGTCGAAAGGTGAATGTGTCGGGTCAGCTTTATAAAAATGCACCGTTCAGCCCGTTCCCACGCTTTTTCAGTTGCTCGTGCATCTGCTATCGCGCTAGTGCCCAACCTGAAGAGGCGTTCGATAAGGCATTCGTTGAGGCGTTGAATAGCATCCGCCACCATCTTCTCGGTTTGGCGGTGTTTCCTAGGGCGGAGGAGAGGGGGCAGACGCTGCTCAACGATGTTTCGTTTCATCTGAGCGAGCCCGGGATCATCGGCGTTTGGCTGGATGATGATCATCGAATGTCTAACGAGTTGCAGGGCCACTGGCTACCATCCGGCTGGAAGACGTTCGCCTGGATTGCAAGCTGGCTGAGGACGTGTCCGGAAGGCGCAGTGTGTCTGATCGAAGAACCGGAAACCCATCTGCATCCAACCCTGATGCGTTACTTGATGGAGACGCTGATCCAGATTGCCAGTGAGCGAACACAACAACTATTTATCAGCACGCATTCCGCAGCATTGATCAATGTTGCCGCTACGGAAAAATTGAAGATTTTCCAGAGCCACGGTACCTACATCGATTGCAAGCCAGACCTAAGCGAAATTCTTGACCGGATGGGGTATATGGCTTCCGATATCTTGCAGGCCAATTGCGTAATCTGGGTTGAAGGGCCTTCTGATCGTACCTATTTAAACCATTGGATCAGCGGGCTGGCGCCCTCTCTGCGTGAAGGTATTCATTATTCAATCATGTTTTACGGTGGGCGTTTGCTGAGCCATCTGACCGCAGATGATGATGGCGAGGAAGGGGATGACAACCTTGAGGATCTTATTAGCCTGATTAGATTGAATCGACATTCAGCGATCTTGCTCGACAGTGATAAGAGCGGCGTCGATAAAGCGATCAACGTCACAAAGCAACGCATTGTTAATGCTTTCAGTCACCACCCAAACCGGCATGTATGGGTGACGAAGGGACGTGAGGTGGAAAACTATCTAGATCCCCTGCGACTGGAAAAAATAATCAAAGCAGTCCATCCGTCGGCGGCACGAACAGGGGGAACCAGTATTTGGGCAAACCGTTTGCTCTACAAAAAGCAGCATGCGCAAAAGAGCAAAACAGCCAACAAGGTCAAGGTAGCATCCGCCTACGTTGCTGATCATATACCTGACTACAGCCCTCTCGATTTGCGAGTGCAAGTTGAGCTGCTGTGTCAGTTCATCAAACGTTGGAACTCAGGCATGGTGTAGCCTGATTAGGCGTTGCAAGTATGGGGTGTGCGGTGGAGCGACGCCGCATCCGGGGAATCACAATCTCGGCGACGCGAAGCAATTGCTCCACTTAATAGGAAACATTACTATTCACGCCCCGCCTCCTCAGTGCTCACTCGATGACTCCTCAGCCGCCCCGCAGAACAGGCTTTTTCGAGCACTACGAAGAGTTGATCGGAACCTGGACACGCCGCCTGAGAAACCGTCAGCAGGCCGAGGACCTGGCCCACGACACCTTCGTGCGGGTGCTTGAGTCGCGTTCCAGCGAGGTTGAGCAACCGCGCGCCTATTTGCATCAAACCGCGCGCAACATCGCCGTTGATGCCTATCGCCGCGAAGACCGGCGTGAGGCGCTGGCGCTGGAAGCCTTTGATCAGCGTTCGCCGCACAGCGGCGATCCGGAGCATTTCATGCACGCGATCCAGTTGGCGGACTCCATCGAGCGGGCCCTGGCCGAGTTGCCGCTCAACTGTCGCAAGGTATTTATCTGGCAGAAAATCGAGGGCCTGACCCAGCAGGAAATCGCCGTGCGCCTGGGCCTGTCTAAAAACATGGTGGAAAAGTATATGATCCGCACCTTGCGACATCTGCGTGACCGCCTGGATGCGATGGCCCCATGACCCGCTTTGACACAGGACCTTCCATGATGGATAGCCGCGCTCGCGACGAAGCCGCGCAATGGTTTGTACGCCTGCAAGAGGCCGACTTGAGCAGCGCAGAACGCCAGCGCTTCGACGCCTGGCGCAACGAGCGTCCCGAGCACCAGTACGAATTCGATGTGCTGCAAGGGATGTGGAGCGCCGCAGACCTGCTGCCCAAGGCGCGTTTGCAGGCGTTGTGTGAGGCGCCGGTCGAGCGGCCCCGGCGCCGCGCCGTTGTGCGTTACGCCGCCGCCGCCAGTGTGGTGGCGATTGCCCTGGCCCTCGGGCTGTTCAGCGGGCTGGATCAGCCCACACCCTACAGTGCGCAATTCAGTACGCGCGTGGGTGAGCATCGCCAAGTGGCCTTGCCGGACGGCTCGGTCATGGACCTGAACAGCCGCAGCGTGGTTGCGGTGCACTATGAAAAGGGCCGGCGCGGAGTAGAGATCAAGCAAGGCGAAGCGATGTTCAGCGTCGAGCATGACACCCGTCGCCCGTTCATCGTGGTCGCCGGGGCAGGGCAGGTGACGGTCACCGGCACACGGTTCGATGTGCGCCGTGACGACGACCAGACCCGCGTGGTGGTCGAGGCCGGCACCGTCAAGGTACAGGGGCGCTCGACGGATCAGAGGGTCACGCTCACGGCAGGCCGCGGCACGCATATCGATTCCCAGGGGCAGGTCGCAGCGGCTTACGCGGTGAATGCCGATGAACTGACCGCCTGGCGCAGCGGAAAACTGGTGTTCAACAACGCCACCCTCGGCGAAGTGGCCCGTGAAGTATCGCGCTACCGTGAGCAGCCCTTGCGGGTCAGCACGGCGGCGGTGAGCAACCTGCGCTTGACCAGTGTGTTCAACGCCCGCGACACCGACGCCTTGCTCAAAGCCTTGCCGCGCATACTGCCGGTCGCCCTGCACAGCTTGCCCGATGGCAGCCAGGAAATTATTTCCCGCTGAGATTCAGGTTTTTTCCGAGTACTTCGTCTTCTCCTGCAACTGCAACTGGTTTGCATTAACAGCCGCACACTCTTGCGATCACAGGACTGGGTTCGACGTGAAAAAACTGACCGTCTACAACAATAAAATTTCCCGCTGGGCGCCCCTGGCGCTGGCGCTCGCCGTCGGTGCCGCGCTGCCTGCGGCCTATGCTGGCGACGGCATCCACCTCCGCGCCCAGCCTTTGGGCGCAGCGTTGAGCCAGTTGGGCCAGCAGACTTCCCTGCAAGTGTTTTTCAACCCGGACATGGTCGCCGGCAAGCAAGCGCCTGCGGTGGACGGTAACCTCTCGCCCGAACAAGCCCTGCGCCAGCTGCTGCAAGGCAGCGGCCTGGATTACCAGATCGACGCCGGCTCTGTGACCCTGCGCCCGCAAAGCACCGGCACCGGTGAAGCGGGCTCGCCGCTGGAGCTGGGCGTCACTGACATCAAGGTGGTCGGCGACTGGTTGGGCGATGCGAACGCCGCCGTCGTGCAGAACCACCCTGGCGCGCGCACGGTGGTGCGCCGTGAAGCCATGGTTGAGCAGGGCGCAATGAACGTCGGTGACGTGCTGCGCCGCATCCCTGGCGTGCAGGTGCAGGAATCCAACGGTACCGGTGGCAGTGATATTTCCCTGAACGTCGGTGTTCGTGGCCTGACGTCGCGCCTGTCGCCACGCTCCACCGTGCTGATCGACGGCGTACCGGCGGCGTTCGCCCCGTATGGCCAGCCTCAACTGTCGATGGCGCCGATTTCCGCCGGCAACCTGGACAGCATCGACGTGGTGCGCGGCGCCGGTTCCGTGCGTTATGGGCCGCAGAACGTCGGCGGTGTGATCAACTTCGTCACCCGCGCCATTCCCGAGACATTCTCCGGTGAAGTCGGCACCACCTTGCAGACGGCTGAACACGGTGGCTGGAAACACGTCGACAACGCCTTTGTGGCGTGGCACCGCCGACAACGGGATTGGCGTCGCGTTGCTCTATACCGGCGTCAACGGCAACGGTTACCGCGACAGCAACAACGCCAATGACATCGACGACGTGATCCTCAAGACGCACTGGGCGCCGACCGATCAAGACGATTTCTCGCTTAATTTCCACTACTACGACGCCAGCGCCGACATGCCCGGCGGCTTGACCCAGAAGCAATTTGACGCCAATCCGTACCAGTCGGTGCGCGACTACGACAACTTCAGCGGCCGCCGCAAGGACGTGTCGTTCAAGTACATCCGGCAGATCGATGACCGTACCCAGGCCGAAGTGCTGACCTACTACACCGACAGTTTCCGTGGCAGCAACATTGCCAACCGTGACCTGAAAACCATCGGCTCCTACCCGCGCACCTACTACACCTTCGGCATCGAGCCGCGTGTGTCGCATGTGTTCGACGTGGGCCCCAGCACTCAGGAAGTCAGTCTCGGTTACCGCTACCTCAAAGAAGGCATGCATGAGCAAGCCAGCAGCTTGAACCTGGTCGACAATGTGCCGACGCCGGCTGGCCAAAACGATGGACATGTTTATCAGGACCGCACCGGCGGCACCGTCGCCAATGCGTTCTATCTCGATAACAAAATCGATATCGGCAAATGGACCGTCACCCCGGGTATCCGCTTCGAAAACATCGAAACCCGTTGGCATGATCGCCCGGTGGTCGCCCTGAACGGCGTGCGCACTGTGGAGAAAAATCGCAAGATCGAGAGCAACGAGCCCTTGCCGGCGTTGAGCGTGATGTACCACATTTCCGATGCCTGGAAACTGTTCGCCAACTACGAAACCTCGTTCGGCAGCCTGCAGTATGCGCAGATCGGGCAGGGCGGCCGGGTCAACCAGACGGCCGATGGCCTGAACCCGGAAAAAGCCAAGACCTACGAGGTCGGCACGCGCTACAACGACAGCGTGTGGGGCGGCGAAGTGACGTTGTTCTACATCGACTTCTCGGACGAGTTGCAATACGTCAGCAATGACGTGGGCTGGACCAACCTGGGCGCCACCAAGCACCAGGGCATCGAAACCTCGGCCCACTACGACCTGTCGAACCTCGACCCGCGCCTGGACGGCCTCACCGCCAGCGCCGGTTTCACCTACACCAAGGCCACCTCTGAAGGCGATGTACCGTTCAAGGGCCGCGACTTGCCGCTGTATTCGCGTGAAGTGGCAACAGCGGGCCTGCGTTACGACATCAATCACTGGACCCATAACCTGGACGTCTATGCCCAGTCCGGGCAACGAGCGCCGGGCACTGGCACCACTTACATCACCCAGGGCAGTGCCGATGGCCAGTACGGCGATATTCCTGGTTATGTGTCGGTCAACGTGCGCAGCGGCTATGACTTTGGTGCGCAACTGTCGAACCTGAAACTGGGCGTGGGCGTGAAAAACGTTTTCGACCAACAACATTACACGCGCTCGAGCGATAACAACGCCGGGTTGTACCTTGGCGAACCACGTACCTTCTTCGTACAGGCAAGCGTCGGGTTCTGACCTGCCGCTGACACGAAAAATCGCAGCCCTGGGGCTGCGATTTTTTTGCGCCTTTCCTACAGGTAGTTAAGCGACCTGCTGCCGGGTCAGGAACCTATTCCGACAGAGGCGCCACACAGGGGGAAACCTGAACGACTTCGACGTCACGCTGGAGTGGCAGGTTGGTAACCGATCCCCTTGCACTGGAGGCACTTATGTCGGTATCGGCTCTCGATACGTCTGTTTCTGTTTCATCAACCACTGACACGGCGCTGGCTGATTCCAAGCCCGAAGCCAGGGCCAACCGCTCGTTTTCTGTTGCGCCGTCCTACCACAGCCACAGTGCCGGGAACGTCAGTTATAACCTGTCGGTCAACGTTTCCGGGCCGGTGTTTGGCGCTCATCAGCAAACAGCCCAGGGTCACACTGATCATCATCATTGGGCGCCGGCGATGACTCACTCGGCCTCGCAACAGGGTTTCATGCAGCAGTTTCAACACGCAATGGGCCATTGGTTTGGTCGTCAGCGCCCCGACGCGCATGCTCATCACAACGGCGTACCGCCAACGCCTGTGCCGGTTGGGTCGGGTAAACCAGACCTCGTCTACGCCCATAAAAGTAATGACCAACTGGCGCAGTTGCTGCTGAACAACTTCGCTGCGTTCACCGGATCAAGTCACTCCAAAACCTTGAGTGCTCGCACCCTTAAAGACATGGCGGCAAAACAGCTGGGCAGTGATCCCAAACTGAATGAAAACATTCGCACAGCCAGAGAGGTATTGCGACGTACCGGCATGATGGACGCCCTTGGCAGTCGAACCGACCTGCACGCCCTGGCTAAACTCATTCGTGACGACAACCCCTTCAAATACAAGGATGACAAACAAATAGCCCAGGAAATGCTCAACCATTTCAATCAATTGAAAGATTACGTTGGGCACGAAATCAACATCAAAGACCTTCAGGCACTGGGCAAAACCCCCATGACGGGCATCCCTTCGATCGACCATTTAATCCAACTGAGTAAAGCGTTTACCGGCCGCGGCGATTCGCTGAAGAAAATGGACGCAGACGCGGATGGCCGGATCAACGTGTTTGAAATCCTGGTCGCACTGTCCCGCTGATTGAGTACGCGCGATGCAATCGGCGCGGCGAACGCTTCGTGGCGCTTGCTGCGCTGGATGGGCGCAATGGCTTGGCGCACTCGGTGGTCTTTTCAGAACATGAATCAGGGCCTGGATATGACTTCAACTTCGTTTCAACCCTGCCCAAGGGGTGGCCTCGACACCTTCGCCAAGGGCGCCGACGTTGAGCGCTCAACATCAGTGGCGGGGCAAGAGCTGCCGAATGACGGTCTGCCTGCGGCCCCGCCGAACGGGTACGCGGCAGAAGTGCAGCGCATGAAAGCGTTCGCGGGGCAGTGCAAGTTCCGGGCACCGGTCGCCGATGATTTCGCCCGCGGCATGCTTGCGCCTGGGGAGGCGAGCCGCAACGAAAGCAAATGGTCGGGCGCCTGGGCTGTGTTGATCAATGGCCTGAAAACTGTCTGGCGTGGGAGAACGTCGGGTTGACCCAACGCCTCAGGGTTTTTACATGCTGTTATTGGTATTCAGCCGCTGCCCGGAACTATCGTGCGCAACTCGCCACACATCGGTTGCTTGCTCCTACGCAATTAACCCACTGATCCGGAACACCTCGGTGTTGAATTTCAGGCAAGCGCAGATCAGCAAAAGGTCGGGAGATGACGTATGACAATTGAGGGTGCATTACCGCGCATGCTGCCAACGGCCATGGGCGGCCCGCAGGTTCGCTGGCCTTCGCCGCCGCCTGTGGCACAGCCGTTTTGCGAGGATCAGTCTGTTGCGCAAGACCTGCCGCCGCCGCGGCGGCACGGCTTGCGCGCAACCTTGCCGTCGTTGCGGCACCAGGCGCTGCAGAACGCGCCAGCGGCTCGCGCAGACACCACACTTCCGGGCCCGAGCTTCACCGACAGGCAACTGGCGCTCGAGTTGCGAAAGAACTTTGACGTGTTTGAAAACTACAGCGAGGGGGGCTGTGTGACGCCGTCTTCGCTGCGCCAATTTGCAGCCGAAAAGCGTGAGGGTGAATGACGTGCGCGACCGCATGATCCTGGTGGTCAGGGAAATTCTCAAGCGCCCGCTGCTGAGCGACGCGATCATCGATTGCGACGGCTATATCACCCGCGACAGCCTGGAAGCCGCGTGCGCATTGCGCGGCAACAGTTCACCCAACGCCTTCAGCCAGGACCCTTTCCATGGCCAGGGCAATGCCAGCGTCGTGCAGGCGCTGCAAGGTCACTTCAAACAGTTGAGGGACACGCTCAAGGACCGCACCGTGTTCTTTGAAACCTTTGAGTACGTGGATATTTCGCTGCTCAAAGTGGTGATGAATGACCCCGATGACAGCGACTCACTGGGCAGGCCGATTCTTGAACCCACCACCGGGCTGCCCAGAAAGAAATACAGTGAACACTGTGTGTACACGGCAAAAAACATCATCGAGCGCCCAGGTTTATTGCGCGCGTTGCAGCGCGCCAATACCCAGCGCTTGTTTGGCCGCTCCAGGCACGAGGGCTGGCTGTGCAACAAAAGCCTGGAGCGCTGGCTGGAACAGCACCAGATGCACAAGGCCCGGTAGCGTCCAGGCCATGTGCGGCAGGCAATTCACACCTTGAGAATTTTGCCGCTGATGGCCACGCCGGCCAGCAACATCGCGACCAGCACAAAGGCGATGCTCAAGCTGCTGCCGTGGGCGATAAAGCCGATCATGGCCGGGCCGGCAAGAATGCCGGCATAGCCCAGGGTCGTAATGGCCGGTACCGCGATGTGTTCCGGCATGACTTTTTGCTTGCCGACGGCGGTGTACAGCACCGGCACGATGTTCGAGCAACCAGCGCCCACCAATGCATACCCCAGCAGCGCGGTTTCCCAGGCCGGGAAAAGCGTGGCGAGCAGCATGCCGGCGGTGGCCAGCGAGCCGCCGATGATAATCACACGGGTAGCGCCCAGCCGCCGCACAATGGCATCGCCGGTCAAGCGTCCCGCGGTCATGGTCAAGGCAAATGCCGCATAGCCGAGGCCGGCATAAGCCTCATCCAGGCCGCGCTCGGCGCTGAGGAACACGGCACTCCAATCCAGCACCGCGCCCTCAGCCAAAAATACGATGAAACACAGGCAGCCAATAAACAGCACCACCCCGTGAGGCACTGCAAACGCCGGGCCCGAGCTTTCGCTGCCGTAGGGCAACAGATGTGGCCCGGCCTTGAGCAGCGCCACCGCCATGATCACGATCACCACCAGGGTTGCCTGCAACGGCGACAGGCCCAGGCCGAGCAACCCGGAGACCCCCGCCGCGCCGACGATGCCGCCAAGGCTGAACAAACCGTGAAAGCCCGACATCATGGTTTTGCCGCTGGCGCGCTCAACGATGACGGCTTGCAGGTTGACCGTCGAATCCACGGTGCCCAGGCCGGCGCCAAACAGAAACAGCCCGGCCATCAGCAGCGGGATCGAGCTGACCGTCGCGAGCATCGGCAGGGCCAGGCAGATCATGATCGTGCCGCCCGTCAGCACGCGTCGGCAGCCGTAACGTGAGGCCAGCGCACCGGCCACCGGCATGGCGATGATCGAACCCACTCCCAGGCACAACAGCAGCAGACCCAGCGTGCCCTCGTTGAGTTGCGCGCGTGCCTTGGCATACGGCACCAGCGGCGCCCAGGCGGCGATGCCGAAGCCGGCGATGAAAAAAGCGATACGGGTCGACATTTGTTCCAGTCGCCCGGGAACCACGGGCGCTGGAGTGGGAATGGCAGTCATGAAAAATCCTTGGTTTTGCGTTCAGCGAACGATGTCCGGCGCGACATCCTTGCATATCAGGCGCTCTCGAGCGAGCCGGGTTCCCTGCGGATGACCCGGTCGACAGTTCTGTAATACGCTGCCGCCCACTGTGCAGGCAATTGGACGGACAAGCCGATGAAGATTTTCACGCGGGTGGCAAAATGACCCAGTTCTATGACGCGCGGGGCAATATCTACGCGGTGGTCAGCCCGGCCTATCTGCGCAGCCGCGGTGTTGATGTGCCCGAGCGTGCTGACTTGGCGGCGCACACTCGCAGAGACTGGGCAACGTCGGCAATCACTTCCGAGTGCGGCTGGGGCGCGTTGCCCCGACCCGCCAATGCGAAGGCGCACCGTTGCGATGGTTTGCTGGTCGGGCCGTTTCAAACCGCGCCGCCGTTTGACCTGCTGATCGTCAATACGGACGGCTCCCTCGCCGAACGCAGCGGCAACGGTCTGACTATTTTTGCGCAGGCGTTGACCGATCAGGGCTTGATGGTTCAAGCGTGTGAATTGCGCGTGCACCATGACCAGCCGGCCACGGCGTCGCCTGTTGCCACCCGCGTGGAGCCGGCGTTGTACGAAGAGGTCGCAGGTTTCTGGCTGGCATTGGGGCTACCAATGTTCGGCCCCGACGCAGTGGCTGCTACGGGTGTTGATGCGGTTGCGGTCAGGGAGCGTGAGTTCAGTCACGTGGCCGCGCTGGCTGCAGTCAACCCGCAATGGGCCTGCAGTCAGTTTGTACGTGTGGGCAACCCTCATTGCGTGACGCTCGTCGAGCACGCCAGCGCGTTACCCGACAATCAGTCGATGCAACAGCCGGAACTCTTCGGGTTGTTGCAGGCGATTGCCTTCGCACCGCCGCTTGGGTGTGGTCAACCGTGTCGTGCCGGAATCAATCTGCAATGGGCTGCGCGGTCTTCGGACAATCACGTGATCGCGCGGGTGTTTGAGCGGGGAGAAGG
Organism: Pseudomonas sp. 14P_5.3_Bac1; assembly: GCF_025466135.1. NCBI lineage: Bacteria > Pseudomonadati > Pseudomonadota > Gammaproteobacteria > Pseudomonadales > Pseudomonadaceae > Pseudomonas > Pseudomonas sp. 14P_5.3_Bac1. Next base: position 181,734 of record NZ_JANLOF010000007.1, on the reverse strand, counting down.
GCCCACCGCGTCCTCGGGGACCAGCGCCAGTGCTGTGGCGTGCGCGGCATGGCGAGCAGGTTGGGTCACGGACGGCGTAGTGGCCGTGGTCATGCCAGGTGGCACAGCGCCCGTACGGTTGCAGAGCCAGGGTGAAACAGTGCTGAGCGTCAGTCTGTTCGGGACTGCAAGGGCTCAAACCTGATCGTGATAGAGCAGCTGATGGCTTGGGTGAGTGTCAGCTGTTTCTTTATTAGTTAGTTATGCTTGTAAAGTTGGTGTGGGAATTTTCTTGTTGTCTGTAGTTGCGTTATTAATGCGCTGTCATGTTTCGTAAAAGACACTTCCGACCCCCATGTACGAAACTTCTTTTTTGTTTTTGAGCGGCCGCATTTCGCCTGAAATCGCTAAGCTTCACTGCGTTAAGGCGCTTTTTCCCAGCCGTTCGATCAACATCCGACGGGAGAAAGCCTTTCAGTCAACGCTTTGATGATGGGTAACTACGGATGGTGAGTGCGTTAATGTCGTCACGTTTCAAATTGATACTTCCAGAGGTTGCCAGCGACTTTCAAGTGCTCGCGTTTAAAGGCAATGAAGTTATTGATCAGCCTTATTTCATTCAACTGCAGCTCGTCAGTGAAAACGCCTCGCTGGACCTTGAGGCGCTGCTCCATCAGCCTGCCTATCTTGACTTCGGCGCGGCGGACGCAGGACTGCACGGGCAAATCCACGCCATCGGCCGCGATGATCCGGGCGCGCGGCTGACCCGTTATCACCTCACCCTGGCTCCCCGGCTGGCGTGCCTGGCCCACCGGCGTGACCAGCGTATTTTCCAGCAGCGCAGCGTGCCGCAGATCATCGCTGCGGTGCTTGAGCATCACGGCATCCTTGCCGACGCCTATTGCTTCGAACTCGGCCCGGTGGTCTATCCGCCACGCACGTTCTGCGTGCAGTACGCCGAAACCGACCTGCACTTCATTCAGCGCCTGTGTGAAGAAGAGGGCATTCACTACCATTTCCGCCACAGCACCAACAATCACGTGCTGGTGTTTGGGGATGACCAGACGGTGTTTCGGCGCTTGCCTGTGCAGCGCTATTGTCCGGTGCGTGACCACGTCGACGAATCGGGGATGATCCAGGGTTTCGAGGTTCGTCTGGAAACTCGCACTCGGCATACGGCTCGTCGCGATCATGATTTCGAGCACCCGTTGTTGCGCCTGCACGACACGGCAGGCACTGCCTCGGCGCAACCTTTGGAGGATTATCGCTACCCTGGCGGCTTCCGTGACCGTGCACGGGGCAAACAATTGGCGCGTCGTAGCCTGGAACGCCATCAAAGCGACCGTCATCACGCGCTGGGCCGCAGTGATCAAGCTGCATTGAGCTGCGGCCATTTCCTCGAACTGCGCGATCACCCCGATCCGGCCTGCAACGACCTTTGGTTGATCACGTCAGTGCGTCATGAGGGTTATCAACCGCAGGTACTTGAGGAAACGCTGGTTGAGACGGACGTATTTCAGGGCTACCGCAACCGGTTCACCGCAACACCTTGGCGCGCGCCTTATCGGCCGCGTCTGAAGCACCCGAAGCCGACCATTAATGGCAGCCAGACCGCCACGGTGACAGGGCCGGCGGGCGAGGAGGTGTACTGCGATGCCTATGGCCGGGTGAAGGTACGGTTTCATTGGGATCGCCTGGAAAACACTGATGACAAAAGCAGCTGCTGGGTACGGGTAGCGTCCGGTTGGGCGGGGGATGGCTTTGGCGCAATGATGATTCCGCGCGTGGGCATGGAGGTGCTGGTGACCTTCCTGGAGGGCGACCCCGACCGGCCATTGATCAACGGCTGCCTGCCCAATGCGCTACACATGCCGACCTATCCTTTGCCGCAGCACGGCACCCGCAGTGTCTTGCGCAGCCGCAGTTCGCCAGGCGGCGGTGGAGCCAACGAACTGCACCTTGAAGATCGCCGTGGCGAGGAGCTCATCTACCTGCGCGCCCAGCGTGATCTGGAGCAGCGAGTGGGTCACGACAGCCGCTTGGAGGTCGTCGGAGAGCGCCACGAAATCATCCGGGGACTGAGCACGGCTCACCTGCAAAGCGGCGAGCGTCGTCATATCGAGGGTGATCGCAATGTCGAGCTCAAAGCGCATGATCACCTGGACGTGCAGGGCGACAGTCAGACACGGGTAGGGCGTTTGCTGGTCATTGAAGCCGGGCAACAGATCCATCTCAAGGCAGGCGCCAGCCTGGTCATCGATGCGGGCGCGCAACTGAGCCTCAGGGCCGGGGGCGAGTATGTGCTGGTTCAGGCCGGCGGTATTTTCACCAGCAAACCCATTACCGTTGGCGGCTCGCCACCTCCGAATTCATTCGCGAGCGCCTTTTCAGCAACAGCCGGGCCGAAAATGGCGGTCGCACAAGGCGTCGTCATGGGGTTGGCCCGGCAGTTGGGGGCAGATTTTTGTCCTGTGTGCGAGCAATGCCGCGAAGGCCAGTGCGACATCAAGCGGAGGGCTGCTTGATGCAGAGCATGCCTGGCCGCTGGATGGCCCAACAGCAGCAAGCGGGCCGCCGACTGTGCCTGATTCTTGACGGCAACCATGATGCACGCCAGCCGCTGCTGGCGGCCCGTCATCTGTCGCAGTATTGCAGTCTTTACGGTGAGAGCGCCGTGGCCGAACTGGCAGCGGTTGGTCCGGTGATTCTGCTATTGGAGCAGGCAAGTGAGCCCGCGCTGTTCGACCTGCTGCAGCACCCGCAGGCCGACTGGGGTTGGTTGGCAAGCCTGCCCGACGACGACCTGGCCGGTGTGGTCCGACATTGGCGCGAGCGCATGCTGGTAGGGCTTGAGGGTGGCCAGGCGTTGTATCGCTTTCACGACAATCGAACCCTGGCTCGCGTGTTGGCTCATCTGCCGAGTGAGCACTGGCCAGTGTTCCTCGGCCCGCTGGTCAGCGTGTGCTACTGGCACGAGGGCCAGTGGCACCACAGCGATAATCCGGCCCCCGGTGAGTATCCGGTGCCAGTTGCGGCACCCTGGCTCAACACCCCCAACCCCCATACGGCGGCCATCCTGCACGCCAATGTCCTGCGCTACCTGCTGACCGAGCACAGCGAAGACCTCGCCGCGCTGGTTGAATTCCAGGACCCTCGAATCTGGTTATCCCAGGTATTGGAACAGGCCCGTGCGTGGCAATGGCGTGAGCCGCAACAGCTTGAATTCCTGGTAGTGCGCAGGTTGGAAGAGGCAACGCGTACCTGCGTGATTCAGTGGCAGCCACTGCACGCAGAAACGCCTGGAGACCACTTCGAACGAGTGTCCGCGCAGTGGCGCAGGTTGGGAGGCAAGCATGAATAAGCGCCTGCGTGGTGCATTGGTCGGGCTTGGTGCGGTGTGGCTTTCGGGGTGTGCGGTGGGGCCGGTCAATCACTTTACGTTGGAGGTGGATTTGCCTGCGGAGTTTGAACTTAAAACTGCCGCTAATTACAGTCCAGCCTCGGGCGAGACCTGCACGCTGCCGACACGTCGCGGCAACCGACCAGAACGAAAGGTCTTTTTTGCTGACTTCAAACCTGTGGCCAGCCGTGTGAGTTATGAGCTGCCGCTGAGTGAAACCATCGAGGGGTGTCGTTCAGTGTTGCACAGCGTTCAGTTTGGTTTTTATGCGAAGTGGGGAAAGCGAGATTCGGACATAGGCGGTGACACCGCGAGTATCGCTATTCAAGATCGCTTACCTGCGCATTTTCCTAAGATGCCTGAGGCTGGGGTTCAGGAGTTTCAAGGGCAATGCAGGTGGTATTTCCGGACGGTGGGCCCTCTGCATGCAATCAGAAAAATTCTGCAGTGCAATTCGTTGGACAAAATGGGGCTGCCGCAGGAAACGAAGGCTGGTGGTGGTGCGCAACGCGATCAACTGGAAGGGAAAAAACTTCGATTGGTACTGATTGTTACCGATGACGAATTACCCGCTTTTGACCGCAGATGGATAGAGGTTCCAGGCGGATGGAAGCGTTGCAAAGGTAAAAGTTTTGACGATCAGATTGCCGCCTGCGACAGCAATGTCACAGATTTCAAACCTATAAAAATGCCGGATGGACGTCTATGTGATGTCTACCCAACGTGCAGTTAACAAGGAGTGGACTCATGAAACAGGAAGCATGGAAGCAGCCATTTTTCAGCGGCAACATGCCTGCTTGCGCATTGAAAGGACATTGGGCGAGCATTTGCCTGGTAGACGAAACTGGAAGTGGAAAAGCCTATGGGGGACTTCGATACAGCATTTACGACACTGCAGGGCGGCAGTACGACGGTAGGTTAAATGCAGAGGGGTTCGCAAAGTTACAAGGCTTTTACTGTGGTCCAGTGGTTCTCAGGTTTGATGATTTGTATGCTGGAGCGGAAACGCCATATCACCAATTGCGAACGCGCGTTGCGTACCAACTTCCTATAACCGAACTTCAAATCCGTGCCGAAAAGACGCGGTTTTCTACCAGCGATGGTCAACGTATTGAAGTCAATCCGGCGCAGTCCCGAGCTGACCGGTTTTATCAGGTTGAAGTACGGGACCTGGTCCGCCATGTTGCCCATCTTCCTCCGTTGACTTCCAGAACTAATCGGCCTGAACGTCATGCTTTGAAAATGATGGCCGACCTCGGGTTCGGTCCGCCCCTACCGACTTTGTCAGGTGTTGTGTTATTCCCCAATCAAAACACCGTGCTTGAAGTCAGACCTTTACGGGCCCTGCGTCCCATGCTGTCTATCGAAGACAACTTCTGTGCTTTGAACCTGTATCAGCTCGCTCTGATGTCTGCCTTGAGTTACTGCGATTTTGGCCAGCAACCACCGAATAAGCCGGTCGATGAAGTGTGTTTTCCGTTGGATCCAAGCATTGGAAATCTGTTTGCTGAAAAACTGTCGGTCTTTGAGAACGCCTGGCGAGTTGATCCCGCACAAGTACAGCGTTTCTATCCGATGTATGAAGAGGTTCCCTACTCTAGACGTTTCGAGATCATTCCGTTCGATCCTGGGCAGTATCCACAAAACCGTCTGGGGTTGGAGGGCGAGCAGGAACATCCTGAGAGCCTGCATTTTTTTAACGATGAGAAATATGGTACCGACACTCAAGCCTTCATCACACACCACGATGAGGTGGTTCTGATCTCAGTAAGAGGTACTGTCAGTGGTGCCGATATCTTGCGGGATGCAAACGCCCATCAGGTGGATTTTGCCGAAGGTGTCGGTCAGGCTCACGAAGGGTTCTACCTTGCTTATCGAGCAATGCGTAGTTTCGTGCTGCATTACCTCGACCAGTTTTACGATGGCCAACGCATCGTAATCTGCGGCCACAGCCTCGGCGGCGCCATCGCCTTGCTCCTGGCAGAAGGATTGCGACGAATCCCCGACACTCGCTACAACATTCTCCTCTACACCTATGGCGCACCCCGCGCCGCCGACGCCGAGTTCACTGAAGGCGCGTCAGCCCTGGTCCACCATCGCATCGTCAACCACAACGACCCGGTGCCCAGCGTGCCGGCCACATGGATGAACACCACCGCAAAACTCTGGGTTCCAGGCGCAGTGGCATTGTTCAGCGCACCCGGTCCGGGCGGGCTTCTGTTTGCCGCCGGCCTGGTGCGTGTGGGTGGCAATCCCTACCAGCATCACGGTGAACAGCAGCACTTCATGCCGATCAAGCTGGCCGATGGCACGCATTCTTCGGTGTTATGGAAGCCCGGTTGCGAGTCCATCCTGCAGGCCGGTTGTAACCGTGCCTTGCAGCTTCAGGGCGATATGCCCAACCGCGCCAACGTGCTGAAACAACTGTTTCAGGCCAGCCAGCACTTCATGACGGCCAGCTACATCCCTGCGGCCTGGGCCACATTGCGTCGCTGGCAACAAACCGTGGATAGCCAAGGGCCTCTGGTCACGCACAGAGAGTTTGAGTTGCTCGACCATGCGCTTGAGAGCATGACTGCGCAGTTACGCGATAAGAACCGTGAGCTTGACCGTCGCCGCCCCACAAACCAGCGTGGCTATGGGCACGAACATAGCCAGGCGTTGAACGCAGAAATTGACCGGTTGCGCACCAGTCGCCAACGGTTGGAGTCTTTGCGCTGGCGGCGCCTGGACGCGCGCGACGTGTATGGCAGTCACGCCAATCGCGCGCACCTGCAACCCAGCCTGAAGCGTTGGTTCAGCCACCGTGAAAACCGTGAGTTGGCGCAAGTTGCCTGTATTCCTGCGCCGATTCATGACGGTTCAGGCAAGGTGCATCCGCTCGACCTCGACGCCATTGTGTAGCCTCACCGTTTACAAAAACTCCACCTGCGCCGGTTGCCGTTTCATCAGCACTTTGCCATTGCGGATTGAGTACAGCGGCAGGCCCTGGCTGCGAATAACTTCGTAGTCGCTGTTTGCCGACAAGATCAGCAAGTTGGCCGGGCGCCCGGGCTCCAGGCCATAACGCTCGCCCAGGGCCATGGCCTTGGCGCTGTTATCGGTGACCAGGTCCAGGGCACTTTGCAGATTGCGGTAGCCGAGCATATGGCAAATGTGCAAACCGGCTTCCAGGACCCGCAGGATGTTGCCGTTGCCCAGGGGGTACCAGGGGTCGACGATCGAGTCCTGGCCAAAGCACACGTTCATGCCGGCTTCGAGCAGTTCGTTGACGCGGGTCACGCCGCGGCGTTTCGGGAAGCTGTCGAAGCGGCCTTGCAGGTGAATGCTTTCGGTGGGGCAGGACACGAAGCTGATGCCTGAGTGCCCCAGCAGGCGAAACAGTTTGGCGCAATACGCATTGTCATAGGAGCCCATGGCCGTGGTGTGGCTGGCGGTAACGCGTGCGCCCATGTCGCGGCTGCGGGCTTCTTCGGCCAGCACTTCGAGAAAGCGCGAGTGAGGGTCATCGGTTTCGTCGCAGTGCACGTCCACCAGGCAACCCGTGCGTTCGGCCAGGTCCATGAGGAATTTCACCGAGCTCACGCCTTGGTCGCGGGTGTATTCAAAGTGGGGAATGCCGCCGACCACGTCGGCGCCCAGGCGAATGGCTTCCTCCATCAACTCGCGGCCATTGCGGTAGGACTCGATGCCTTCCTGGGGGAAGGCGACGATTTGCAGGTCGATCAGGTGCGAGCTGTCTTCGCGTACTTCAAGCATGGCTTTGAGTGCCGTGAGCTCGGGGTCAGTGACGTCGACGTGGGTGCGGACATGCTGAATGCCGTGGGCGGCCAGGGTCTGGATGGTTTTCTTGGCGCGAGTCTTGGTGTCTTCCTGGGTGATCGTGGCTTTACGCTCGCCCCAGCACTCGATGCCTTCGAACAGCGTGCCGCTCATGTTCCAGCGCGGTTCACCAGCCGTAAGGGTGGCGTCGAGGTGAATGTGCGGTTCAACAAAAGGCGGTATGACCAGGTTGCCGGCGGCGTCCAAATCGCCGGCCCCTAAAGCAGGTGCCTCGGTTTGCGAAGTGATGCTGGCGATCCGGCCGTGTTCCAGGTGCAGATCATGCAGGCCTTCACGGTTGCGCAGGCGGGCGTTGATGATATGCATGGGCAAGTTCCTCTTGGCTAAAGACAATCAGGCAGTCAGCCGCCAGATCATCAGGGCTATTCCGATGTCCAGGCGGTCATATGAGTTGCCCAGCGTCAGCCCGCTCAGGGCTTCGATACGCTGGACGCGGTGCGTCACTGTGTTGCGATGCAGGGCCAGGCGCTGCGCGGCGGCCACAAGGTTACCATTCTCGTGAAACCAGGCTTCCAGGGTCGGCATCAGGCAGGGGCCATGGTGGCGGTCGTGGCGCAACAACGGGCCCAGGCGTTCATTGAGAAACTGGTCGAGCAGGGCGCGATCACGCACGCCACTGAGCAGTTTCAACACGCCCAGTTCGTCATACACACAAAGCCCGGCGCGGTCGCTGAAGCGCCGCGCCGCCGCCAATGCCTGGCGTGCTTCATCCTGCGCCTGAGCCAGGCGCGCGGGTGGGTGTGCCGCGGCGCTGAGGCCGATAAACAGTTTCATAGGGGCCAGCCGCAGGTTCAAGGGGTTAAGCCAGGCAGCCAATTGTTGGCGATTGGCCAACGCTTGCACGGCATCGGTGGCCGGCAGTAGCAATGTCCAGTGCCCAGCCCTGCCCACTATCGGCAACGCTGCATGATGCTGCGCCGAGAACTGGCGCAATCGACGGGCGATACCGTCGTGCTGCCGGGCCAACTGCGCTTCCGCCTGCGCAGTATCACCCTGGGCAAATAATGCCTCGCCACCCTCCAGTTGCAACTGGACAATCTGCCAATGCCCGGCCAGCGACATGCCCAGTTGCGCGGCCCGATGCAGCAACACTTCAAGGGACTGATAATCACCGGCGAGCAAGCGTTCCAGCACGTCGTGTCGCGAACGGCCCAGTTGCTCGGACTGGATCAGCGCCGAACCAATCGCTTGGGTCACCAGCACCATTTTCAGCGAGTAAGGCTGCTCGATCAGCGGCATGCCGGCCGTTTCGGCGGCGTCCAACAGGCGCTGGGGGATCGCCTGAATATAGGCCGGCCCTGTGAGAATCACCAAACCGGCAACCTGACGCTGGCACGCTTCCTCCAGCAAGCGCAGGAGGTTGGGTTCATCGCGCGGGTGATTGATGCCGGTGACGAACACCAGCTCGCCGCCCAGCACCCACTCGGCAATCCCGCTGTTTTCCGCGACATACGGCCAGCGCACCGCGTTATCCAGGCCGCTGTCACCTGCGCGCAGGCGCATCGATTCAAGGCCGGGCAGGGCCAGTACATCAGCGACGGTAAGGCTCATGCCGGGGCATCAGCCAGCGGGGCACGCACACGCAGCACGGCGGTCAGCACGATGTAGGTCAGCGACGCGGCGACAATCCCCACCAGTGGCGCCACCCACGGCGAATGGAACGCCAGCACCGTGCCCACCGCGTACGCCACCAGACCAGGCCAATTGAATGCCGGCAGGCGCGTCTCGGCCAGGCGCGGGTACTGGCCACGATAGCGGTAAAAGAAGTCTGCCATTATCACGCCGCCAATCGGTGGGATCACCGTGCCCAGCAAAATCAGGTAGGGCACCAGCATGTCGTACATGCCGAGCAGCGCCAGCAGGGTGCCGATGACCGCCCCGGCCAGGGTTACGGTCTTGCGGCGGCGGGTCCGCAGCAAGTTGCAGCCGGCGACGGCAAAGTTGTAAATGGTGTTGTCCTGAGTGCTCCAGATATTGAGCAGCAACATGGCCATGGCCGCCATGGCGAAGCCTTGCAGCAACAACACTTCCACCACGTCTGGCTGCTGATAGACGATGGCGCCATAGGCCCCGATCAGGACCATCAAACCATTGCCGATAAAAAAACCGATCAGGCTGGCCAGCACCGCGACCTTGGCCGAACGGGAAAACCGCGTCCAGTTGGTGGCCTGGGTCGCGCCGCTGACAAAGGTGCCGAACACCAGCGTGATCGCGGTGGACAAATCCAGCTCGCCCGTCGGCACGACTGCCAGCAGGCCGTCCAGCCCGCCGACTTTTACCGTGGCGACCCACATCGACAGAAACAGCAAGATGCCCATGGCCGGCACCGCGATATAGGACAGCACCTCCAGCCCGCGATATCCCACGTACGCCGTGGCGCAGAACACCATGCCGAACAGCACCATCAGGCCCAATACGCTGCCCTGGCTCAGCTCGAAATACTTGCCCAACACCACGGCGGCGGTGGCGGTGCCCCAGGCGTACCAGCCGATCTGGGTGAAGCCGAGGATCAAGTCGCTGAGCTTGCTGCCGACCTCGCCAAAGCAGAAGCGGCCCATCAACACTGAATTCAAGCCACTCTTGAACGCGATGTAACCCAGGCCCGCGGCGTAAATGCCCAGCAACAGGTTACCCAGGGCCACAACGCCGAGCATGTCGGTAAAACTGAAGGCTACGCCCAGCTTGCCGCCGGCAAACATGGTCGCGGTGAAAAACGTGAACCCCAGCAGCACCATGGCGGTGGACGCCAGGCCCTTGCGCGCATGCATCGGCACTTCGCTGAGGGGGTAATCGTTGCCTGGTTCTTGCTGAGTCATGGCCCTGCTCCCTGAATGAGTGACGCAGGCCTGTTGCACCGCGCGTGCCAAATCGGCAGAAGTGACAGGCGCACGGAAGATGCTGTGCACCGTGCACAGTATTTATAGCCACATTGGGGAGAATCGCAGGGAACAGTGGTCTTTGTGCCCAGTCAGGCACGAAAGCGGTGCAGCGGTGATACAAATTGGATCAGCATCTTGCGCCGTGGCTTGGTCGTGGACACGCGGCGCGAGCCATGCGCTATGGCGCGACGGGTTCCAAGCTCGCAAGCCCGTGTGCTCGGCCAATCGCGAACCGCGTAGCACAGCCCTCCGGCATCGGCCGGGGACGGCGGCTGGCGCAAAAAAAAACCACCGCAAGGGTGGTTTTTTTCACCGCGTCGGCTTACTCGCCGCGGTAGATGCAGCCGCTGGTGCAGGTTTCATGGATGCGAATCGCGCTGAGTTCCGGCAGCAAGGGTTTGAGCTCATTCCAGATCCATTTGGCCAGCACCTCGCTGGTTGGGTTTTCCAGGCCTGGGATGTCATTGAGGTAGTTGTGGTCGAGGCGTTCATAGAGCGGCTTGAAAATCGCCTTGATCTCCGAGAAGTCGCGAATCCAGCCGGTATGCGGATCGAGGTCGCCGCTCAGGTGGATCGCCACCTTGAACGAATGCCCATGCAGGCGCCCGCATTTATGGCCGTCCGGTACGTGGGGCAGGCGGTGGGCGGACTCGAAGGTAAACTCTTTGAAGATTTCCACAGTATTTTCAGCTCGGTCAGGTATCTGGCAGGCGGCGAGTTTAACAGCTTGATCCTTCGCCGCGCATACCGCTTGGTCATAGCGCCAGCAAGTGCTCGCCCAATGTGCCGTTATCCGCCAGGTCGAGGAACTCATCGCCTAACCGTCGGCTCTCGCTCATCGCGGTTTGCCAGTACTTGTTGCGGCTCGGGTCATCGCCCATGAAGCGCTTGAAGTCGCTGCGGTCCGGCAGTTTGCCGTGGGGCAGGCGGGCGAGGTAGTCCCTGGACGGGGCCAGCAGCAACACATCCTGCAAACCCTGTTGATTACTGCGCCGCCACGGCAGGCCCTTGTCGAACCAGCCGGGGATGACCCGGTCGGTGAAGTGCGGGTACAGCACGATGTCATCGCCGTGGTAGGGCAGGTCGAGGTGATAGTCGAGCAGGCCGCCATCGCGGTAAGTGCCGGCGCCCGCGCCGGGCAGGTCGCGTACGCCTTGCATCACCATGGGGATCGAGCCGGACGCCAGCAGCGCCTGGCGCAAGTTGCGCAGGTCCAGGTCGAGGAAACGCGACGGGAAGTCTTTCAGCGGATGCACCGGCGGCGCCTGGCGCGGGTCGTGGATGATCAGCCGTTCGAAGTGCCGCGCCAGCCGCGCACGGCCGCGCAGGTTGTCGGCAATGACCGACGACAGGCCCAGACCGAGCCGACCGCGATGGTCATCGGCGAGCAGGCCGTGGCTTTTGACCACCATGATGTTCAGGCGATAGTCGGGGTTGTCGAGCACCCGCGCGTCGCGGCCTGCGAGCAGGTCATCGAGCATGCGCTGGCAGCTGCGGCTGACCTCGGCCATGGTCACGCCCTTGGCAAAGCGTTGTTCGTTGTACAGGCGGCCGAGGTCGAGCAGGCCTTGCACCGGGTCGGGCAGGCAGGCGCTGGCAAACCGCCAGGAGCCGATGGAGGCGCCGATCAGCGCACGCTCGCGTGGCGCGCGCGGCAGCCAGTCGCCGAACAAGGCCAGGTCCAGGCCCTGAATGCCCAGTGCCTTGGGGCCGCCGGCCGCGCCGGGCAGGATACCGACATCCGCAGGTTTGAGGCCTTGTTCGCGAATGCGCGCAAAGGCGCGTTTACCGGCCTTGAGCGTCAACGCGGGAAATTTGATGTGGATGGCTGTCATACCAGTCTCTTTTCAAGCGAGCGGGGCAGTATAGGAAAACTCGCGGGTGATGGGTAAAGAGGACGATTGAAAAATGCCATGGTGGCAATTCAGTTTCAGTTAAGTTGCAGCGGGTACGTTGGCCTGCGTAGGAAAAACATCCTGAAACGGAGATTTGCCATGAAGCGCCTCACAGCGCTGGTCGCCGCCGGTATCATCGCCTGCACCTCGGCGCAGGCCCGGGCAGTGGACCCTGACAAGCCACTGACAGTGCCCGGCACTGTTACAATTGTCGCCTTTGATCAGCTGGAAGCCACGGCCCTGGCTCTGCACCCGGGGTCGACCCTGCTGGACACCGACCTGGACGAGGCCTACGGCAAGTACTTGTACCAAGTCGAACTGGAAGATGCCGACGGCATCGAGTGGGAAGTCGAATTGGACGCGCTCAGCGGGCACGTGCTCAAGAATCATCAGGAAACGTAATGAAGGTATATCGACGCGCCAGCGGTTTGATGGTGCTGGCGCTCCTGGCTTTTTGTTCCAGCCTGGCGGCCCGCGACCTCAACCAGGATGAAGCCTTGGCTCTGCGCCAGCAGGGCGTGATCCTGCCGCTGGAGCAACTGTTGCAACAGGCCATGTCGCGCTACCCCGGCTCTCGGTTGCTGGAAGCCGAGCTTGAAAAAAAACACGGCCAATATGCTTATGAGGTGGAGCTGGTGACCACCGAAGGCGTGGTGCGCGAGATCAAGCTGGATGCCACCACCGGCGTGCTGCTCAAAGATAAGGAAGACGACTGATGCGCCTGCTTCTGGTGGAAGACAACGTTCCCTTGGCCGATGAACTGCTGGCCGGCCTGCAGCGCCAGGGCTATGCCGTCGACTGGCTGGCCGATGGTCGCGATGCCGCCTATCAGGGCCGCAGCGAACCCTATGACCTGATCATTCTCGACCTGGGCTTGCCCGGCCTGCCGGGGTTGGACGTGTTGGCGCAATGGCGCGCAGCCGCCCTGGCCACGCCAGTGCTGGTTCTCACCGCGCGCGACTCCTGGGCCGAACGCATCGAAGGGCTCAAGGCCGGTGCCGACGATTACCTGAGCAAACCCTTTCACCCCGAAGAACTGCACTTGCGTGTCCAGGCGTTGTTGCGCCGCTCCCATGGCCACGCCAACCAGCCCACCTTGCAAGCCGCCGGGTTGCACCTGGATGAAGGCCGCCAGTGTGTACTGCGCGACGGCGAAGAAATCCAGCTGACCGCCGCCGAATTTCGCCTGCTGCGCTACTTCATGCTGCACCCGGAACAGATCCTGTCGAAAAGCCACTTGGCCGAGCATCTTTATGACGGCGAGACCGAGCGCGACTCCAACGTGCTGGAAGTTCACGTCAACCACCTGCGTCGCAAGCTGGGCCGTAGCGTGATTGAGACCCGGCGCGGCCAGGGTTACCGCTTTGGCGCCAGCCCTGCATGAGGTCGATTCAGCGGCGCCTGAGCCTGGGGCTGATCAGCGTGATGGTGATCGTCGGCGTGGTGTTGGCGCAAACCAGCCTGTGGTTGTTCGAGGCCGGCTTGCAGCGCTACCTGGAAGCGGGCTTGCGCAACGACAGCGAAAACCTGCTGGTGGCGCTGGTGCGCGGGCCGAACGGTGTGCAACTGGATGAACAACGTTTGTCGCCGGCCTATCAACGGCCGTTTTCCGGGCATTATTTCCGTATCGATTTTGCCGACATTCACTGGCGTTCCCGTTCGTTGTGGGACCAGGAGTTGCCCCGGCTGCCGGAAGCCGGGCTCAAGGGCAACCTGCAGCTGGGCCCGGAAGGCCAGCAACTGCTGGTGTTGCGCGCGGACTACAAGCGTTTTGGCCAGTCGATTTCCATCAGCGTGGCCCAGGACTACACGCCGGTGCGGGAAAGTTTCCGTCTGATGCGTCAGATCGGCCTGGTGATGGGCCTTGCGGCATTGCTGCTGGTGCTGGTCCTGCAACGGGTCACGGTGCGCCGCGCCTTGCGCCCGCTGGAAACCGCCCGCGAACAGATCGCTCAACTGCAACAAGGCCAGCGCTCACAACTCGACACTCAAGTGCCGCTGGAACTGGAACCACTGGTGGCGCAGATCAACCACCTGCTGGCTCACACCGAAGACAGCCTCAAGCGCTCGCGCAACGCGTTGGGCAACTTGGGACATGCGCTGAAAACACCGTTGGCCGTGCTTTTAAGCGTGGCTTCCAGTGAACAGCTCAAGGCCCATCCCCAACTGGGCAAGCTCTTGCGCGAACAGCTGGAGCAAGTGCAGCAACGCCTGAATCGCGAACTCAACCGCGCACGCCTTGCCGGTGAAACCTTGCCGGGTGCCTTGTTCGACTGCGAAAAGGAACTGCCGGGCCTGCTCGCCACATTGAACATGATCCACGGTGAACACCTGGACTTGAGTTACCACGTCACGCCCGGCCTGCAATTGCCCTGGGACCGCGAAGACCTGCTGGAACTGCTCGGCAACCTGCTGGACAACGCCTGCAAATGGGCGGATGCGGAAATACGCTTGAGCATCAGCGAAACGCCGCACAGCTATTTGCTGGCAGTGGAAGACGACGGCCCCGGCATTCCACAGAGCCAGCGCGATCAGGTGTTCAGCCGGGGCACGCGCCTGGATGAGCAGATCGACGGCCATGGTTTGGGGCTGGGGATTGTGCGCGATATCGTCGAGGTGTGGGGCGGGGTGTTGCAGTTGCAGGAGAGTGAGCTGGGTGGCTTGAAAGTGCTGATCGAATTGCCCAAACGCCAGGCCTGATACACCACAAAATATAAAAATGTGGGAGCGGGCTTGCTCGCGAAGGCGGTGTGTCAGCCGACAAATGCGGCAACTGACACACTGCATTCGCGGGCAAGCCCGCTCCCACATTTGGATCTCCACAAGGGTCAGGGTTTGTGCAGGTCAGTTACACCCGAAACTGATCCATCAACCCCTGCTGCTGATTCGCCAGGCTGTTCAATGCTTGGCTCACCCGCGCCGATTCATTTGCCTGCTCCGACAGCGACTCGGTCACGTCCCGGATCGTCGCCACGTTGCTGTTGATCTCCTCGGCCACCGCGCTTTGCTCTTCGGCGGCGCTGGCGATTTGCAGGTTCATGTCGCTGATCACCGTGACAGCCTCGCCAATCTGGCGCAGGGCGGTGACCGCCTGGCCGACCTGCTCGACACTGCCCTGGGCCTGGCGATAGCTGTTGCCCATGGAGCCGACCACATCGGTGGTGCCGTTTTGCAGCAGTTCGATCACCACGCGGGTTTCTTCCACCGATTCCTGGGTGCGCCGTGCCAGGTTGCGTACTTCGTCGGCGACCACGGCAAATCCACGGCCGGCCTCACCCGCACGGGCGGCTTCGATGGCGGCGTTGAGTGCCAGCAGGTTGGTTTGTTCGGCAATGCCTCGAATCACTTCCAGCACCGAACCGATTTTCTCGCTATTGGCCGCCAAGCCTTCGACCTGAGCCATGGCGGTGCTCATGTCCGCCGCCAGGTGCCCGATGTTGGTGGTGGTGCGGTCGATCACGGTCAAGCCTTCGCGGGTGGCCTGGTCGGCGTCGCGCGCGGCTTGTGCGGCTTGGGCGGCGCTGCGGGCCACGTCCTGGGCGGTGGCGCTCATTTCGTGGGAGGCGGTGGCCACCTGATCCACCTGGCGGTATTGCTGTTCCATGCCGGCGCTGGTCTCAGTGGCAATTGCGGCGGACTGGTCGGCCGTGCCGCGGGCGTCCTGCACTGAGCGTTTGACCTGGGCAATGATCGGTTGCAGTTTGTCGAGGAAGCGGTTGAACCAGCCGGCCAGTTGGCCCAGTTCATCCTGCTTGTCGTAGGCCAGGCGACGGGTCAGGTCGCCTTCGCCGCTGGCGATGTCTTCCAGCATGCGCGCCACGCCAAGGATCGGCCGGGTCACGCTGCGTGCCATCAGCCACACCAGAATCAAGCCGACCACGGCGGCGAGCAGGCCCAGGCTCAGTTCCAGCAGGGTGCCGCGGGTGTTGTCGGCATCCAGTTGCGCCTTGAGCGCTTCGGCGGGGCCCACCAGGACTTTTTCCGGCACATCCAGCAACACACCCCATGGCTTGCCGCCGGGAATCGGTGCGAACGGCGCCAATACCTTGAGTTGATGGTTGTTGCGCACGCTGCGGATTTGCGTGCTGGCCGCCAGCGCGTTGATCAATTGCGCGCCGCTGGCCGTGTCGACTTTATCCAGGCGCTGGCTGAGTTTGCTCGCATCCGGGCTGTAGCCTGCGAGCAAACCGGTGGGGCTGAGGATGCTGACTTGCGTCTGGCCGTCATACAGCTTCTGGCTGGCCTGCTGGCTCACGGCCTGCAGGCTGTTGAGGTTGATGTCCACCGACAGCGAGGCGATGACTTTGCCGTTGACCATCAGCGGAAACACGATGCTGGTCATCAGCACGTTTTGCCCGTCGATCACATAAAAGTACGGCTCGATCACGCAAGGTTTCAGGGTGGTGCGCGGGCAGGTGAACCAGGCGTTGGCTTTCTCGCCGCTGGGGCCGACGCTGGTGTCGGACATGTCGCTTTCGGGCAGTGACATGGAGGTCAATTTGCCTGGCGTCGGTTGAGACCAGTACAGGGCAAAACGGCCTTTGTCATTGCTGCCCAGTTCCGCCTGATTGGCGAACAGCTCATCCTTGCCGTCCAGCGCATTGGCTTCAAACACCAGCGACAACCCGAGCAGGTCCGGGTTGGCCTGCAGCGCGGCCTTGACCTGGCGGGTCAAGTCTTCGCGGGTGTCGAAGGCGTCGAGGAAGCGTTTTTCCGCCTGTTCGCGCAAAAACAGTACCTGACGGGCAAAACCATGGCCGTACTGGTAGGCGTCCATGAATTGCTGGCGAATGCCCAGCGCCTGCACTTCACCCTGGGCCTCGATGCGCGCCTGGGCGGACTCGTCGAGCATCTGCATGCTCGAGGCTTTGACCTGCTGCGAGCTGTGCTCCATGCGATACAGCGACAGACCCACCAGCAGGGTCACGATCCCCAGCAGGCACAGGCCGGCGAGCAGGGTGATTTTCCATTGAATGGACAGCTGTCTGAGGAACATCGAGGAGCATCCTTAACCTGAAAACACAGAGAGCCTCTGTATCGGCCGCTTTTGATGCTTCTTTATTATTTAAACGTTCAATTGAGCGCTGAAAACGACGCCGTTTTTTGACATGCGCGCCCGCCTGCTGCAAAGTGCGCGCCCTCTAATAAGACCTCTTCAAGCCTGCACGCTGGCAGCCAACCCCATGGCCGCCCGGGCGCGGGTATGCCTGTTTTTTATGTTTCTGTCTTGAGGTAATCATGATTAACGCAGTCATCGCCGCGGTCGGCACCATGCTGGTGCTCAGCTTGTCCCGCGTGCATGTGGTCATCGCCATCATCGTCGGCGCCCTGGTGGGTGGCTTGACCGGTGGCCTGGGCATCGAAGCCACGCTCAAGGCCTTCAATGGCGGCTTGGGCGGCGGGGCGACCGTGGCGTTGTCTTACGCCTTGCTCGGCGCTTTCGCGGTGGCGATTGCCAAGTCCGGCCTGGCCCATGCACTGGCAGACAAGGCGCTGATGCTGGTCGATCGTCAGGAAGCCACCGGCGGCAGCCACGTCAAATGGTTGCTGATCGGTCTGTTGTGGGTCGTGGCGATTGCTTCGCAGAACATCCTGCCGATCCACATCGCGTTTATTCCGCTGCTGGTGCCGCCGCTGTTGTACGTGCTGACCAAGCTGCAATTGGACCGCCGCCTGATCGCCTGTGTGATGACCTTCGGCCTGATCACGCCGTATATGTTCCTGCCGGTGGGTTTCGGCAACATCTTCCTCAACCAGATCCTGCTGGCCAACGTGGCCAAGAGCGGCGTCGACATCAGCCAGGTCAACGTCACCCACGCCATGGGCTTGCCAGCGCTGGGCATGGTGGTTGGCCTGCTGGTGGCAGTGTTTGTCAGCTATCGCAAAAAGCGCGTGTACGACCTGGAAAAAATCGAGCGCGTCGAGCAAGTGGCCGTGCAGTACAACCCGCTGACCCTGTTGGTGGCCGGGCTGGCGATTGCCTCGGCGTTCATCATTCAGCTGTGGCTGGACTCGATGATCATTGGCGCCCTGGCCGGGTTCCTGATCTTTTCGGTGTCGGGCATCGTGCGCTGGCGCGAAACCGACGACCTGTTCACCGAAGGCATGAAGATGATGGCCATGATCGGCTTCATCATGATCGCCTCCTCGGGGTTTGCCGAAGTGCTCAAGGCCACGGGTGACGTGCGTTCGCTGGTAGAAACCTCGGCGGCGTTCATCGGCCATAGCCGTGGGGTGGGCGCGTTGCTGATGTTGCTGGTGGGGCTGCTGGTGACCATGGGCATCGGCTCGTCGTTTTCCACGGTGCCGATCCTCGCCGCGATTTTTGTACCTTTGTGTGTGCAACTGGGCTTCAGCCCGTTGGCGATTGTGTGCATCGTCGGCACCGCAGGCGCACTGGGCGATGCGGGCTCGCCGGCTTCGGACTCGACCCTCGGCCCGACTTCCGGCCTGAACATCGACGGCCAGCACCACCATATCTGGGACACCGTGGTGCCGACGTTCCTGCACTACAACATCCCGTTGCTGGCATTCGGCTGGCTCGCTGCGATGACCCTTTGATGATTTGAAACACCTCCCGCGCCACGGGTATCCAGTGGCCTACAGATCCGTTGCAATTGGCCGATAGCCTCTCCAGGTCGCCACTAATAAGAGAGAAAAGCCATGCGTCTGAGTCTGAAGGCCAAAGTCCTGTCCCTCGCCGTCGTGCCGGTGTTGCTGTTTGCCGTGGTCATCAGCCTGACCACCGTGTGGATCCTTCAGGGCCAGGCACACAACGAGGTGGATGAAACCCGCCAGCGCCTGCTCAACGACGCCAAGGCCACTCTGCAAAGTTATGTCGAGGTGGCCATGACCACCATCAAACCGCTCTACGACGCCGCCGCCCCTGGCGACACCGCCGCGCGGGCCGAGGTGGTCAAGTTGCTGTCCAACACCCGCTACGGCAAGGACGGCTACTTCTTCGGCTACGACTCCGAGACCATCCGCCTGTTCAAGGGCAACAGCCCCGACGGCGTGGGCAAGAGCTTCAAGGACAACCGCGACCCCAACGGCGTCTACGTCAACCGCGACCTGGTCAAGGTCGGCAAGGACGGCACCCACTACCTGCAATACAGCTCGACCCAGCCGGGGCAGACCGAGTTGGTGCCCAAGCTTGGCTACACCGAATACCTGCCCAAATGGGACATGGTGATTGGCACCTCGGTCAACCTCGACGGCATCGAAGCCCAGGTGGCCGTGGTTGAGGCCAAGGTTGAGAAACGCATGGAAGGCGTGTTGCTGAGCATCCTCGGTGTGGCCGTGGTGGTGTTGCTGGTGATTGCCGCCGTGGGCATGGTGACCGCCAATACCATCCTGCGGCCGTTGAACTTGATGAAAGCCAACCTCGACGATATCGCGGCGGGCGAGGGCGACTTGACCCGCCGCCTGGCCATCACCAGCCAGGATGAACTGGGCGATCTGGCGGGTGCGTTCAACCGCTTTGTCGACAAGATCCACGGCCTGGTGCGCCAGATCACCGAGATGACCTCGCAACTCACCGGGTTGGTCGGGCAGGTGTCCGAGCAAGCCCAGCGCTCGGAAACCGCGATGGAGCGCCAGCGTCACGAAACGGACCAAGTGGCCACCGCCATTAATCAGATGTCCTCCGCCGCCCATGAAGTCGCACGCAGCGCTCAGGGCGCCGCCGTCGCCGCGCAACAGACCGACGCCGAGGGCCAGGCCGCCAAGCGCGTGGTGGACGGCAGCATCGCGCAGATTCATGCGCTGGTGAATGACATCCGCAGCAGTGGCGTGTCCCTCGACAGCTTGCAACAGGACGTGTCGTCGATTGTCAGCGTGCTGGGCGTGATCCGTTCGATCGCCGAACAGACCAACCTGCTGGCGCTCAACGCCGCCATCGAAGCCGCGCGGGCAGGCGAGGCCGGGCGTGGTTTTGCAGTGGTTGCCGATGAAGTGCGAGCGTTGGCCAGCCGCACTCAAACCAGCACCCAGGAAATCCAGGGCATGATCGACCGCCTGCAAAAAGGTACCGAAGCCGCCGTGGACGCGATGCGCCGTTCCAGCGATGCCGGCGACGGCACCTCGGCCCAGGCCAACCAGGCCGGCGCCTCACTGGACACCATGGCGCAGCTGATCGGCACCATCAACTCGATGAACGCGCAGATTGCCAGCGCCGCCGAAGAGCAAACTGCCGTGGCCGAAGAGATCAACCGCAGCGTGCATCAGATCGCCGTGGCGGTCGACAGTGTGGCCGATGAAACCCAACTGGGCGCCCAGACCTCTCGCAGCCTGGCGGATTTGGGCCAGCGCCTGGGGCAGTTGGTCGGTCAGTTCAGGATCTGATCTTTCATGGGTTTCACCTATGTTTAACTGACGTACATACGAATATACCTCTCACACGCGGGGCCGCCGCCACGGTGATCGATGGCGTGTGCCGGGACGTCAGCCAAGCGTTTAGGCGATGGTTATCCGATGTTCACCAAAGGCCGCTGGATGCGTATTCTGCGCGGCGACGCGTTAGAGGTCGCGCATCAGCAGGCCGAAACGCAGGTCCATTGCGGCCGGGAGCGGCACGTACACGGTGTGCCCGTCGCCCGGCGCGACCTCAATGGCTTCACCCTTGGCGTTGTGCAGCACGGCCAGGTCGAAGTGAAAATTCCCGGCGGGCGTCATCAATTCCAGATGATTGCCCACGGCAAAGCGGTTCTTCACCTTGACCTCGGCCAGCTCGCCACGGCGCTCGCCGGTCAACTCCCCGACAAACTGCTGACGTTCCGACACCGAGCTGCCGTGCTGGTAATTCTGGTACTCGTCATGCACGTGGCGGCGCAGGAAACCTTCGGTGTAGCCGCGCTGGGCGAGTGATTCCAAATTGGTCATCAGCTGCCGGTCAAAGGCGCGACCGGCCACCGCATCGTCGATGGCCTGGCGATACACCTGGGTGGTGCGTGCGCAGTAGAAGTGCGATTTGGTGCGGCCTTCAATCTTCAGCGAATGCACGCCCATGTGGGTCAGGCGCTCCACGTGCTGCACCGCGCGCAGGTCCTTGGCGTTCATGATGTACGTGCCGTGTTCATCCTCGAACGCGGGCATTTGCTCATCCGGGCGATTAGCTTCCTGCAGCAGGAACACTTGATCAGTGGGCGCGCCGATGCCCAGGGTTGGCTGACACGTTTGGACGATGTCGCCCGTGGCGTTTTCCACCGCCGGCGTGGCCTGGTACTTCCAGCGACACGCATTGGTGCAGGTGCCTTGGTTGGCGTCGCGCTTGTTCAGGTAGCCCGACAGCAGGCAGCGTCCGGAATAGGCCATGCACAGGGCGCCGTGCACGAACACTTCCAGCTCCATGGTCGGCACGTGTTGGCGGATTTCGTCGATCTCTTCCAGTGACAGCTCGCGCGACAGAATCACCCGGCTGATGCCTTGTTGCTGCCAGAACTCGACGCTGGCCCAGTTCACCGTGTTGGCCTGCACCGACAGATGAATGGGCATCTGCGGAAAATGGCGGCGTACCAGCATGATCAGCCCGGGGTCGGACATGATCAGCGCATCCGGGCCCATGCCGATCACGGGGGCGAGGTCCTTGAGGAAGGTTTTCAGCTTGGCGTTGTGCGGCGCGATGTTCACCACCACGTAGAAGCGTTTGCCCTGCGTGTGGGCCTCCTGGATGCCGAGCGCCAGGTTGGCGTGGTCGAATTCATTGTTGCGCACACGCAGGCTGTAACGCGGCTGGCCGGCGTAGACGGCGTCGGCGCCGTAAGCGAAGGCGTAGCGCATGTTTTTCAGGGTGCCGGCGGGGGCGAGCAGTTCGGGGGCGATGACAGATGGCATGGGTTCGCGTCGCAAAAGGTCGCGAGGGTAGTGGAGCTTGATCTGGGATTTATTGATCCAGATCGTCCTTTGTTGATTTTGTATCGTGGTGTATCGGCAGGTGGGTTTCGACATAGGCGCGATACGTCGGGGGATTCCAATGGTGCATCCCCACAGCCACTTCGGCGAAGGCCGCTAGGCCGCTCAGGAGCAGATGATTCAGACGCTGTTGAGCGAGGCAAAGGCGCAGGCTCCCGGGCAATGAGTGATGCGGTCTATGCTTGTGCGATAAACGATGGCACTCCCAGCATTCGCAGCGGACTAAGCAACAGGGCCTGCACGGGGCCTTGGCTTTTCTGACATGGACCGGACATGAATCAAACCAACCTGCAATTCAAAACCCTGCTGTTGCTGCTGGCCCTGGTGACCATCGCTTTTATCTGGATATTGCTGCCGTTCTACGGTGCGGTGTTCTGGGCGGTGATCCTCGGCATTATCTTTGCCCCGATGCAGCGGCGCCTGCAACAGCGGTTCAGCTGGAACCGCAACCTGACGTCCCTGGCGACGCTGACGGTGTGCCTGATCATTGCGATTTTGCCAGTGATCATTACCAGTGTGCTGCTGGTGCAAGAGGGCGCGACCCTGTACAAAAATATCGAAAGCGGCAAGTTGGACGTGGCCGGGTATATCGAGCAATTCAAGAACGTCCTGCCGCCATACTTCCAGCACCTGCTGGACCGTTTTGGCATGGGCAACCTCGAAGGCCTGCGCGAAAAGATCGTCAAGAGTGCGATGCAGGGCAGCCAGTTCTTTGCGACCCAGGCGTTCAGCTTTGGCCAGGGCACGTTTGATTTCCTGGTGAGCTTTTTCATCATGCTGTATCTGCTGTTTTTTCTGCTGCGCGACGGTCCGGAGCTGGTGCGCAAAGTGCGCACGGCGGTGCCGCTGGCCGAGCCGCAAAAGCGCCGTTTGCAGCTCAAGTTCAATCGCGTGGTGCGGGCCACGGTCAAAGGCAACGTGCTGGTGGCCGTGACCCAAGGTGCGCTGGGCGGTTTGATTTTCTGGTTTCTGGATATTCCCAGTGCGTTGCTCTGGGCGGTGTTGATGGCGTTTCTGTCGCTGCTGCCAGCCGTGGGCGCGGGGATTGTGTGGGGCCCGGTGGCCATCTACTTCCTGTTGAGCGGTTCGATCTGGCAGGGCGTGGTGCTGGCGGTGTTCGGCGTCTTCGTGATCGGCTTGGTGGACAATGTGCTGCGCCCGATCCTGGTGGGCAAGGACACCAAGATGCCGGATTACCTGATCCTGATCTCGACCCTGGGCGGGCTGTCGGTGTTTGGCCTGAACGGGTTTGTGATCGGGCCGCTGGTGGCGGCGTTGTTTATGTCGAGCTGGGCGCTGTTTGTCGAAAGCAAACCGCGGGTCAAGCTGCCGCTGCCTTAGCCGTTACAGACGGCGAGCTTCAGGCGTGCAGCCTGAAGCTCGACGCCTGTTGAAGCTGCTTTTCGGCGGCCGATAACGACGTGAGCGGGCCGCTGATGGGCTCGCCATCGCGCACCAGGTACCAGCAAGCCAGCAGCCCCAGCTTGCGAAGAGGGGCGGGAACGGCGCTGCCGATAACGGACATGATCTGAACAGTGGGCATAGAGACCTCCAATTGCTATGGAGGCCACCTTACGGCGCTGCGGGCCGAAGGAAAAATCAACCGGCTCGATAGTCGTCATCAACACAAGACGTCAATCCACCACTTGATCAAGCATGATCACCACTTCCTGCTCACTGAGCAGCCCCTTGTGCACCAGGTTTTCCGCCAACAACGCCAGGAACTTCGCGCTGCGATGGCCTTCTAGGTGCTTGAGCTCTGTGAGTGCGCTGTAGACCTTGCTGGACGTGCACAGGCCGGCGGTGCGGTGCGGGTTTTGCGTGGGCATGGTCAGTCGTCCTTAATTGTTATTGGCTGGACAGAATCAATAGTGAGAGGGCTTGGTGACACAAACATGACAGCGCAAGCCTGGTTCGAGCAAGTAGACATTAGCCATAATGATGTGCGATTACGCCTCGAGCATTGTCCTCACAGCGACCTTTGCAGGGTAAATCCGGACCTTTAAGGCAAAAAAAAGGCCCCGCGTGTAAGCGGGGCCTGATCCTGGGATGTCAATTGCGCGTTACCAGCCGCGGCCGTAATAGCCATGGGGAGGGCCGTAGTAACCGCGTGGTGGGCCGTAATAAACCGGCGCCGGGCGATAATAAACCTGCTGTTGCACATACACCGGTGGCGGCGGAGCGTAGTAGACCGGAGGAGGCGCGGCATACACCGGTTGCGGCTGAACGTAAACCGGTTGCTGCACATAGACCGGCTGGGATTGGCTGGCAACCACCGAGCCGACAACGGCTGCGCCGACTAAAGCACCCAATACGGCCGGGCCACCCCAACCACCACCGTGGGCGGAGGCTTGGCCTGCCATAGCGAGTGCGCCGATAAGCAAGGCGATTTTGGGGATTTTACGGATCATGGTCATTCCTCGGTTAGCCCCTGCGCTTGTGGTCTGCAATCAATAGACTCAAGGATTGTCGCGGGGATACTTTTAAGACAACGTATTTCTGAAAAACAGCACAGCCGATAGGTAAAGGTTGTGTAAGGTCTGTACCCAATTGCTTACTCAAAGGAGTTTTCCATGCAGATGCACCCCAACAAGGACACCCAACTGTGCATGTCATTGTCGGCGCGTCCCGGGAATTTTGGCTTGCGTTTCCATAACCATCTGTATGAACAGTTGGGTCTGAACTTCTACTATAAGGCCTTCAGCAGCCAGGATTTACCCGGCGCGATCGGCGGTATACGCGCACTGGGCGTTCGCGGTTGCGGCGTTTCCATGCCATTCAAGGAAGCCAGCCTTGCATTGGTTGATGAGCTCGACGACTCGGTCAAAGCCATTGCCTCCCTCAACACCATCGTCAACACCGACGGCCATCTCAAGGCCTACAACACCGACTACATCGCCGTCGAACAACTGCTGAAAAAGCACGCGGTACCGAAGGAATCCACCTTTGCCCTGCGCGGCAGCGGCGGAATGGCCAAGGCCGTGGCCAGTGCCCTTCGCGACGGTGGTTACGCCCATGGCGTGATTGTGGCGCGTAACGAAGCGGCCGGTCGGGCCCTGGCCCAAAGCCTGGGGTATGAATGGCAGGCAGAGCTGGGTGACTTGCGCCCGCAGATGTTGGTCAACGTGACACCGATCGGCATGACCGGTGGGGCAGAGGCGGATCAACTGGCGTTTGAGGCTGAAGCCGTGGATGCCGCCGACACCGTCTTCGATGTCGTGGCGATTCCCGCCGAAACGCCGCTGATCGTGCGCGGTCGGGCCAAAGGCAAGCGAGTGATTACCGGGCTCGAAGTGATCGCGATCCAGGCGTTGGAGCAATTTGTGCTGTACACCGGCGTGCGCCCCACTGATGAACAGTTTCAGGCCGCAGTGGCCTTCGCCCGAGCCTGAAAACCACTGGAGCTAATGTGGGAGCGGGCTTGCTCGCGAATACGGTGTGTCAGTCGACGAATGTGCCAACTGAACCACCGCCTTCGCGAGCAAGCCCGCTCCCACATTGTTGATCGAGTTATGCCTGTTCCAGTTGTGCCAGGCGTTCTTCAAGCGCTGCGATTCTGGATTCAAGCTCTTCGATACGATCCAGAGAAACCGCCCCCGTCGACCGCTCCACCGGAGTCCCCCGTGCCGCCAGAATCACCTCGATATCCGCCGGATCCCCCAGCGCATGGGTATAACGGTCTTCCCGCTGCCCGGCCTGACGCGGCACCAGCACCGCCAGCCCGCGCGCAATCAAACGCTCCAGCTGGTGTACGACTTGCTCGGCGTCTTCAAAGTCATGCATGCGCCCGCTGCGAGTCAGCAGTTCATTGACCGTCTGCGGCCCGCGCAGAAACAGCAGCCCGATCAGGATCACCTGGGCCGGCACCAGCTCCAGTGCCTTGTCCACGCGATGCTCCCAGCGGTCGGCACGGCTGCCCATCACCAGGCGGGTAAAACCCTGGCCTTCCAGCGCGCGCAGGCTTTGGCCGACCTGGCCCTGGCTGAGGTTCGTCACCGGTTCACGGCTGGTCTTCTGGTTGCACGCCAGCACCAGGGCGTTAAGGGTCAGCGGGTAGGTTTCCGGGTTGGTCGCCTGTTTTTCGATCAGGCAGCCTAGGATGCGGATTTCCGTGCTGTTCAGGCGCGGCTCAGGGGTCTCGGTGTCGTGCTCGGCGGTCATCGCGCTTTCCCTATGCAGTGAACCCACTAGCCTAATCCTGAAAAAATAAAAGACAAGCGGCACGCGCGGCTGGCATGTCTATAATCGCCGCTGGTTCCAAACCCTGCCATTACCGTGAGACTGTCATGACTATTTCCCTGTACGCCGCCTCCATCCCGGTCTTCAAGCAAATGCTCAACGCCCTGAGCGATGTGCTGAACAAGGCCGAAGCCCACGCCACCGCCAAGAACATCGAGCCAAACGCCTTGCTGCAAGCGCGCCTGTTTCCGGACATGTTCCAGCTGGTGCGCCAGGTCCAGATCGCTGTCGACTTCGCCAAAGGCGTTTCCGCGCGTCTGGCCGAGATCGAAGTGCCGAAGTACGAAGACAGCGAAGTGACCTTTGCCGACCTGCAAGCACTGATCGCCAAGGTGCTGGCATTTGTCGACACCATCAAGCCTGAGCAAATCGACGGCAAGGAAGGCATCGAGATCATCACCCGCCCAGGCACGCCGAAAGAGAAGCGCTTCAGCGGCCAGTCCTACCTGCTGACCTACGGCCTGCCGCAGTTCTTCTTCCACGTCACTACCGCTTACGCTCTGCTGCGTCACAACGGTGTGGAAGTGGGCAAGCGTGATTACATGGGCGCTTTCTAAGCCCATAAAAAAAGCCCGGGGTGGTTCTTGATCGAACGCCCCGGGCTTTTTCATGCCTGACGGTTAAGCCAATTGCTCATCCTTGCCCAGGCACGCCGCAGCAGTAAACAGCACATCGGTGGACGAGTTGAGTGCGGTTTCCGCCGAGTCCTGCAGCACGCCGATGATGAAACCGACGGCCACCACCTGCATGGCAACTTCGCTGGGAATACCAAACAGGCTGCACGCCAGTGGAATCAATAGCAGCGAGCCGCCGGCCACACCCGACGCACCACAGGCACAGATCGCCGCGACCACGCTGAGCAGCACGGCGGTCGGCAGGTCGACGGCAATGCCGAGGGTGTGAACCGCTGCGAGTGTCAGCACGGTGATAGTGATTGCCGCACCGGCCATATTGATGGTGGCGCCCAGCGGAATCGACACCGAGTAAGTGTCTTCATGCAAGCCCAGGCGTTTACTCAGCGCCAGGTTAACCGGAATATTCGCCGCCGAACTGCGCGTGAAGAAAGCGGTGATGCCGCTCTCACGCAGGCACATCAGCACCAGCGGGTAGGGGTTGCGGCGCAGTTTCCAGAACACGATGGCCGGGTTGACCACCAGCGCCACGAACGCCATGCAGCCGATCAGCACCATCAGCAGGTGGACGTAGCCGAGCAGGGCGCCGAAGCCGGAGGTGGCCAGGGTTGAGGCCACCAGGCCGAAGATGCCAAGCGGTGCGAAGCGAATCACCATGCGCACGATCAGCGTCACGCCGTTGGACAAATCCTCCAGCACGGTGCGGGTGGCCTCACCCGCGTGACGAATCGCGATGCCCATGCCGATGGCCCAGGCCAAAATGCCGATAAAGTTGGCGTTCATCAGTGCGCTGACCGGGTTATCCACCACACTGAGCAGCAGGCTTTGCAGCACCTCGCCGATGCCGCCGGGCGCACTGACGCTGGCATCGTGAGTGGCGAGCACCAGCATCGAGGGGAACAACGTGCTGGCAATCACTGCGACCACGGCGGCAGCGAACGTGCCCAGCAGGTACAGGAACAGGATCGGCTTGATATGGGTTTCCTGGCCGTGTTTATGACTGGCAATCGATGCCATCACCAACACGAAGACCAGAATCGGCGCCACGGCCTTGAGCGCGGCGACAAACACCTTGCCGATAAAACCGGTGGCCTTGGCCGCCTCTGGCGCGAACAACGCCAGAAGGATACCGGCGACCAGGCCGAGGATGATTTGCGTGACCAGGCTGACGCGAGCCAGTCGTTGCAGCAGGGAAGGGGCAGCAGTCATAAACACATGTCTCTATTTTTTTGAAGGCACAGCGGCGCACGCAGAACGGGCTGTAGGACGCGGGGCGCGGAGTCTAGCACGCTGTACAAAGTGTTCCGTGCGATGCGGCATTCGGTCACCCGCGGCTGCGGGCCTTGGCCAAATCCCGACATACTCTGTTAACATTCTCGCCTCTCACCTTTCCTATCCGTCAGCGAGCCCTTCGGGCTGTCGTTGATGTCGTCGTTTCTGGAGTTTTCATGCTGTTTCCCATCCTGCTGCTGTCGGCCGCCGGCTTTACCGTGCTGACCACAGAATTCATTATCGTCGGCCTGTTGCCGTCCATTGCCCGGGACTTGGATGTCAGTGTCTCCCAGGCCGGGCTGCTGGTGACCTTGTTTGCCTTTACCGTGGCGGCGTTTGGTCCGTTTCTTACGGCGTACTTCGCGCGCTTTGGGCGCAAGCGTCTGTTCATCAGCATTCTGATCATGTTTGGCGTGGCCAATACGGTGGCCGCGCTGGCGCCGAATATTTGGGTAATGGCAGTGGCACGGTTGATCCCCGCGTTGGGGCTGCCGGTGTTCTGGGCCCTGGCCAGTGAAACCGCAGTGGATATCGTCGGCCCGGAATACGCCGGGCGCGCCATCGAAAAGATTGGCTTTGGCATCGTCTGCGCCACCGTGTTCGGCATTCCAGTGGGCACGTTGATTTCGGACATGTTCGGCTGGCGCACCGCGTTCGCGATCCTCGCCGTGGTGGCGTTGGCCAAGGCTTTGCTGCTGTTTATCTACTTGCCGGTGACTAAGCCGAAAAACGATCAAGTCACCCTGCGCTCGCAGTTCAAGATCCTGCGCAACCCGGTGATGCAGGGCCATATTTTGTTGTCGATCCTGGTGTTCAGCGGCATGTTCACTGCTTACACCTACTTGGCCGATATCCTCGAGCGCCTGGCCGGGTTCGACGGCACCCTGGTGGGCTGGTGCCTGATGGGCTTTGGCGCGGTCGGCCTGCTCGGCAACTCCCTGGGCGGGCGCGCGGTGGATCGCCACCCATTGATCGCCTCCATGGTGTTCTGCGGGTTCATGATCGCCGGCATGGTGGCCTTGGTTCCGGCGATTCATTCAACGATTGGCCTGGCAGCGGCGATGGCCGTGTGGGGCGTGACCCAGGCGGCGATGTTCCTGGTCAGCCATGTGCGGTTGATGAAGGCCGCGCCCCATGCCCCGGCGTTTGCCGCGTCGTTGAATATTGCTGGCGCCAACCTTGGGATCGGCTTGGGCGCGATGGTCGGCGGGCATGTGATCGACACCCTCGGCCTTGGCAGCCTGGGTTTTGCGGCGTCCGGTTTTATCCTGGTGTCGATCTTGCTGGCGCTGTGGCTGATGACCGTCAAGCAGCCGCTCGCATCCAACGCCTGAACCCTCAGGGCAGGGCGGTAAACAGCTCGCGTCGCGCCCCTTCGGTAATCGCCACAATGCCGGGGTGCTTGATTTTACGTTCCACCGAGATCGCGTAAAACGACTCGGTGACCGCATCGGTCTGGCCGATCAGCGCCACGCCATACTGGCGCACCACCTCATCGGCAATCACGCTGGGGGCAATAAAAATGCCGCTGCCGGATTGCCCGAATGCCTGCATCAAGGCGCTGTCGTCGAACTCGCCGATGATCTTCGGTTGGATCTGCTGCTCGGCAAACCAGCGCTGCAAACGGCTGCGCACCACCGTCTCGGCTCCCGGAATCAACAGCGGCGCGCCCTGCAAGCTTTGTGGGAAGTCGCCGCCATACCTGTCAGCCAATGGCTGGGTGGCGAAAAAACTGATACCGCATTCGCCCAGCTTCTGGCTGTAGCCCTTGATGTCCAGGTGTGTGGGCATGGGGCTGTCGGAAATCACCAGGTCCAGGCGCTGGATCGCCAGGTCGGCTAGCAGGCGGTCGAGTTTGTCCTCGCGGCAGGTGATGCGGATTGGCTCGCTCAGCTCCATGGTCGGCGCGATCAGCCGGTACACGATGGATTTAGGCACCACGTCCGCGACTCCGACCCGGAACAGGATCTGCTGTTCGTTGGGCTCTGCGCGCAACAGCGCCTCCAGCTCATTACCGGTCTGGAACATCTGCTCGGCGTAGGGCAGGGCGCGGCGCCCGGCTTCAGTGAGTTCGAGCTGACGCCCGACGCGCTGAAACAGCGCGATACCGAAGGTTTGCTCAAGCAGACTGATCTGACCGCTGATGGTCTGCGGCGTGAGGTTCAATTGCTCACAGGCGCGCACGATGCTGCCGGTCTTGGCCACCACCCAGAAGTAATGCAGTTGTCGGTAATTGAGCATCACGGTCTACACTTCGTAAAAAACGAAGTATATGTCAAAAAAATACGAATTTTCCTGAACTGTTCGCCTGCATAGAATGCCTCGCTATCGAGGGCCCACCATTTGGACCCGCTGGTTCTAACGAGGAATACATGATGAAACTCAATTCCCTGGGCGCCGCATCGTTGCTTGCGCTTTCATTGGTAGTGGTCAGCGGTTGTGATCAGGTTGAAAAGAGCGCCCAGCAAGTGCTGGGCAAGGCCACCGAATCTGCCAAGCAAGCCATCGATGAAACCCACAAGGCTGCCGAACAGGCATTGAATGAAGCGACGCAAGGCTTGATCAGCCCGGAAAAAAACCAGGAACAGAACGAAAAAGAATCTGAATCGGGCAGCAAAGAAGCCTAATTTCCCGCACAACGTCAGGACTGACCTATGGATTACCTCTTACAACTGGCCGCCAGCCCCACCGCCTGGATCGCGCTGGCCACCTTGATCGTGATGGAAATCGTGCTGGGCATCGATAACCTGATCTTTATCTCGATTCTCACCAACAAATTACCCGAGAAGCATCGGGCCAAGGCACGCCGTATCGGTATCAGCATGGCGTTGGTACTGCGCTTGGGCCTGTTGAGTACCATCGCGTTTATCGTGCAGTTGACGGCGCCGGTGTTCGAAATCTTCGGCCAGGCGTTTTCGTGGAAGGACATGATCCTGATCGCCGGTGGCCTGTTCCTGGTGTGGAAGGCGACCACCGAAATCCATCACAGCATGGACCCGGAGCCGGAGGCGAAAGAAACCGTCAGCAATGCCGTGACCATTGGCTTTGCCGCGGCCATCGGCCAGATCCTGCTGCTCGACCTGGTGTTCTCCATCGACAGCATCATCACCGCCGTGGGCATGACCGAGCACTTGCCGATCATGATCATTGCGGTGGTGGTTTCGGTGATCGTGATGCTGGTGGCGGCTGAACCGCTGGCCAAGTTCATCAACGACAACCCGACTGTGGTCATGCTGGCCCTGGGCTTTTTGATCATGATCGGCATGACGCTGATCGCCGAAGGCTTCGGCGCCCATGTGCCAAAAGGCTACGTGTATGCGGCCATGGCGTTCTCGGCAGCGATTGAGTGCTTGAACATCGCACGACGTAATCGCCACCAGCGTTTGCTCGCCGCGAGGCAGTAACGCCAGAAACACACAAAGCCGGCTGAGCGCACAAGCGCCCAGCCGGCTTTTTGCTGTCTGATAGAATCCGCGCACTTGTTACCTTGAGGTCCACCATGAACGAGCCGATTCGCCTTACCCAGTACAGCCACGGCGCGGGTTGCGGCTGCAAGATTTCACCGCAGGTGCTGGAAGTGATCCTTGCCGGCAGCGGCGCGCAGAACCTCGACCCCAACCTGTGGGTCGGCAACGCCTCGCGCGACGACGCGGCGGTGTACGCCATCGACGACGAGCGCGGCGTGGTCTCCACCACTGATTTTTTCATGCCGATTGTCGATGACCCCTTCGACTTCGGCCGTATCGCCGCCACCAACGCGATCAGCGACATCTACGCCATGGGCGGCGACCCGTTGATGGCCATCGCCATTCTGGGTTGGCCGGTGAATGTACTGGCGCCGGAAGTTGCCCGCGAAGTCATCCGTGGCGGCCGTTCGGTGTGCGACGCCGCCGGTATTCCGTTGGCCGGCGGGCACTCCATCGATGCGCCGGAGCCGATCTTTGGCTTGGCCGTCACCGGCATCGTGCAAAAACGCCACATGAAGCGTAACGACACCGCCACTGCCGGCTGCAAGCTGTACCTGACCAAACCTCTGGGCATCGGTATCCTGACCACCGCCGAAAAGAAGGGCAAGCTGCGCGAAGCGGATATCGGCCTGGCCCGTGACTGGATGTGCACGCTCAACAAACCTGGCAGCCGGTTCGGCAAGTTGGCCGGCGTAACCGCGATGACCGATGTCACCGGTTTCGGTCTGTTGGGTCACCTGGTGGAAATGGCTGACGGCAGTGGTCTCACGGCGCGCATCGAATACCAAAAGGTCCCACGCCTGGCCGGGATCGAGGACTACCTCGATCAGGGCTGTATGCCCGGTGGCACCTTGCGCAACTTCGACAGTTATTCGAGCAAGCTCGGGCGCCTGCAGGAACTGCACAAGCGTGTGCTCTGTGACCCGCAAACCAGCGGCGGCTTGCTGATTGCCGTTAGCCCTGAAGGCGACGCCGAATTCCACACCGTGGCCGCCGAACTGGGCCTGAGCCTTGAGCCCATCGGCGAACTGGTTGAGCGACAGACCCACGCGGTAGAGGTGTTTTGATGGCAACTGACATCACCGACTACCGCGACATCTTCCTCAACGACCGGCCAATGATGGATACCCGCGCGCCGATCGAGTTCACCAAAGGCGCATTCCCCGGAGTGGTCAACCTGCCGCTGATGACCGACGACGAGCGCCAGCGGGTCGGTACCTGTTACAAACAGCAAGGCCAGCAAGCCGCTATCGTGCTGGGGCATGAACTGGTGTCCGGGGCGATCAAGGCCGAGCGTATTGAACAGTGGGCGCAGTTTGCCAAGGCCAACCCTGAGGGCTATTTGTACTGCTTTCGCGGTGGGCTGCGTTCGCAGATCGTGCAGCAATGGTTGAAGACCGAAGCCGGTATCGAGTACCCGCGAGTCGGCGGTGGCTACAAGGCCATGCGTACTTTCCTGCTGGAAACGCTGGAGCAGGCGACTGCGCAGTGTGATTTTGTGCTACTTGGCGGCATGACCGGCACCGGCAAGACCGAAGTGCTCGGCCAATTGCGCAACGCATTGGACCTGGAAGGCCACGCCAACCATCGCGGCTCCAGCTTTGGCAAGCGCGCCACCGCGCAGCCGTCCAACATCGACTTCGAAAACCGCTTGGCTGTGGACCTGCTGAAAAAGCGTGCAGGGGGTATCGAGCAATTCGTGGTCGAGGACGAAAGCCGCATGATCGGCAGTTGTGCGCTGCCGTTACCCTTGCACCAGAGCATGCAGACGTTTTCGATGGTGTGGTTGGAAGACACCGTTGAAGGCCGCGTAGAAAGAATCCTGCGTGATTATGTGGTCGACCTCTGCGCCGAATTCATTCAAGTATTTGGCGAAAACGGTCAGGCACTGTTCGCCGAGCGCCTGACCCAGAGCCTGGCCAATATCCATAAACGCCTGGGTGGCGAGCGCTTCCAGCGGCTGCAGGCGATCTTGCAGGATGCCCTGGCGGAACAGGCCCGCAGTGGTGCCGTGGACCTGCACCGGGTGTGGATCGAGGGTTTGCTGCGCGAGTATTACGACCCGAT
Organism: Pseudomonas sp. 14P_5.3_Bac1; assembly: GCF_025466135.1. NCBI lineage: Bacteria > Pseudomonadati > Pseudomonadota > Gammaproteobacteria > Pseudomonadales > Pseudomonadaceae > Pseudomonas > Pseudomonas sp. 14P_5.3_Bac1. The sequence goes on along the minus strand of NZ_JANLOF010000007.1, from coordinate 148,152 downwards.
GTATGCCTTCCAGCGAGAACGCAAAGGCGCGCGGATCGAGTTTGCGGGCGAGCAGGGCGCCGTGGTGGAGTACTTGCGCGAGCGCAGTGGCAAGTCAGAATAATCAGCGGCGGTTAAGGGCCTCTTCGCGAGCAAGCCCGCTCCCACATTTGACCGTGTTTATCCTGTAGGAACGTGGTCGAGATGTGGGAGCGGGCTTGCTCGCGAAAGCGCCCTGAACCTCACCCGAACTCTACAGGATGACCGCCCCGATCAACCCGCACATCACGCCCACCACCATAGTCAGCACGGCCACCGTCACCAGCACTCGCGCATCGAAATCCTTGCGCAGCATCAACAGGGACGGCAGGCTCACGCTCGGCAGTGTCATCAGCAAGGCCACGGCCGGGCCGGTCCCCATGCCCAGGGTCATCATGGTTTGTACGATAGGGATTTCGGCGGCCGTAGGAATCACGAACAGCGTGCCGACGATTGCCAGTGGCACCAGCCACATCAGGCTGTTGGCCATGGCCCCATCGACATGGGGAAACAGCCAGACCCGCGCGGCGCCCAGTACCAGCACGGCAATGATGTAGATCGGGATCGTGCTCCAGAACAGCTGCCACAGGGTACGCAACCAACGGCTCAGGAACGGTTGCGATTCGCTCAGGCTGGCGTCGGCGACCGCGTTCAATGCGGCTTCGGGCACTTGATCGGGCCGGGCAATCCGCTGTGCCACCAACGACACCCCGACCACCAGCACAATCCCCGCCACCAGCCGCAATGCGGTAAAGCCCCAACCCAATACAAAGCCCATGAACACCAGCGTCGCCGGGTTCAACACCGGGTTAGCGATCCAGAACGCCAACGCCGCACCCACCGACACGTTTTGACGGCGCATGCCCGCCGCCACAGGCGCCGCGCAGCAACTGCACATCATCCCCGGCAGGGCGAACAGTCCACCACGCAGGGTCGAACCCAGCCCGGCGCGGCCAAACAGGCGCAGCAGCCAGTCACGGGGAATCAACACTTGCAGCAGCGAACCCAGAATTACCGCGAGCACGGCAGCTTTCCAGATCGCCAGGAAATACACCTGGGCGTAGGCCAGCGCGGCCGTCAGGGGCGCGGTTTGCTGGTCATTGAGAATCGAGGCGCCGATGCTGTGGTTATCCGCCGCGACGAATGCCTTGAGGTAGTAGGGCGACCACTTCACGTAGTAGAGGCCAATGCAGGCCACCAGCAGGAACAGCGCTGGTTTCCACCAGAACGACCAGCCCCGGTTGGGCTGGGTGGAGACGAGGTTGGGCATGGTGCTGATCCGCAGATGATTCAATAGCGACGCATCATACGCTTGTGCCGCGCCGGCTTCAGATATCTGCGCTGACCTGAGTTGCATCCGGGCATGTCTGCTGGCCGTTATCCAGGCCTTGCTTGTAGTTGCGGCTCAGCAGCGACGCCTTGCCGTTGTGCCAGGTCAACGTCAGTACATACAGCGTGTCGAAGTCACTGCCCGACCAGTCTTCGGTGATGGTGTGTTTTTCGCCCGAAGCCTCACTGGCCACTTTGTTGATCAGCTCCGGCAGGTAGCCGTGCGACCAGGCGGTGTAGATGATCGCGTTGTGATACTTGTCTTCCACCAATTCGTCGGCGAGGGCACTGGTGTCGTTGGCCGAGAACTTGATGTTCACTGGCAGGCCCAGCTTGATCGCGCTGGGGCTGATGGTCATCAGCGGCCGAATGTAGCTGTAGGAATTATCGTGCTCGCCTTCCTCGACATTACGCGTCGGGTTGGGCGCAAACACGAAGTTGGCTTTGCCGAATTTCTCCGGCAGCACGGTGGCCAGGTTCATCGCGCGGTTCAGGCCCTGGCAATTGAGCTGGCCCAGGCCGCCGACGGGTTTTTCGCCGTGGCGCAGGAATACCAGGGTTTGCACGCCATCCACCGGGCCGGCGCTGCTGATGCGCGACTCCAGGCTCAGGCCGATGGCGCCGCCTGCCAACAGCAGCGGCAGCATGATGTACGAATAACGTTTAAGGCGTTGCGCAAGGCACAGAGGCTTGATTGTCATTAGGTTCGAGTCTTCAGTGCATCGGATTAAGGCGGACAAGCCGGGACCCAGCGACGCATCCGGCGTCCTGCGGTTTTTGCGTGTCGTTGTAACAGGGTGTCTCCTTTCACCGTAATGGCGCACTTAAGAGTGCGTATCGGCATTTTGGTTCGCCTGCGCGCACGATAGCGTGGTTATGTTGCGCAATGATGACCCATGCAGGACGGCGTTGGGGTGGCTATCATGGGTGCTTTCCGCCTGGGGATTTCCCGATGAATGCACTCGCCGCTTTCCCGATCAACAGCAAATGGCCCGCCCAGCATCCGGAGCGTTTGCAGCTGTATTCGCTGCCCACGCCCAACGGCGTCAAAGTGTCGATCATGCTTGAAGAGCTGGGCCTGCCCTACGAGGCGCACAAGGTCAGTTTCGAGACCCAGGACCAGTTGTCCCCGGAATTTCTGTCCCTGAACCCCAATAACAAGATTCCCGCGATCATCGACCCCAATGGCCCGAGCGGTCAGCCGCTGGCGTTGTTCGAATCCGGTGCGATCCTGATTTATCTGGCGGAAAAAACCAGCCAGCTGCTTTCCGAAGACCCGGCCACCCGTTATGAAACCCTTCAATGGCTGATGTTCCAGATGGCCGGTATCGGCCCGATGTTCGGCCAGGTCGGGTTCTTCAACAAATTTGCCGGCAAGGCCTACGACGATAAACGTCCGCGTGATCGCTACGTCGCCGAGTCCCGGCGATTACTGGAAGTGCTGGAAAAACGCCTGCTGGGCCGCACCTGGATCATGGGTGACGAGTACAGCATCGCCGACATCGCCACCTTTCCGTGGATTCGCAACCTGATCGGCTTCTATGAGTCCGGCGATCTGGTCGGCATCGCCGACTTTCCTAATGTGCTGCGCGCGCTGGACGGCTTTGTCGCACGTCCGGCGGTAATTCGTGGCTTGAATGTACCTGCGTGACCCTAGAGCGTTGAAGTATGCCGATTTTTGATTTCAAGCAACTGGATGTGTTCAGCAGCGTTTCGCTCAAAGGCAACCCACTGGCGGTGGTGCTGGGCGCTGACAGCCTCACTGACCAGCAGATGGCCGATTTTGCTAACTGGACCAACCTGAGCGAGACCACGTTTTTGCTGACGCCGCGTGATCCTCGGGCTGACTATCGGGTAAGAATTTTCACCACGCTCACAGAGCTGCCGTTCGCCGGGCACCCGACGCTGGGCAGTTGCCATGCCTGGCTGCAGGCGGGCGGCGTACCGAAGGGCGACGAGATCATCCAGGAGTGCGAAATCGGCCTGGTGCGTGTCCGTCGTGAAGGCGGCGAGTTGGCGTTCATTGCGCCGCCGTTGTTGCGCACCGGCCCGGTGGATGCACCTCTGCTTGAGCGCGTGCGCCTGGGGTTGGGTCTGGCGCCCGAAGCCATCGTGAGCAGTCAATGGGTCGACAATGGCGCGGGCTGGCTGGCGGTGATGTTGGCCGATCGCGACCAAGTGCTTGCTTTGCAGCCGGACTACTCGCAATTGCGCGGTCTGGCGATTGGCGTCATCGCAGCTTGTGACCCGGCGCGCGACGCCGTGGACACGCACTTCGAAGTCCGCGGCTTTATCGCCGGTGACGGCGCTCAGGAAGACCCCGCCACTGGCAGCCTGAATGCCGGCATTGCCCAATGGTTGTTGAGCGAGGCGCTGGCGCCCGACTATTACGTGGTCAGCCAAGGCACGGTCATGGGGCGCGCCGGGCGTATACGCGTCGAGCGCCACGGCGATGAAATCTGGGTCGGCGGTGCGGTTGCGGTGTGCATCGAGGGGCGAGTACAGCTCTAGATCAATGAATTGTTACGGGCTGCGCAATACACTATTGGCCCCTTGGCGTTTGTGCTGCCGGGGCCAGGGGGCATAAGCTTTCGCCCCAACTATTTCTGCCGCTATTCAGGACAGCCATGACCAGCCAGTTCCCCCAAGCCCGTCCACGCCGCCTGCGCCGCTCTGCGGAGCTGCGTGGTTTGTTCCAGGAATCCGAATTCACCCTCAACGATTTGGTACTGCCGATTTTCGTCGAAGAAGAAATCGACGACTTTGTGCCGATCACCAGCATGCCGGGTGTGCAGCGTATTCCTGAAAAGAAACTGGCCGCTGAGATCGAGCGCTATGCCCGCGCCGGGATCAAGTCAGTCATGACCTTCGGCGTGTCCCACCACCTGGACGCCAACGGCAGCGACACCTGGAAAGAACGCGGCCTGGTCTCGCGCATGTCCTCGATCATCAAGGACGCTGTGCCGGAAATGATCGTGATGTCCGACACCTGCTTCTGCGAATACACCGACCACGGCCACTGCGGCGTGATGCACGGTGCCCACGTCGACAACGACGCGACCTTGGTCAACCTCGGTAAACAAGCCGTGGCCGCCGCCCGCGCCGGTGCTGACGTGATCGCACCGTCTGCCGCGATGGACGGCCAGGTCCAGGCAATTCGCCGCGCCCTGGACGACGCTGGCTTCACGCATATTCCGATCATGGCCTACTCCACCAAATTCGCCTCGGCCCTCTACGGCCCGTTCCGCGAAGCCGGCGGCAGCGCGCTCAAAGGCGACCGCAAAAGCTACCAGATGAACCCCATGAACCGCCGCGAAGCCGTGCGCGAATCGCTGCTCGATGAGCAGGAAGGTGCAGACGCGCTGATGGTCAAGCCAGCCGGTGCCTACCTCGACATCATCCGCGACATCCGCGGAGCCTCGCGTTTGCCGGTGGCGGCGTATCAGGTGAGTGGTGAGTACGCGATGATCAAGTTTGGTGCCCAGGCAGGGGCGATTGATGAGGCGCGGGTGGTGCGCGAGACGTTGGGGTCCATCAAGCGCGCGGGGGCGGATTTGATATTTACGTACTTTGCGATGGATTTGGCGTTGGCGGGGATTTGATTTGGGCTTGTGATCCTGTGGTGAGAGAGGTTGCTCGCCGCAGGTTTAGGCTGTTCTTCAGAGAAGCATCTTTCTCTGGTGGTGAGCTAGCTTGCTTCCGCTGGGCTGCGGAGCAGCCCAAAAACTACCATTTTTTATTTGACTGTTTTAAGTAAGTGTTCATCGAATTTGTTGACTATATGATTCAACCATAGCGGCCCGGATGCCCATTGGTTCGGATAGTAGTAGTAGCAGCTATATTCATACAATAATTTTTCTTGAAGACCTAATTCATTTTTATAAGAGCTTATCAGCTCTAAGATTTCCTGTTTTACTGTGATGATTACATCCCAAGATGAGTCCAGTAGAAATGACTCGATAACTTCATCAGCGGATGAGTGTTCCTCCGCCCAGTCCTGGTTGAAATAGGCTCCAAGAAACTGTTGGAGCTCTGTGAGTTGATCATTCATTTTTCTGGGTATCCGGTTAGCAATAAATAGCCATCTGGCATCTTTGGAGCGCGTTTTAAAACCAATGAAAACTTATAGACGGGTATGGATTTTTCAGTGCCTTTTAATATGCTAACTCCTACGGGTTGGCTTGAGCTGTCTTTAATTATGAGTTTGCTCTTGTTTCCGTTTATAAAATTTATTATTTTTTGTTGGTGGTTCGCCAAGCTTCTAGAAACTATAGCTTCAGCCTCCTCGAGAGTTTTGAACGTAGATGACGCTGGAATATTAGGTTCTGACTCGAATCTTGCCAGTAGCTGTTCATCTGTCCTTTCGACATGCTTTCTAATTAGGTGCCCCCCCGCCTTCTCGTGTGTCGTTAATATCCCAGCAGACGCAATTTTTTTCTGATTGCCCGTTGAATCGGGGCAGTCTCCAAGCTTGCAACTTAGTCCTAGTGGATCAACCCACCCCGTAGGGTTCGGCGCGTACCGGTACGCGTTGATCCCACCGGCCAGCTTCACCGGGTCTGGTGTCAGGTAGCGACCAATATCTGGATTGTAGTAGCGATGGCGGTTGTAGTGCAGTCCGCTTTCCGGGTCGAAGTATTGGCCCTGGAAACGTAGCGGATTGTCGACTTTGTTTACGTCGAGGCGGCTTATTTGGCCGTAGGCGCGGTAGTGCGCAGACCAGACGATTTCGCCGTCGAGGGCTGTGAGTTCCTGCGGGGTGCCGAGGTGGTCGAGTTGGTAGTGGAAGGGCTGGGTATGTTTTGGACCAAAGCCCTCCAGCAGGACCAGCGGACGGAAACTGTCCGGCTCGTAGATATAACTGCGATGCCTGTCCGCGTGATGCTCCGCAACTAGCTTGTCGCCTTGCCAGAAAAACTCCGTCGTTAGGTCGTCGACGGTTTTGCTGATGCGCCGACCAAACGGGTCGTAGCAGTAGCTCGCGGTTTGGCCGTTGGGTTGAGTGATACCAATCAACCGATGCTGGCAGTCGTAGCGGTACTCGGTAACGAGTTGATGACCCTTACCGCGCCTTTGTCGGATCAGATTGCCGAACGCGTCATAGTCGTAATGATGATCGCCCTGCATCACCAACCGATTCCCCGCCACGATGTCCGGACCGGGGCGGTCCTGCATCAGCAGGTTGCTGGCCGGGTCATGGCCAAAGCGCTCTTGCACGTCTTGCGAGTGATCGGCCCGGGTCAGACGGGCGAGGGGGTCGTAGTGGTAGTGGTGATCGCCTTTGCGCGTATCTAGCAGGCGGGTGAGGTTGCCGGATTTGTCGTAGTCGTAGTGGCGGCGGTAGAGGTCATGGTTTTCTTGAGTTACCGCGTGGGCGTGGAGGCGGTGTTGTTCGTCGTAGTGGTAGTGGCTGAGCAGTTGGCCTTGTTGGCGCTGGCGTTCGCGGCCGGTTTTGAACAGGTGGGACGTTAAGGTTTTGCCGTTCAGTTCGACAGTGGCGAGGTGGCCGCCTTTGTCGTGGTTGAAGGTGAGGCGGTTGTTATCTGGTAGGCGCAGGGTTTTCAGTTGGCTGCAGGCGTCGTAGCCGTAGCGCAATGTGCCCCAGCCTTGGTGTTCGGCAGTTAGACGGCTTTGGGCGTCGTATTCGTAGGCTAGCGCCCAGTGACCGTCGTCGACGCTGAGGAGGTTGCCTTGGCGGTCGTAGGCGTAATCGACCACTCCACCGTCTGGAAGAGTTTTTCGTACGAGGCGGCCGGAAAAGTCTCGCTCGTAGCGGGTAACGAGCTGACTGCCATCGTCGCCGTGTTCGGTCTTTTCCAGCAGGTTGCCGTTGAGGTCGTAAACGTACGCCGTACGCTGACCGTCAAAGCCGACTTCTTGCTGGATCAGCCCGTTGGGGTGGTAATCAAGCCGGTAGGTCTCGCCAACCTCGTTTTCTATCTCGGTCAGCAGCAGCCGGGCATTGTCGTAGCGGTATTTAACCTGGGTGCCATCGGCATTGAGGCGGCGGTTGACCAGGTGCAAACCGTCGGCATATTCGTAGCGGGTGACATGCCCCAATTCGTCACGTTCGGAGGTGATCTTTCCGTAGGGGTTGTAGCTGAATTCTCGCGTCGCTCCATCGGGCTTGGTGAGTTTCAACAAGCGCCCTGCGGCGTCCCATTGATACTGCGTCAGCGCGCCATGCTCATCCTCGCGCGCAACTTGCCGTCCAACATCGTCATAGCGATAACGCTTAACCCCACCATTTGGCAGCTGTTCCTCAACAAGCTGCCCACGCTCATTCCAAACCAGCCGATGACACCCGTTATCCGGATACCAAACCCCAATCAGTTGCCCATGTTTGTCGTAGGTGTAATCCGTAATGTGGCCGTCAGGATCTGTCTGACGCGTAACATCGCCTTGGTCATTACGCTCATACTTCCAAACCGCTTCACCCCGGCGTACGACCCGTACGAACCCGTTGTCATGCTCGTAGGAAGTCGGCTCATCCTCCCCAGGAAACATCGCCACCAAGCGTCCGGCTTCGTCGTACTGATACGCCGTCACCGCCCCCAGCGGATCCTGCTCAACCGTCAGCCGACCCTTGTCGTCGTAGGATTTGAAATGCTCCGCACCGTCCGGATCAATCCGCTGCACCAGCCGCGCCCGCTGATCGTGGACATACACTTCCTGACTGCCATCAGCGTTGTGAACCGTGACCTTGCCGTCGTCCTCCCACGCATAGCGCGTGTCCATCTGCGAAAAACTGGCCCAATGCCGAACACATCGCGCGGCCTTGCCAGACCGTTCCCACGCCCAAAAGAAACTCGCCCCACCCGCCAGTTGCCGCTCAAGAATGACGTGCTGATCGTCGTACCGATAAACCTCGCTTTCGCCTACGGCATTGGTCGCTGAAACCAGTCGTCCAGCGTCGTCATAGGCGTAGGAAACAACGTTCTGCTCCGTTACCCAAACATACGGCTCACGCCCTTTGGCGCGATGAACCTGATAGTCCACGGCCACAATGCGACCGAGCTCGTAGCGCAAAAACAGCGACCGACCCGCGCCGTTATCCAGCCGCTCAATTCGGCCCAAACGATCACGACAAATCCGCAGCCGGTTGTCATACGCATCACTGATTGCTGTCAGCTGACCATCGCGAAAGTGATAAAACCGTGATGCCTGAGCCAGCACCAACTCATCGGGCAGGGCGCCCAAATAGATCGCGGCCTCAGCCAAGCTATTGGTGATTGCCGGTCGGGCAGCAGTAGGCAAGGGCAGGGCAGTAGAGCGATTCTCATGATCCGTCCAAACCACCGAATCACCCGCAACCACCAACCGCTGCGCCAGCGCATGACTCCAGCCAAACCCCAACCCGCAATCCACTTCCACCGCACTGGTGCGGTACAACCGCGTCCACTCAAACGGCAAAATCCCGTCCAGCGCGCCATCAGTGAGGGTCAGCAATTCCTCCCCGGTGACCATGGACACCGGGCAGCCATTGGTGGCGGTTTTGTCGGCAGGCGCCGCCGCATCTCCCTGGGGATTCTTCGCAGCAACAGGCACATCATCGACGTGTTCCTGGCGCACCAACGCGGTCTGCTGTTTCTTGGTACGAACTGCCGGCACTGGGTTGGAAACCAACTGATCCCCAGCCTTCAACGGTGCAACCGGCACCGTCTTGATTGGGGTTGCGGCACTCCGTCCCAGCAACGGCTTAACCACCTTGGCATGCGGCTCCAACCGGGGCATCACCAGCTTTTTAGCCAGCAATTCCAACAACTCCGACGTCCGCTCAGACTTGATATGCCCCAGCACCTTCGTACCCAGGCGCACCGCCACACCCACGCCTGCTGTCGCCCAAATCAGCAGCAGGTTGATCAACACCTCGCCAGTGATTTCCCCCATCAATTCATGCATTTCTTTCGGCGGCAGCATGCGCATCCAGCTGACCATTGCCGACACGTAAATGAACAACAATGGCTCATCGCTGAGCACCAGCAGGCCGTCGGCGATTGCGTCGTTGCCGAGCTTCAGCAGCTCATCAAGTTCAGTTTGGGAGATGTATTGCAGCAACTTCTCGCTGCTGGGCTTGATGTCCGCCAGTAAATCAACCAGTTGAGTTATGTTGTCCCACAGGCTGTAAAGCGCTTTGCCCATGCCACTTAGAAACGCCGTTTCCACCATCCTGCGCTGGTCTTGCGCGATAGCGTCCGTAAAGTCTTTCCAACGTGCCTCAAGCGTGCTGTTCCATTCGTCGCGCAGGCGCGCTTCCAGTTCCGCGATCACCGACTGATAAGACGCATACAGCGCCTTGACGTGATCCTTGGAAACGTTGGGATAAAAACTGATTCGGTACTGCTGGTTGCGATCACACTCGGTGATTTCAAGAATGCCGCTGGGGCCGATGGTTTTGTGGATCGGCTCGCCCAGCGGGCCACCGTTGGGGTTGACGCGTTGCAGTATCACCGGCGTATCGCCGATGGGCACAAACTGCGTGCTTTGGAACATGTGCACCAGGGTCAACGTGCCGTTGGCCTGGCAGGTGGCGACGGTGCTGCTGGGAAAAATGGAGGGGGCTATGGGCGCGACAAGCGTCACTTCATCGCCAACCTTGAACACCTGCTCGACATCCAGCGCCGAAAAGCTCCAGAAGCTTAAAGCCCAGTCGTCAAAGGTGTTCAGGCAGCCCCGGAAATCACGTAAGACGCCTTCAACATCCGGCGCTTTGACGTCCATGGGCCTCAGGGCCAGCCGGCCAATAGCCGGGTTCAAGCGACAGCCCCGTCAATACGTGTTCCAACACAAAAAACCATCTGCAATCCCTCGCGCTGTGTGATCAGGCGAAGGACTTTGCCGAGGTTTTCAGGTGGTATCTGTAGAGCTTATCCGGGTGTTGCGTGGGATATTTCGGTAGTCCTTGTCAGCGCTGCGCAAATGCCAGGTTCAAGCCCAATCCTGCAAAGGCTGCCGCAAAACTTCGGCGCAGCCAGTTCTGCACGCGCGGCGATTCGATCACGGCGCGGCGAAAGCCATTGGCCAGCAAGCCATAGATGACGAAAACCGCAAACGTCATCGCCATGAATACCGCGCTCAGTACCAGCATTTGCACGGCGGGCGAGATGTTGCCTGGGGTAACGAACTGGGGCAGAAAGGCCAGGAAGAAAATCGTCAGTTTGGGGTTGAGGATGTTCAACAGGAAACCACGGATCATCAGGCTGCGCGCTGTGGTTGCAGTCGGTGCGTCATTCATCGCGAAGGCCGAGCGATCACGCCAGGTGGCGTAGGCCAGGTAGAGCAAGTAGGCAACGCCCGCATACCTGAGTACTTCGAACGCCAACGCGCTGGTGTGCAGCAGGGCGGAGAGGCCGAGCACCGATGCCAGCAAGTGGGGCAGGATGCCAGCGGTACAACCCAGCGCAGCAAATACGCTGGCGCGCTTGCCGGCGGTGAGGCCGGTGGAGACGGTAAAGATCACACCGGTGCCGGGGATCAGCACGACGATCAGGCAGGTGACGAGGAAGTTCACACTGAGCATGGCATTCAAACTCCTTGTAGGAATGGTCGATGACAGATCCTGTCACGTTAGTTTGTGATTGGCGAGTACGGCAGGTCGGCGAACCCCGGTTAGACTTACCTGTCGATATCCGCAATGCCCGGCCCGTCGTTACCCAAGGAAACCCCATGTATTCAAGCCGCCTGATCCTGTGCCTCACCACGTTGCTGGTGCTGGCCGGTTGCTCCACTTCACGCAGTCCGCAACAGCCGGAGCGTAGCGAGGCCGAGGTGAAAGCGCAGATCGTGCGCCTGCTGCCGGCGACGGTGCCGGACCGTGGTGGCTGGGCGCAAGACATCTACACCGCCTTCGACACTCAGAAAATCTACCCCAGCACCGAAAATATCTGTGCCGTGCTGGCAGTCACCGAGCAAGAGTCCACCTATCAGGTCGACCCGCCGGTGCCAAACATGGGCAAGATCGCCCAGGATGAAATCCTGCGCCGTGCCGGCAAGGTCCATGTGCCGGCCTTTGTGGTGCGCAGCGCACTGCAATTGCGCTCGCCTACCGGCAAGTCCTACGCCGAGCGTTTGAGTGCAGCACGCACGGAGAAGGACCTGAGTGGAATCTTTGACGATTTCATCAGCGTGGTGCCTCTGGGTAATACCTTATTTGGCGGTTTCAACCCGGTGCATACCGCAGGCCCCATGCAAGTCAGCATCGACTTTGCACAGAAACAGGCCCGGGGTTATCCCTACACAGTGGACGGCACGATTCGCCGTGAAGTCTTCACGCGGCGCGGCGGCATGTATTTCGGCATCGCCCACTTGCTGGGCTACCCGGTCAGTTATGACCAGCCGCTGTACCGCTTTGCTGACTTCAACGCCGGTTGGTACGCCAGCCGCAACGCCGCGTTCCAGGCCGCCGTCAGCCGCATTACTGGCACCGAGCTGGCGTTGGATGGCGACTTGATTCGCTATGGCTCATTGTTGCCGGGCACCACTGAGTTGGCGGTGCGCTCCCTGGGGGCCAAGTTGGACATGCGCAATCCGACCATCCGTAGCCAGTTGGAGAAGGGTGAGCAATTGGACTTTGAGGAGACCACTCTCTACAAACGCGTATACGCGCTGGCTGATAAAGCGGCCGGCAAGCCAATGCCACGGGCGATACTGCCGGGCATCGTGCTGAAAAGCCCGAAGATCACCCGCAACCTGACCACCGCGTGGTTCGCCAAGCGCGTGGATGATCGGTATCAGCGCTGCATGAAGCGCTGATTATTGTCGCTGGCGGGCGCGTCGTGGCGAGCGGCTTGTTGTGGCGATCGGGCTTTCTGTGGCGAGCGGGCTTGCCCCGCGTTGGGCTGCGAAGCAGCCCCCAGTCAAGCAGAACGCGGTGTGTCAGTCATCACTCGGTGCCTGGTTCTGGGGCCGCTTCGCAGCCCAACGCGGGGCAAGCCCGCTCGCCACAACGGGCCTTTTCTCATGTTGCTCTTTGAATCAGTTGCGCTCGAGGGCGAGGGCTACACCCTGGCCGCCACCGATGCACAGCGTCGCCAGGCCTTTCTTGGCGTCGCGCTTGATCATTTCATGCAGTAAGGTCACCAGCACGCGGCAACCCGAGGCACCGATCGGATGGCCGATGGCGATGGCACCGCCATTGACGTTGACCTTCTCGGCGTCCCACTCCAGCTCTTTGCCCACCGCCAAAGATTGCGCGGCGAAGGCTTCGTTGGCTTCGATCAAGTCAAGGTCGCCCAGGCTCCAGCCGGCTTTGTCCAGGCAGCGGCGAGTGGCTGACACCGGGCCGATGCCCATGATCGCAGGGTCGACGCCGGCGTTGGCGTAGCTGGCGATACGCGCCAACACAGGCAGGCCGAGGGCTTTGGCCTTATCTGCACTCATCAACAACACTGCAGCGGCGCCGTCGTTGAGGCTGGAAGCGTTGCCGGCAGTGACGCTGCCGTCTTTCTTGAATGCAGGTTTGAGTTTGGCCAGGGATTCGGCGGTGGTACCGGGGCGCGGTTGTTCATCCACGGCGAAGGCCACTGGGTCGCCTTTGCGCTGGGGAATCAGGATCGGCGTGATTTCATCGACAAACCGACCCGCTTCAATCGCGGCAGCGGCTTTCTGCTGGGAAGCGGCGGCGAACGCATCCTGGGCTTCACGGCTGATGCCGTACTTGTCCACCAGGTTCTCGGCGGTGATGCCCATGTGGTAGTCGTTGAACGCATCCCACAGGCCGTCGGTGATCATGCTGTCGATCATCTTGGCGTGACCCATGCGCAAGCCGGTGCGCGCAGCAGGCAATACGTACGGCGCCAGGCTCATGTTCTCCATGCCGCCGGCAATGATGACCTCGGCGTCGCCGCAACGAATCGCCTGGGCGCCCAGTTGCAGGGCCTTGAGGCCCGAGCCGCAGACCTTGTTCAGGGTCAGCGCTGGTACTGCGTGGGGCAGCCCGGCGAGGATCGACGCCTGACGCGCAGGGTTCTGGCCACTGCCGGCGGTGAGGACCTGGCCGAGGATCACTTCATCCACTTGAGCCGGGTCCAGGCCGGTCTGCTCCAGCAGGCGACGGATCACGGCGGCGCCCAGTTCCGGTGCCGGGATACTGGCCAGCGAACCTTGAAAGCTGCCCACGGCGGTGCGGGTGGCAGCAACAATCACGACGTCTTGCATGGAATCTGTCCTCACTGGAAGTGCATTTCTGGAACGTGGTCCGGGACGATCAGTTTACCGGCGGTCTTGCTCACAATCTCTTCAACGCTGACGCCAGGTGCGCGTTCCTTGAGGACAAAAGCGCCATTTTCGATCTCGAGGTAAGCCAGGTCCGTCAATACGCGCTTGATGCACTTGGCGCCGGTCAGCGGCAGGCTGCACTGGCTGAGCAACTTGGACTCACCGTCCTTGGACGCGTGGGTCATGATCACGATGATGTTTTCTGCGCCGGCCACCAGGTCCATGGCGCCGCCCATGCCTTTGACCAATTTGCCGGGAATCATCCACGAGGCGATGTTGCCTTGGACGTCCACTTCAAACGCACCAAGCACGGTAAGGTCGACGTGGCCGCCGCGAATCATCGCGAAGGACTCGGCAGAGGAGAAGATCGAGGCGCCGATGCGTGCCGTCACGGTCTGCTTGCCGGCGTTGATCATGTCGGCATCGATGGTTTCTTCGGTCGGAAAAGGGCCCATGCCGAGCAGGCCGTTTTCCGATTGCAGCATCACTTCCATGCCTTCGGGAATGTAGTTGGCCACCAGGGTCGGAATGCCGATGCCGAGGTTGACGTAGAAACCGTCCTGCATTTCGCGTGCGACGCGTTGAGCCATTTGTTCGCGGGTAAGAGCCATTGTTTGTCTCCTTATTATTTGGGCTGGCGGATTATTTGCGGACAGTGCGCTGTTCGATGCGCTTCTCGAAGGTGCCGCAGATGATCCGGTCGACGTAGATGCCTGGGGTGTGGATCTGCGCCGGGTCCAGCTCGCCCGGTTCGACGATTTCTTCAACTTCGACCACGGTGATCTTGCCGGCGGTGGCGGCCAGCGGGTTGAAGTTCTGGGCGGTATGGCGATAGATGACGTTGCCGAAATGGTCGGCTTTCCAGCCTTTGACGATGGCGAAGTCACCGGTGATGGACTCTTCCATCAGGTAGGGGCGGCCATTGAATTCGCGGGTTTCCTTGCCTTCGGCGACGGGGGTGCCGACGCCGGTGGCGGTGAAAAAGGCCGGGATGCCGGCACCGCCTGCGCGCATTTTTTCTGCCAGGGTGCCTTGGGGCGTCAATACCACTTCGATTTCGCCGCTGAGCAGTTGCTTCTCGAACAGGGCGTTTTCACCGACGTAGGAGGCGATCACTTTGCTGATCTGCTTTTGCTCCAGCAGCACGCCGAGGCCGAACCCGTCGACGCCGCAGTTATTGGAGACCACCGTCAAGTCGCGGGTGCCTTTGCGCTTGATCTCGGCGATGAGGTTTTCCGGAATGCCGCACAGACCAAAACCACCGGAGAGCACGGTCATGCCGTCTTCCAGGCCTGCCAGTGCTTCTTCATAGGACGCCACGCGTTTATCGAAACCTGCCATATGCACCTCTTTTATTGTGTGTGGGCCAGCCAATGACACGAGTGTTGCGCCGACGGATTGATTTGTTAAGTTGTTTTTTAAGGTTGATTGGTTTGAAAAACAGCATAATCGGCGTTAAGCCGCATACTTAAAGCATAGACATGCGGCAACCTCACTTGCAGCATTTGACTGGCAGCGTGGAGCTTCCTATGACCGTTAAACAGATGCGTGCCTTTCTCGCCGTGGCCCAGAGCCTGAGTTTCGCCGCTGCTTGCGAGCGCCTGCACCTCTCTCAATCGGCGCTGAGCCTGACCATCAAAGGGCTGGAGGAGGGTTTAGGTGGGCGCTTGTTCAGCCGCAATACGCGCAATGTCGCGCTGACGCCTGAAGGTGAGTCGTTGCTACCTCTGGCGCGTCGCTTGATCGCCGATTGGGACAACGCCGAGGACGAGCTGCGCCAGCGTTTCACCCTCCAGCGTGGCCGGGTCACCGTGGCGGCGATGCCGTCGTTTGCGGGCAACTTGCTGCCACCGATCCTGAAGATATTCCGTGCTCGTTACCCGCAGGTGAACGTGACGGTGCATGACCTGATCAACGAGCAGGTGCTGGAGATGGTGCGTGACCGTCAGGTGGAACTGGGCGTGGCGTTCGAGCCGTCCGAGGGTTCGTCGCTGGCGTTCACCCCGTTGTACCTGGACCGGTTTATTGCGGTAGTGCCCGGAGATTCACCGTTGGCCCAGCGAAGCGAAATCGACTGGCAAACCTTGTTGGAGCAGCCGTTCATTACCCTGCAGCGGCCTTCCACGGTACGGGTGATGCTCGAGGAGCATCTGGGCGCCTTGCAGATGAAATTGCCGGTGGCGCTGGAGAGCCATCAATTGGCGACGGTGGGCAAGATGGTTGCCAATGGCCTTGGCGTCAGCGCCGTACCCGCGTTGTGCGCGAAACAGATGGAAGAGGCGGGCGCCCATTGCATCACGTTGAGCGATCCGGTGATCGAGCGACCTATTGGTGTGTTGACCAAGCCGGGCCATGAATTGTCGGCAGCTGCGCAGGTCTTGTTCGATATCTTTCGCGATGAAGCCGCTAAAGGCCGATTCCCATCGTTTTGATTACGACGCAAAACAAATGTGGGCGCTGGCTCGTCGGCGATGGCTATTTAAAACTCAACATTAACGTTGAATATTAAACCGCTATTGCCGACGGGCCAGCGCCCACAGTGGTCGAGTATTACTTAGTAGTAGCGGTCGATTACTTTAACGTTCGAGCTGTCTTTGAAAGATGCCCAGGCATTGTTAAGTGTGTCGAATACCTGTTCGATAAAGTTTTGATCCGCAGCCGCCTTCTTGCCGACATAACCCTGGCCGCGGCGGTACATTTTCAGGCGCGCCGCCAGGTTACGGTTATTTTTATCGAACTCTTCCTCAAGGGTGTGGGGCGCCACGCAGTCGATATGGACTTGACCCGATTTTTCGACCCACAGGATATGGTCGTCGAGTGTGTCTTTCTGCGCTGCGAACATCTCAGCCAATTCATCGATAGTTGGTTGGTTGTTCAGATTCATAATGTAAGCCCCTTGACCAGTTGGCGATCTATCAGTTGATTCCGTTAAAACTGCTTAGTTGTCTCCGGCTCAGAAAGCCGGGCGTCAGTGACTGTCTGCCGAATACGGGCAGGGTCTTGAACCTGATGCATGTAGTTTTGCTGATGAGCGGCTACGCAATGGTTTCATAGCGAAGACAAGCAGCGTTTTAGCTTCTTGTACCGATCCTCGCGGGCCGGTCAGCTTCATCAATCTGCCTTGTGGGCAGTGCACATCCGGAAAAAACAGCTCGGCGGTCAGACGAGCTTGTTCAAAACACGTGTTACCAACGCTCCCGATCCGGGAGACGTCTCGATAATGCAAGGGTAAAAAGGTTACGTCAACGGTTATGTAGTGATTTTTTTCGAGCACTACATAAATCGTTGTAGGGACGGGGGAATGCGGAAAAACGTGACTTGGGCGTCATTTTTTGTGCGGTTGGTCGAAGGGGCGAGGTCATCAATTCAGTATGGGAACCTGTGGGAGCGGGCTTGCTCGCGAAGGCGATGGGTCAGCCGGAACGCTTTTGACTGACGCACCGTCTTCGCGAGCAAGCCCGCTCCCACACGCAGCCCTGTTCACATTGTTGGTGCTACTGGCTCAATCGCTCGACCAGCAACGGCAGCAACCGCTCGCAGGACGCCTCGATCTTCACCTGCAACAGCTCATCCCCGCGTGTCTTGCCCAGGTTGATGGCAATCACCGGCTTGCCTTGCTCCACCGTCGCCTTGCACAGGCGAAACGCCGAATAGGCCATCAGCGAAGAGCCCACCACCAGTAACCCCTCAGCCTGCTGTACCGCGGCCATTGCTTTGGCCGCCGTGGCCTGGGCGACGTTCTCACCAAAAAACACCACATCGGGCTTCAGCCGTTGGCCGTTGCAGTGCGGGCAGTGAGGGACTTGAAAGCGTTCTTCAAAGGCAGGATCGAGCAGCGTATCGCCGTCGGGCGCTTGCACGGCATCGACGCCGGCCAGGTAGGGGTTCTGATCTTCCATCACCCGCTGGATCACATCGCGCTCGCTGCGCTGCCGGCAATCCAGGCACAGCACTCGATGCAAACTGCCATGCAGCTCGATCACATCATGGCTACCGGCCTGGTCATGCAAGGTATCGACGTTCTGCGTAATCAGCCCGCTGATGCGTTCGCGTTGTTGCAGCGTGGCCAGCGCCAGGTGAGCCTTGTTCGGCTGCGCGACCCGCACCCGTGGCCAACCCAGCATCGCCCGCGCCCAGTAGCGGCGCCGCGCTTGCGGCGTGGCCAGGAATTCCTGGTACATCATCGGCGCCTTGCCCCGGCGCACGCCTTCGCTGTCGCGATAATCAGGAATGCCCGACGACGTGCTGATGCCCGCACCGGTCAGCACCACAAAGCGCCGTTCGGCCATCGCCCGGTGCAGGGTATCGAGGTGGTCTTCTTGATGTTCCAGCGTGTCGAGCATGGGGTCCCCTATTCGCCGCGGATGTACTGCTCCAGTTGTTTGATCAGATCAGCCTGCTCGGCAATGGCTTCCTTGACCAGGTCACCGATGGACAACAGGCCGATCAGCTTGCCATCTTCGACCACGGGCAAGTGGCGCAGGTGACCGTCCGTCATGATGTTCATGCACTTGTCGACGCTCTGGTGAGTATCGACGGTAATCACCGGCGAACTCATGATTTCACTCACGGCAGTGGTCGCAGAGGAGCGGCCCTTGAGGATCAGCTTACGTGCGTAATCCCGTTCACTGATCACCCCCACGACTTTGCCTTCGTCCACAACCGGCAAGGCGCCGACGTTTTTGGCAGCCATCTGGATCAATGCCTCCATCACCGTCTGGTGCGACTTGATGGTGTGGACCTCCTGGTTCTTCTGGTCCTTGACTTTGAGCACTTGTGCGACGGTTTTCATGGCGGCCACTCCGGTGTTGTTGTTAGGAAGTCAGCAGGTTCCTTACAGAATCCTAGACGGGCTACGGGGCTGCAAGGTCCAAAGCGGCGTTAAACCCGTCGAAAAACGTCATTCGCTGGATTTTTTCGTCTTTCACCCGGCATTTGTCGGCTTTTTCCCCCGCTTGGTACCGGCCGTTGTCTTGCGTGGCGCCGTCTTGCGCTTCTTTTTCCATGGCGTGGCGCCTCGGCCTGCCGGGCTGGCTGGGCCGGTGATGGTCATGCGCATACCATTGCAGCGCGCCACTTGCTTGCTCATCCACGCCGCCTGCTTGGCGACGAATTCTTCCAGGCTCATTTCACCGCTTTGCACCATGTCCAGCGCCTGTTCCCAGATCGCAGTGGTGCCTGGGTCGGCAATGGCTCGAGGTACGGCGTCGATGAGGCTGAATGCGGCCGGAGTGGCCGAGAGTGCCTTACCGTTTTTGACCAGGTAACCACGGTCCAGCAGCCCCTGGATAATTCCGGCGCGGGTGGCCTCGGTGCCGATGCCGGTGGTGTCCTTGAGTTTTTGCTTGAGCAGTGGGTCTTCCACCAGCTTGGCGACGTTTTTCATCGCCTTGATCAGGTCGCCTTCGGTGAAGGGTTTGGGCGGCTGGGTCCACAGGTCTTTGAGGTTGACCTTGGCCACCGCGTAGTCCTGGCCCTGCACCAGCGTCGGCAAGGCTTGCGGCGCGGGTGCCTCGCGCCCCTTTGCCGGGGCCAGTGCTTCGGGCAACGCGCGTTTCCAGCCTGGCTCGATGACAACCTTGCCGACTGCGCGCAACGCTTGGCCTGCGCAGTCGAAATCTGCCTGGGTGCGATCGTATTCATGGTTAGGCAGGAACTGCGCCAGGTAACGTGCGCGAATCAGGGTGTAGACCGCACGGTATTTACCAGTGAGCTGCCCCACATCCTTACCGGCCCCGGTGGGAATGATGCCGTGGTGCGCGCTGACCTTGGCGTCGTTCCAGGCCCGCGAACGGCGCTGGGGATCGATGTGCGGCATCAGCTCGTTTACTGCCGG
This sequence comes from Pseudomonas sp. 14P_5.3_Bac1, assembly GCF_025466135.1. Taxonomy (NCBI): domain Bacteria; kingdom Pseudomonadati; phylum Pseudomonadota; class Gammaproteobacteria; order Pseudomonadales; family Pseudomonadaceae; genus Pseudomonas; species Pseudomonas sp. 14P_5.3_Bac1. The sequence continues at coordinate 128,753 of NZ_JANLOF010000007.1, read as the reverse complement.
GTCCGCACGCCCCAGCGCAGCTAAAATCTTCGGCGCGTCACCGTGCTGGCTCAACGGCAGGTAGCCGCAATCACTGCGTGGGTAGGTGATGACCTTGTGGGTTTCGTAGAGTGACTGGGCGATATCCAGGGTTTCCTGGGCACCGAGCCCCAGTTTTTTGGAACAGATTTCCTGCAGGGTACCCAGATCGAAGGGCAGGGGCGCCACCTCGCGCATGCGCTCGGTGCGCAACTTCACCAGCCGCGCAGTGGCGGCGTTGCGCATGGCATCGGCAGCGTCGCGGGCCAACTGCGGGTTAAGGCAGCGGCCCTGGTCGTCACACGCATCATCCGTGGCGCGCCATTGGGCGGTGAAGGTCATGCGCTCATGGCACAGATCGACATCAATGGCCCAATAAGCCACTGGCACAAAGTCGGCGATGCTGCGGTCGCGGTCCACCACCAGGCGCAAGGTTGGCGTTTGCACCCGGCCCACCGGCAACACGCCTTGATAGCCGGACTGGCGCCCGAGCAAGGTAAACAGACGGCTCATGTTCATGCCGATCAGCCAGTCGGCGCGCGAGCGACCCAGCGCCGAGTGATACAGGCTGAAGGTTTCGGCGCCCGGCTTGAGCGCGGCCAGGGCTTTGCGAATGGAGGCGTCATCCAGCGCCGACAGCCATAGCCGCTGGATCGGCCCGCGATAACGGCAATGCTCGACCAGCTCCCGGGCGATCATCTCGCCCTCACGGTCGGCGTCGGTGGCGATCACCAGGTCCTGGGCTTCTCCCAGCAAACGCTTGACCGCCTTGTACTGGCTGGCGGTCTTGGGCTTGACCTGCATCTTCCATTTTTCCGGGACGATCGGCAGATCGGCCAGCACCCAGCGCTTGTATTTGGCGTCGTAGGCATCGGGCGGGGCGGTTTCCAGCAGGTGGCCGATGCACCAGGTGACTGTGACCCCATTGCCCAGCCAGCAACCGTCGCCGCGCCGGCTGGCGCCGAGCACGGCCGCGATATCTTTGGCCTGGGAGGGTTTTTCACAGAGGTACAGCCGCATGGTCATCACATCAGATCGGGTTGATGCCTTGCAGGATGCTGAGTCAGAGGGATTTGAGCAACCATTATCTGTATGGATGTACAGCAAAGTGTGTGAGTGCCACAAATCAAAAGTGGGAGCGGGCTTGCTCGCGAAAGCGGTGGATCAGTCAACGAATGTGTCGACTGGCACACCGCCTTCGCGGGCAAGCCCGCTCCCACAAGGGGTCTTAGGCGTCTTGAAGATCAGTTGTTATTGATGTCCACGTTTCGGGTTTCTTTGAGGCAGAACAACCCCACGATCAGACTCACGCCAGTCACCACCACCGGGTACCACAGGCCATAGAAAATGTCGCCGGTGTACACCACCAGGGCAAATGACACAGTCGGCAGGAAGCCGCCAAACCAGCCGTTACCGATGTGATAGGGCAGCGACATCGAGGTGTAGCGGATACGCGTCGGGAACAGTTCCACCATCAACGCTGCCAATGGGCCGTAGCACATGGCGGCGATCAGGATCAGCACCACGATCAGCACCACCACCATGACCTTGTTGACCTGAGCCACATCCGCCGAAGACGGGTAGCCGGCGAGTGTCACCGCACCGCGCAGGGCCGCTTCGTCGAAACCGTCGATGCGCACGTCACCCACGCTTACCTGCACCGGGCTGCCGACCGGGGCCGCAGAACTGCTGTACGGCAAGCCTTGCTTGACCAGGAAGGTCTTGACCTTGTCGCACGGGCTGTCAAAGCGCGCCTTGCCCACCGGGTCGAACTGAAAGGTGCACGTGGCCGGGTCGGCCAGCACGGTAATCGGCGCCTGATGGCTGGCCTGGTCCATCGCCGGGTTGGTGTAATGCGCCAGGCCCTTGAAGATCGGGAAGTACAGTGCGGTAGCCAGCAGCAGACCGAGCATCAGCACCGGTTTGCGCCCGATTTTGTCCGACAGCCAGCCAAACAGAATAAAGAACGGCGCGCCGATCACCACGCTGATAATCAGCAGCATGTTGGCCAGCGCCGGGTCCATTTTCAGGAATTGGGTGAGGAAGAACAGCACATAGAACTGCGCCGCGTAGAACGTCACTGCTTGCCCGCCGTTGATGCTGAACAGCGCGATCAGCACCACCTTGAGGTTTTCCCATTTGCCGAACGACTCGCGGATCGGCGACTTGCTGGCCTTGCCTTCCTCTTTCATTTTCAAAAACGCCGGCGACTCGTGCAGGCTCATGCGGATCCAGGTGGAAATGCCCAGCAGCACGATGGAAAACAGGAACGGAATCCGCCAGCCCCACACTTCAAACTGGTCGCCGGTGAAGTAACGGCAAGCCAGCACCACCAGCAGCGACAGCAGCAGGCCGAGGGTGGCGGTGGATTGAATCCAGCTGGTGTGCAGGCCGCGTTTGCCGGCCGGCGCGTGCTCGGCCACATAGGTGGCTGCGCCGCCGTACTCACCGCCCAACGCCAGGCCTTGCAACATGCGCAGCACGATCAGGATGACCGGCGCGGCAATGCCGATGCTGGCGTAGGTCGGCAGCAGCCCGACACAAAATGTGGCCACCCCCATCAGGATGATGGTGACGAGAAAGGTGTACTTGCGCCCGATCATGTCACCCAGGCGACCAAACACCAGCGCGCCGAACGGCCGCACCACGAAGCCGGCCGCAAAGGCCATCAAGGCAAAGATGAACGCGGTGGTGTCATTGACGCCGGCAAAGAACTGTTTGCTGATCACGGCCGCCAGAGCGCCGTAGAGGAAGAAGTCATACCACTCGAACACCGTCCCCAGAGACGAGGCGAAGATGACTTTTCTTGATTCGCTGCCGGTGCTCGTACGAACGGCCGAGCCCAGGGGTTGAGCATGTTCTGACATCGGGTAACCCTCACAGTGATTATTTATTGTTGTTCCACTGTCGGCGCCAACCTCGGCGCCGGTTGTCTCTGTGCAGGCGCCGGCCAGCCGGACGCCTGCAGGTCACGCGGGTGTGGTCATTTCTCTTTCCGGGGCAAGATTCCTTGTGTTCGGCGAAAGGATCAACTGCGCAGCCTTCTCCGCAATCATCAGTGTAGGTGAGCAGGTGTTACCCGACGTGATGCGTGGCATCACTGAGGCATCGGCGATGCGCAAACCCGGCACGCCATGTACGCGCAGTTGGGCATCGACCACGGCGTCTTTGTCGCTGCCCATGCGGCAGGTGCCTACCGGATGGAAAATCGTCGTGCCGATACGCGCGGCGGCTTCGTGCAGTTCCGCTTCGGTCTGCAATGCATCGCCGGGCAAGTATTCCACCGGCTTGAACTGGCTCAAGGCTGGCGCGGCGACGATGCGGCGGGTCAGGCGAATCGCGTCGGCGGCCACGCGCAAATCCTGCGGATGGCTGAGGTAGTTGGGCCGAATCAACGGCGCATCTGCCGGGTTGGCCGAACGGATGTCGATACGGCCGCGGCTTTGCGGGCGCAGGTCGCAGACCGAAGCGGTAAACGCCGGGAACGCATGCAAGGGTTCGCCAAAACGCTCCAGTGACAGCGGCTGCACATGGTATTCAAGGTTGGCCGAGGTCTGTTCCGGGCCGGAGCGGGCAAACGCGCCGAGCTGGCTGGGCGCCATCGACAGCGGGCCGCTGCGGTCATACAGGTAGCGCAGGCCCATGCCCATTTTGCCCAACAGGGTGCCCGCGATCTGGTTCAGGGTGCGCGCGTTTTCCAGTTTGTAGATCAGGCGCAGTTGCAGGTGATCCTGCAGGTTGCCGCCCACGCCGGGCAGTTCATGTACCACGTCGATGCCCAATGGTTTGAGCACATTGGAAGGGCCGATCCCCGAGCGTTGCAGGATGCCCGGCGAGCCCACGGAGCCTGCGCACAGCACGATTTCCTTGCGCGCTTTCCAGCTCATCTGCTGGCCGTTCTGACGCCCTAGCACCTGGGAGGCTCGGCCGTTTTCCAGCACCACGCGGTCCACTTCGACCTCGGTCAGCACGGTGAGATTGGGCCGCTGGCGGATCGGCTTGAGAAACGCCTTGGCCGCATTCCAGCGCACGCCGGCCTTCTGATTGACCTGGAAGTAGCCGCAGCCCTCGTTATCGCCCCGGTTGAAATCGCTGATCGGCGCGATGCCGCTTTGCGCCGCAGCATCGCGAAAGGCATCCAGGATCGGCCAGTGCAGGCGCTGTTGCTCAACGCGCCACTCACCGCCGTCGCTGTGAAATTCCGAACCGCCGGCGAAGTGGTTTTCGCTTTGCTTGAACAGTGGCAGCACATCTTTCCAGGCCCAGCCCGGGTTGCCCTCGGCGGCCCAGCCGTCGTAATCCTGGGCCTGACCGCGCATGTAGATCATGCCGTTGATCGACGAGCAGCCGCCCAGCACCTTGCCGCGCGGGTAACTCAACGCACGGCCTTGCAGGCCTTCCTGGGCTTCGGTCTTGAAGCACCAGTCGGTGCGCGGGTTACCGATGCAGAACAGGTAGCCGACGGGAATATGGATCCAGGGGTAATTGTCGCGGCCGCCAGCTTCGAGCAGCAGCACGCGGTGGGCGGGGTTGGCGGACAGTCGATTGGCCAGCAGGCAGCCTGCGGGGCCGGCGCCTACTACCACGTAATCGTATTCAGCAGCTGCAATGGGCATCTGAGGTCTCGCTTGTTTTTCTTATTGGCTCCATCCTAGTTGTTAGTTTTCGTCTTAAAAATGTTAGTTTTTACCCAGCTGCTGTGCGTTTTTAAACAGTGCCTATAGCCACTGCGATGAGCGCAGCTGCTGACTGTCCACGCAAGGGAGGCGATATGTTCGACTGGAATGACCTGCGGTTTTTTCTCGAATTACAACGCAGCGGCCGCTTGCTCACCGCCGCCCAGCGCCTGAAAACCACGCACGCCACTGTCGCCCGGCATATCGAGGCCATCGAAAAGAGCCTGGGGACTGCGCTTTTTGTGCAGCACGCGCAGGGCTACGAGCTGACGCCGTCCGGTGAAGCCTTGCTCAAACACGCCGAGGCCATGGAAAACGTCGCGTTGCTGGCCGAAGACGAACTCACCCATTCCGCTGCGCCCCTGGGCAAGATCCGCCTCGGCGTGGCCGAAGGGTTGGGCGTGATGTTTCTTGCCAGCCGCATGGGTGGGCTGTTTGACCGCTACCCAGGTTTGGAAGTCGAACTGGTGGCCGTGCCGCGCTTCGTCAGCATTCTCAACCGGGAAGCGGAAATCAGCATTCACCTCGAACGCCCCAGCGTCGACCAGCTTGTCACGCGCAAACTCACCGACTACCGCCTCGCGCTGTACGCCAGCCGCGCGTATCTGGACCGCAACCCGCCGATTGAAAAGCGCGAAGACCTCGCCGTGCATGCATGGATCGATTACGTCGATGACCTGCTGTTCAGCCAGGAACTCAAATTTCTCAGCAGCTTCTGTCGCAACCCCAAAGTGGTGTTCCACAGCACCAGCGTGATCGCCCAGCACCAGGCGGCGCGCTCGGGGTTGGGCATCGCTGTGTTGCCGTGCTTTATGGCGGCGGGTGACCCGGACCTGGTGGCGCTGCTGCCGGCGGAGGGCATTCAGCGCAGCTACTGGATCAGCTCGCGCCGGGAGCTGCACAAGTCAGTGCGGCTGCGGGTGTTGTGGGATTACGTGGTGGAGTTGTGCGCAAGGGAGCAGGGGTTGCTGCTCGGCGAATCCAGCTGAAGAAACCGGATCAGCCTGCAACACGGCATCCCTCAGATGGCATGAAATCCAAATGTGGGCGCTGGCTTGCCTGCGATGCAGACGCCTCGGTAGATCAGGCATAACCAGTTGCTGCCATCGCAGGCAAGCCAGCTCCCACACAAGCCAGCTCCCACATTGGATTTGCGTTGACGCTGCCTTCAGAGCTTCACCACCTGATGCACCTGCTCGGCACACGCCCGCGCCTCGTCAATCATTTTGCCAAACGCTTCGCTGGCGACCTCGGCGTGAGTCAGCCAACGCGTTTTCTGGCTCAGGCGATAGTGATACCTCAGCCCGTCGTCCGTACGCTTGCCGTCCAGGTCCAGGTCGTACCAAGGCGAGCGCACCTGGCAGCCGGGGATGGCTTTTTCCATCTTGCCGCCGGTCAGCGTGAAGCTGTAGTCGTAGGTCTGCGGGTTGCCCAGGTACAGGTCGGCCTGTTGATGGTGACGGCGGTAGTTGATGAAGCCATCCCAGCGCCCTTTGAGTGACTCATCGGTATAGACGTAGTCATTCGCGAGTTTTTCCAGGGCATGCTGGTCGTTCAGCGTGGCGCGGACGGTGTAGCCGTCGTGCACCACAAAGGTCGTGGGTTGGCGGGTGATCTGGCAGTCGCTGATCTCGTTGCCAAAATGCGCGCAGAGGTTCTGGTCGGTGGCGGTGGTGCCTTGTTGGCGGTCAGCCACGCTCATTTGCATCAGCGGCAGGCGGCCGAAGGTGATGGTCGCCTGGGTGGCACCATTGCCCTGTTTGTCAAAGTGGACCTGTTTGTCCAGACGCAGGGTGGTTTCGGGGCGCTCCAGCGGGATCTGTTCTTCGCGCACCTGGCCCTGAGCGTTATTGACCAGCACCCAGCGGTCCTGGATGTCGGGCAAGGTCTGGCCTGGGGCAAACACCGGGTTGGTCGGGTCGAGCCACCAGACCTGGCCGTCTACTTCGGCGCGCACGATCGCGTGGTTCGGTGCGTTGGTGCCGGGGATCAACAAGGCGTACGCCACGTCGCCGCGGCTGACCCAGGCGGTTTCAGCCTTGATGCCGCTGGCCTTGAGCATCGCCGTCAGCAGGATCGCGAGGTCTTTGCAATCGCCATAACCGTGCTGCTCGATTTCCGCCAGGTTGAACGGCACGTAGCCACGCTCTGTCGCGCGCCAGTCGCCCAGGTAGCGGTAGTGATCGTTGATGTGCTGCATCAGCGCGGCGACCTGTTCCGCCGGCGCCAGGCCGCTGGCCGCGGCCACAGCGGCGGCGGCTTGCGCAGGCAGCCTGGCGGCAAGTATCTGGTTGTAGCGCTGGGCGAAATCACCGAAGTACGCCTGGCGGTCCACAGTGCTGCCCACTTCCAGGCGCGGAATGCGCTGTAGCGCAGCGCTGGACGATTCGTTGATGTAGTTGAGGTAGGTCGGGGCTTTTTGCACCACGTCCAACGTCTTGCCATTGGCCGACGGGGTTACGGTGAAACCGTCGAACAGCTCACTGCGCCACTGGATCGGCCGTTCGGCGGTAAAGCGCGCCTTGACGTGGTCGCGACGGAACGCGCTGGGGCCGAAGGTGAGGGCATAGTGAAACTGACTCACCAGCGGCTTGGCGGCGCGATGTTCGCGCACGGTGTAGCGAATCTGTGTGCCCACGCGCAGGTTCGGGAAGGCCAGGGAGGTCTGCTTGTCGCGGCTGAAACCCTGGTCCGGGTTGGGCGCGGTGCGGGTGTCGATTTGTGCGGCGTCCAGTGCGACCGGCTTGGCGCCAGGCTGGGTGGACTGGGCGCTGATGACCTCGAAGGTGTCGCCTTCGGAGTAATCGAAGTCAATGCGCGAGAGCATTTCGCGGCCGTTGGGTGTGAGGATCGTGTAGTGCTGGGTGGTGGTGCAGTCGGTGCTGGCGTCGCGGTTGAAGTGGCAATGCAGCTCGGTGTCACTGGCCAGCGGGGCTTCGGCCATGGGTTGCAGGGCGGCGTTAACAGAATGGGTAACCAGCCCCAGGCTGATGACAATCAAAGAGCGGTGAAACGGAAAACGGTGCATTGGCGCCTCGGGTGACACATTGAAACAACTGCCCAACGGGCAGTGAGAAGGCGCCGGATGATAATGGATCGCAACAACAAAAACCAGGATTGTTCGACAATTTATCTGGCTGAAAGGCCCGTGCTAGAGCCTTTTGCTTGATTTGAGTCAAGGCTTTCGCAGTTCAAACTCCGCGCTGCCGAGCTGCTCGCCGTTGACCAGCACACGCACCCGATGCGTGCCCGGGTAGTGCTTGCGCGTGGTCAGTTCACGAATAGGGTGTTCGCGCCGAATGCTGTGGTGTTCGCCCGCGCCCAAGGTGAATGCCTTGAGCTTGAACACCTTGGCCGCACTGTGGCCGGCGCTTTTTACGTAGTCGATGGCGTAATCCACCACCAGTTTTTGTGGGGCGGCCGCAGTGGATTCGAGGCTGAATGACAGCGTGATCCGTTCCCCCAGGTTGATCACGGCTGGCGTGACGGCCAGGTGATGCATCTTTACCTCGGCCTTGGCCCCGGCGCCGATGATCGTCAGTGCGCGGGTGTTGCCTTGCTTGATCAGGTTGCGTAAGGCGTGGCGGGCGATCCAGGCGGTGTGCGGGTTGTCCAGGTTCCAGCCTTCGATCAGGCCGAGTACCCATTCCGGATGGTCCTTGGTGATGTCGTTGAGGTGGTTGGCCACCGACTTGCGCACGTACAGGCTGCTGTCGGCGTTGAGGTTGTCGAGGATCGGCGCGCACAGTTCGGGGTTGGCCTGCACCTCGGCCAGGCGAAAAGACCACGGCAGGCGAGGGCGCGAGCCTTCGCTGGCCAGGCGGCGCACGTGTTCGTTGGCATCCAGCGACCATTGCTGCATGACCGCCAGGGTGCGCTGGAAGTCGTTCAGCAAGAAAGGGCGGATGGCAAATTCGGCAGAGCCAAAAGTGGTGAAGTATTTCAGCGCGGCCATGGACCGCCTGAAGTCACCCTGGCCGTAAGTTGCCACGTAGTGCGGCAGGCACAGGCAGACAAACGCGCTGTTCAGGCGCGGAGCAAGGGCGTAAAGCAGCTTGAGCGTTTGCGCGTAATCCAGCGCGATCACGGCGTGCAGGCTTTCGCTGACCCGCGCCATGCGCTGCATCACCGACAACTCGGCAAGCCCGGCACTGGCGTGCTTGAGAAAACCCTTGGCGTCGAACGCCGGGTACACCGCCGACATCTCGCGGGCGATGTGCTGCAGGCGTTCGGCGTTGAAGATTTCCTTGAGGGCTGGCGCGCTTTGCTCGGGCATCGGTGGTTCCTGGGGGTTAGAGAAACCAGCGGTATTCCCGCGCGTTGATCTCGTGTTGAAAAGCCAGATGGTCCTGGCGTTTGTTCTCGCAATACACGTCGACAAATTCTGCGCCGAGCTTATCGCGCACCACCGGCTGATGTTGCATGGCGCGCACGGCGTCGAGCATCTCAAGGGGAAATTCGGTGCCGCTGAGGCGGTCTTCGTTCAAGGGCGCGATGGGTTCCTGCCTGGCTTCAAGGCCATGCTCAAGCCCTGCCAGGATCGCCGCCAGAACCAGATACGGGTTGGCATCCGCACTGGCCAGGCGGTGCTCGATGCGCAGGTTGCGCGGGTCTGACTCGGGAATGCGCACGCACGCATCGCGGTCTTCAAAGCCCCAGCTGGCACGGGTCGCTGCGTTGACGGTGCCACCCAGGCGGCGGAAGGCGTTGTGGTTGGGCGAGAAGATCGGCATGCAGTGCGGCAGCAATTCCAGGCACCCGGCCACGGCATGGCGCAGCGGTTGTTGCTGGTGCGCGGCGAGCAGATTATTGCCCGCCGCGTCGTAGAGGCTGACATGCACATGCATGCCGCTGCCGGGAAATTGCAGGTAAGGCTTGGCCATGAAGCTGGCACGGTAACCGTGCTTGAGCGCCACGCCACGCGTGCTGCGGCAGAACAGGGCGGCCCAGTCGGCGGCGCGCAGGCCGTCATCGAGGTGGCCGAAATTGATTTCGAACTGGCCCGGGCCGATTTCGGCGGTGATCACCGTGATGTCGATGCCCTGGTCCTTGGCGGTTTGCGCCATGTCGTCGAGCACCTCGCTGAAGCGCGACAGCCGCTCGATATGCAAGTTGGGCTGGTCATCGGCGTCCTCGCTCAGCGGGTCGCGGGCGAATTGCGGCAGGCCGTTGTCGAGTTTTTTGTCGAACAGGTAGAACTCCAATTCGAAGGCCACCACCGGATGAATGCCCTTGTGCTGCAGGCGTTCGAGCACCTTGGCCAGCACTTCGCGCGGTTCGAACTCGATCGGCGCCTCGGTGCCGTCCGAGGTGATCAGCATCTGCCCCAGCGGCTGCGACTCCCAACTCACCGGCTTGAGCGTGCCTGGCACCAGACGGCGGTTGGCGTCCGGATCGCCGTCGTGAAAGCAATAATCACCAATCTTGAACAGCCCGCCCTGCGCACCGAGCAGCACGGCGTTTTGCGGCAGCTTCAGCGGGCTGCCGGCGGCGACCTTTTCCAGCATGTCCACCGGGTAGCGCTTGCCGTAGAAATGCCCCGGAATGTCCAGGGCGATCAGGTCGACGTAACGCACCTCGGGGTGGTTCTGGCGAAAGCTCCGTACTTCGGCCAGCAACGTGGAAGACTGGTTTTTCACAGGTGTTGCTCCTAGTTGTAAACCCACAGCACGCGGGCGGGCAGGTCAGTCAGGTTGGCGTAACGGCAATGGGCGAAACTGGCCAGGTGGAAGCTGTCGCCAGCGCCAAGGGTGACCGAGTCCGGCTCGCCTTCCACCCACAGCGTCAACTCGCCCTCCAGCACAAAACCGGCCTGCTCGGCGCGGTCGCTCATGGTGTGTTCACCGCTGTTGGCACCGGGCGCGAGCAGGCTGTCGAGCATCGAAAAGGCGCCGTTCATGCTCGGCGAGACCAGAATGTCGGTGATGCCGTTGGCGTAATACACCGTGCGCCGCTCGTTGGGGCGCGTGACCCAGTCCACCGCCTTGGGTTTGGGCAGGCTGTAGAAGTAGGTGGTGGGCACATCGAGGGCGTGGCTGATGGCGGTCAAGTCCGCCACGGTGGGGCGCGACAGGCCGCGCTCGACCTGTGACAGGAAACCCACCGAGCGCTCGATTTTTTGCGCAAGTTGCGCCAGGGTGAGTTTCTTGTGTTTGCGCAGGTCGTGGATCAGCGCGGCCAGGGTGGCGAGTTCTTGTTGTTGGGTCATGAAATTTATGTCGAGAAATTTCATGAAAAATTACAGGATTAATTTCATGGGGGCAAGGCTGATGGATCTTGAAGCGCATCTGTTTTCGTTAGAGCAGGCGCTGCAGCAGAGCACTACACGCAGCGATGCCGCGCAGCTTGAACGTTTGCTGGCGGATGACTTTGTCGAATTTGGCGCCAGTGGCAATGTCTGGGGCAGTAAGGCCGAAGTGATTGCCGGGTTGCAGGATGAGGCTTTCAGTGCGCGCCGCATGACGGAGTTTGCGGTGAAAGCACTCAGTGACGGGGTGGCGCTGGTGACTTATCGCGGTTACCGCGAAGGCGTCGGGGAGTCGTTGCGCAGTTCAGTGTGGCGGCAGGAAGAAGGGCAGTGGCGGATGGTGTTCCATCAAGGCACGCCGGTGTAACCCCTCGCTACAAGGATTGAAGGCGGGCTGAATGATTCCGCGCGCCCGCGGTCCGAACCTGGGTACGCATCATTCATTGAAGGAGCACCCATGAAGTCCAAAACCCTAGCTGCTTGCCTGTTGCTGACCGCGGGCCTGTCCACCGCCAGCTTTGTCGTGCAGGCCGGTGATACCCCGCAGGAAACGGTGAAGCCTTCGAGCATCAACGCACGCGATTTGAAAGAAGGCGACCGCGCCCCGGACATGCTGATGCGCAAGGAGTCGGCGGTCAGCGACTGGAAGAAACGCGGCCTCAAGCAACCCGAAGAAGACAGCCAATGGGCCCGCGTGGGTGACAAGTTCGTGCTGCTCAAAACCACCAACGGCACGATTCTCGAGATCACGCCCGTCAAGAAATGACCGGTCTTTTTTGCCTGCTCTTGCGTTAAGGTAACCGACCCTACAGGTCGCGTTACCTCAAACGGATGAGAGCAGGATGCTTGCCACCATAAGAAACTACCCGCGCACCGTTAACCTGTTGCTGTCCGCCACGTTACTGCTGACGTTGGCCAAGGCCATTACCTTTCCCTACCTGGTGATTTACCTCACCCGTCACTTCGGCCTCGACATCACTCATGTCGGGTTGGTGATCGGCAGTTCGCTGATTGTCGGCTCATTGCTCAGCGTGTATGGCGGCTTTCTGGTGGACCGCGTGAACAGCTACAGGCTGCTGTTGGGCTTGAGCGCGCTGTTTGTGCTGGGGTTTATCGGCACCGTCGTGGCTCAGGGCATCTGGCTGTTCTACAGCTGCCTGATCCTGATCAACCTGGCCTATGCCGTCATCGACATCGCCATCAAGGCCGGCTTCGCCAGCTTGCTGCCCGAAGACGCGCGCAGCGAAGTGTTTTCCATCAAGTACACCCTGACCAATATCGGCTATGCCGTCGGCCCGTTTTTTGGCGCAATGGTGGCCAAGGTGGATATCAGCTTGCCTTTCGTCCTCTCGGCGCTGCTGGGCCTGGGGTTTTTCCTGCTGTACTGGCGCTGGGGTGATCGCAGCCTGGCCAGCGTCGATGCCACGCACAAACCGCTGGCGTTTCTCGCCGTCGGCCGCGTGCTGCTCAGCGACCATCGCCTGGTGTGTTTCACCTTGGGTGGCGTGCTCAGTGCAGTGGTGTTCGGTCAGTTCACGGCGTATCTGTCGCAGTACCTGGTGACAACCACCACCGCGCAATATACCTACACCGTGATCAGCGCCGTGCTCACCACCAACGCCGTCCTGGTGATTGCCTTGCAGTATGTGATTGGCCGGCGCATCTCGCACCGACACCTGAGCCAGTGGCTGATCGCTGGCCTGGGCATGTTTATGCTGGGTGTGATTGGGTTTGCCTTGGCCACCAGCGTGCTGTGGTGGGTGCTGGCGATGGCGGTATTTACCGTGGGGGAGATCATCGTGTTTCCGGCCGAGTACATGTTTATCGACCGAATTGCCCCTGACCACCTGCGCGGCATGTATTACGGGGCGCAGAACCTGTCCAACCTGGGGGCCGCGCTGGGGCCGGTGTTGTGTGGGCTGGTGTTGGCCAGCCTACCGGCCCACTACATGTTTTACATGCTGGGGGCGTTTACCGTCGGTGGCGGGGTGTTCTATTTCATGGGTGCGTCGCTAAAGGCAAATCATCCAACGTAAGCTTGCCGACGTTGTTGCTTTGCAATTCGTAGCGCAACTCTTCCACCATCTTTTCCACTTCCTGCGGGGTCTGCAGCCGGTTGGTGCTGATCCCGGTCACCACCAGGTCGACCCGGCCGGTTTGGGCGTCGAACACCTTGAGGGTCAATGAAGCGTCCCGGCACAAGGTGAACTCGCAGGTCAGCGGCGACAGGCCTTCTTCGATGCAATTACGCAATTGAGAAAGGGTGAACATCTTGCTCAGGCTCCTCAACGACGGCGCAGCAACAGGCCTACCAGCAGGCCTGCACCGGCGACAACGGCGACGGTAGCCAGCGGTTTATTGCGGGCGAAATCACTGACTGTATCCAGCGCGTCGCCATAGGTCTGCTGCAGTTGCCCGGCGGCCTGGCGCGCAACGCCTTCGGCTTGCAAGTGCTCATCACCGGTCAGGTCGCCAAGAAAACCCTGGGCCTTGCCTGCAACTTTCTCGACGGCGCCTTTGACTTGTTCGCTTTTCATAGTGCATTCCTTCAAGAGATCAAACCAATACGGCACGGGACTCATAGCCCTGTGCCCACCCTTCAAGGTTAAGCACCTCGTTATGCGCAAATAAGGCGAATTTGCACCGGTCGTACTAGTGCATTTGCACTTTATTTTTTGCTTTTTACCCGTAATTCCCCGGCAAACAGCCCGCGTTCACGGGCCCAGACGATCGCCGCACTGCGGCTATGCACCCCAAGCTTGGAGTACACCGTGGCCACATGGTTACGCACGGTGTTCGGCGCCAGTTTCAGGCGCGAGGCAATCTCCTTGTCGGCCAGGCCTTCGCAGATCAAACCCAGCACATCGCGTTCACGGGCCGTCAGGTCGGTGAAGGCCACGTTCGGCAAATTGGGGCTGTTGACGCTCTTGGCGTTGGCCAGTTTCTCGATCAGCGTCTGGCTGAACCAGGAGGCGTCCTGCATCACTTCCTCGATGGCCGCCACCAACTCCAGCTCTGAGCGTTTGCGTTCGGTGATGTTCATCATCACCAGCAAATAGCACGGCACATCCTGGATCAGCACGGTGTCGGCGGAGACCACACAATCGATCACCTCGCTGCCTTTTTTGCGCACCTTGAGGTCCAGGCCGTCGAGGTTGCCGGCTTTTTCCAGCGTCGCAAACAGTTGCGCGCCTGCCTGGGGACTGTCGATGAAGTGAATCTCGTCGATGGTCTTGCCGATCAGCTCTTCACTGGTGTAGCCCGTGATGTTCATGAACGCTTCGTTGATATCCACCACCTGCCGGTTGGCGGCGCTGCACACCAGGGTCGGCACCGGCGTCAGACGGAACGATTTGGCAAAGCGCTCCTCGCTCTGGCGCAGGGCAATTTCCGCCTTGCGCCTTGGCTCCAGGTCGGTGAAGGAAAACAGCATGCAGTCTTCCTCGTTCATGTCCAGCGGCTGGCCCGCGACGATCACCAGCTTGCTGCCGCCTTCGGGCAGGCGCAGCTCGGCCTGCATCTGCGGGATGGTTGCACCTTCGCCCAGGCGCTGGACGGCCAGGTCCTTGCGCTCGGCCTGCTCCAGCACGTCCAGTTCATACACCGAGCGACCGATGACCTGATCGCGGCTGTAGCCGGTCATTTCCAGAAAACCCTGGTTGACCTTGATATAGCGCAGGTCGCTCAAGCGGCAGATCACGGCGGGCGCCGGGTTGGCGTTGAAGGTTTTTTCGAAGCGCTGCTCGGCGCTGGCCCACTCGGTGGCGTCGCTGAGGATCAGCACCAGCAGCTCGGGTTCGCCCTGAGTGTCGGTCAGCACCAGGCTGCGCAAGCGGTGCACCCAGCTGCGGTTTTCGTCGGCGGCGGGGGTGACTTCTACCACCACATCGCTGAACTCTTCACCGGCGGCCACGCGGCTGAGCGGGTAGCTCTCCAGCGGCAGCGGATGGTTGTTGCGATAGCGCAGCGCGAACCGCTTGGCGTATTGCGCAGTATTGACCCCCAACGCCTCGACCTCGCTGACCCCGTGCATGGTCAACGCCGCTTCGTTGGCCCAGAGGATGGTCTGGTCAACCTCGGCCAGGATCACGCCGTCGGACAGTCCAGAGATGATCTGCTGCAATTGGCGGCGGTTGGTTTCTTTGGCAAGAACGTCCTGGGTCATGGTCTCTCCGGGGTATGGGCGCATGGCAATTACGACACTTGGGCTCGAGGATAGTGCAGAGAAATTGCCCGGCGCGGGGTGCGAATGCACCAGAAGGCCTGGTGCATTTGCGCGAGGACGGCCGTCCCTGCGCTCGCCAGACTAAAACGGTCAACCACTCAAAGGATTAATCATGACCACTGTCTATGAAACCAATCGTTCACCGTTTCGCGTGTCCTGGAGCTCTGTGCTGGCCGGTAGTGCAATTGCCCTGGTGACCTACCTGGTGCTCAGCGTGCTGGGCACGGCCATCGGCGCGAGCGCGGTCGACCCGATGCAAGCCGGTAACCCGTTGCGTGGCTTCGGCACGGGCGCCGGGATCTGGCTGTTCGTGTCGACGCTGGTCGCCATTGCCGTCGGTGCGTTTGTGGCGGGGCGTACCGCGCCGGATCGCGGCGGCTTGCATGGCGTGCTGACCTGGACGCTGACCACGCTCTTCACCACCTGGCTGCTGGCGGCGCTGGCCTCAAGCGTGGTGGGCACGGCAGGCAATGTTGTCGGCAAAGGCCTGTCGGCTGCCGGCAGCGGCATCGCCGCCGCAGCGCCAGGCATCAGCGACAGCGTCAAGCAGCAGCTGGACGAGCAGGGCATCCACCTGGATTGGAACAGCCTGCAAGGCCAACTCGACACCTTGCTCAAGCAAAGTGGCAAGCCTGAACTGGACCCGGCCAACGTCGAGCAGAAAACCGACCAGGCTGCCGCCGATGGCAAGCAGACGGCCACGGATGCCGCGACCAACCCGGCCCAGGCCGGTGATCAGCTCAAGCAATGGTTCGAGCGCGTGAAAGCCTCCGGTGAACCTGCGTTGAATGCGGCGGATAAAGACGCGCTGGTCAACATCGTTGCGGCCCGTACCGGCAAGAGCAAAGAGCAAGCCACGCAAATCGTCGACAACTATGCGCAGGCTTATCAGCAAGCCATGCAAAAGGTCGATGAGCTCAAGCAACAGGCCGAGCAGAAGGCCCGTGAAGCAGGCGAAGTCGCCGCCAAACAGCTCTCGCGTGCAGCCTGGAGCACCCTGGCCATGCTGCTGTTGGGCGCGGCACTGAGCTTCTTCGTCGGCCGCACGGCGTTGACCACACGCCGCGTACCTTTGGCTTAACCGTGTCAGCGGCAGGGACGCCGCCTTCCACTGACACCAAACATGCGAGTGTCAGCGCTCCATTCCCGTGCAGTGCCTGAGCATGGCGTGTTGGGCTTCAAGGACGAAGACAGCGGGCGCAGCACGTCGGTGCTCGACCGCCAGTTCGTGTGCGTGCCGCCGCAACGCAGCCATTCCTCCTCGTCACTCACTGCTGCGGCATACGCGCACGTCGGTTCTGGAGATCGCCAACAGCGTCGGCTATGAATCACCGTCGCACCTGGCCCATGTGTTTCAGTGTGTGCTGGGTAGGTCGCCGGATGAGTGGCGGCGCTGCTGACATGCCTGGGTCACACTCGCCCCCACAGTTGATTGGGTTCCTTCAGTTCGATTGCCAATCTTTCATGGCCCGATTCCGCGCATGATCCGGCCGTCGCAGATTTCCCTGCGGTTTCGCCGGGACGCGGCGGGGCAGGTTCAAGGGGGCTGGCTGGGTGGGTCGGTGGGATTTGCCGAGGCGCATTTGTGAACATTCGCGACGACATCACTGCTGTGGGCCAGGTGTAGTCCGCTCCCACAGGTTAAAGGGCGAAGCCGATAACCTATGTGCCTGAATGAATGCGTAAAATAGCGGCCTTTTACGCGAATCACGCAAAGGTGCCCCTTGAGCGCAGGCAAAGCCGTCGGACTGTTACTCCTCACCTCAATGCTGGCGGCGTGCGGCACCTCGCCGCCACGCACGCCGAATGACCTGTGCGGCATCTTCCGCGAAAAGGACGACTGGTACGACGCCGCCAAAGTCACGCAAAAGCGTTGGGGTGTGCCGATCCAGGTGCCGTTCGCGATCATGTACCAGGAGTCCGGTTTCCATCAGGACGCCCTGGCGCCGCGCAAATACCTGTTGTGGATCATCCCCTGGGGCCGCGTCTCTACTGCCGCCGGCTATGCCCAGGCCAAGGATGAAGTGTGGAACGACTACCGCAAAAGCACGGGCCGCAGCGGCGCCAGTCGCCAGGACTTCGACGACGCTATCGATTTTGTCGGTTGGTACATGGACAAGACCTACACCATCAACGGCGTGTACAAATACGACGCCTACGGCCAGTACCTGAACTATCACGAAGGCTGGGGCGGTTACCGCCAGCGCACTTACGCCGCCAAAGCCTGGCTGCCGCCGGTGGCCAGCAAAGTGCAGGCGCGCTCGCAGATGTATGCGGCGCAATATGCAGGCTGCAAGGATGATTTGGGGCGGGGCTTCTGGAGCCGGTTCTGGCATTGGCTGTAAAGCACGCCGCGGCCCTGCCACTCAGATAAGGTTCAACGATATCGCCGTGGCGCGGGAACACGCGCCCTCGCCACTATCTATCTAACACCGCGCGTACCGGCCGTTCTCCATGCTGATGCCTCTTTCATCGCATGGAGCCACGACCAATGAGCACCGCCATTTCTGCCACACCCGTTCCTTCTTTCAGCGAGATCAAGGGTTACCTCAACCAGATCGGCCACCACGTGTTCGAGCAGCCGGCGCCGCTGTTGCCCGAGCAACCTGTCGGCGCCGAGCAGGCGTATTTGCAGCGTATGCACCGCATGCTACGAAGCCACTGCGAGGCGCTCGCCGCCACGCTGCGTGCGCTGTATCAGCCCTTGGAAACCGCCGACCTGCAGCATGCCGACGGCAAGGCATTGCTGGCGCGTCTGCGGCGCGAGTTGAACGCTCAAGTGCAAGCGATGCAAGGGCACAGCGTGATCAACGGCAAGGGGCTGCGCAGTTTCCTCAGCAACGAGGCGGGCATTACCGCGTTGGAACAGGAGGCACAGCGTGACCTCAACGACCGGCTGCTGCACCCGGAGATGGCGCGCCAGATCACGCAAATCTCGCTGGGTCCGGCGTTTCGTCCCGGCCTGTATGCGCTGACTTTTACCTACCAGGCGCGGCGCATTGAGTTCGCCGGGGCGTTTGTGCTGACCACGCTCAAGCATCCGCGCGTGAACACGCTGACCGGCGGCGAATCGGTGGGCAGCGTGCTGATGTTCAACCCGCTGCGCGGGATCGAATCCTTCAACTCGCTGGAAGAACTCGACCGTTACCTGCTGAACGCCATGGACAACGCGGCGTGGCGCAGCGAAATCATGGCGTTGCTGCCCAGACGCTACCAAGCCCTGGGCCCGGCCGGCATCTGGCCGCTGGCGCTGGAACCGATCGACGCTGAGCCGCTGTTCGAGCACACGGTTGACGCGTTGACGGCCAAGCGTGAGCAGGATATCGACTGGGCGCTCGACCTGGTGGGGAACCCGGGGCGCACGGCACGCGAGGTGGTCGCTGACCTTGATCTGGCGATCCAGACGACGCTGCCCGACCTCGGCCCGTGCCTGGCATTGCACGCCCAGCGCTTGCTTGACCGCTGCTTGCGCTACAGCGCCCCGGATTGGTATCGCAGCGCCAATACTGCGCAACGAACCCTGCTGGCCCAATTGCTGGCCAGCTATAACCAGGCGCGCGCGACGATGCTCGACCTGCTGGGCCCGGCCGCCACGCCGTCGGCGCTGGCGCGTTATCAGGTGGTCGAGCACTTGGCCGACGAGCTGCAAATCCACGACCTGGACCCCGATCTGCTGCAGGTC
This sequence comes from Pseudomonas sp. 14P_5.3_Bac1, assembly GCF_025466135.1. Classification (NCBI taxonomy): domain Bacteria; kingdom Pseudomonadati; phylum Pseudomonadota; class Gammaproteobacteria; order Pseudomonadales; family Pseudomonadaceae; genus Pseudomonas; species Pseudomonas sp. 14P_5.3_Bac1. The sequence goes on along the minus strand of NZ_JANLOF010000007.1, from coordinate 109,905 downwards.
AGCACCGGGCGTAGCGTAGCGGGTGTGGGCGACTACGAGCAGCAACAAAGCCTGACCCTGCTGGCCTTGCGCGGGTTGCACAAGGGCGATGAGGCGCCGGGGTCGGACTTCCTGACCAGAACCACGCTGACCTATGACCAGACGCCGCTGGATGCTGAGTATCAGGACCTGACGCCGGCCTACCTGGCGAGCTTGCTGGGCCGCCTGCAACCGCGCCTGGCATTTGCCACGGTGCTAAAAGAAAGCCACAGCAGCCCGGTGGTCAAGCAGGCGATCGAATCGATGTTCGACCACCGGCTCAACGCCCTGGCGTACACGGCAGTGTTGCAACACCATTTGAGCGAGGCCGACTACGCATTGATTCAAGCTCTGCGTGAGGGCCGCGGCGAAAACCTCAGCGCCGCTACCGTGTCGCTGCATGAGGCACAGCTCAATGGGTTGTGGCTGCTGCGTCAGACGGACGCCAAGGGTGAAGTCAAACGCCTGTTGCTGTGCACGCCCGAGGCCCCCAGCGCGACGCAGTTCCAGGCGTTTGACACCGAGGCCAGCTGCAAGGCGCACCTGCTTGGCTGGTGCACTCAGCCCGCCATGAAGGGGTATGTCCTCAGTACACTGTCGCTGCGTTTTCGCCCCGCCATGCAACGGATTCTCACGGGCCTGAGCCTCAAACCGCATGCACAGGAGTACCACGAGGTCAGGTTCACCTTTGTTGCCGATTACGCCGCCGGTCTCAAAGCCCTGGCGCAACACATGCTGGCTACGATGGGCGACGATCTCACGTTCGCCACGCCGCTGTGGTTCAGTTCGGCCAGCCAGGCGCAGCGCCAGACGCTCACCGGCCTGGCGCAGGACACCGAGGGCGCCTTGCGCACTTACCATGCCGATCCGCACGGCCAGGCGCTGTTCCCGACCTTTGCGAGCTTTGTGCATGAACAGGCCAAAATTCGCCTGAACGCGCTGCTCGGGCGTGCCGCGCAGGACGTCGACCCCAACACGGTCCACGTCCATTACCCCCAGGCGTTTCCCGGGCTTACGACGCCGGACTCCGTCACGTACACCCGATTGTTGCGCGACGGTTATCACGACAGCGTAGGGTTTTTGGACCCCAAGTTTGAAACCTCGGCGACCTTTATCGGCCCAGCCGGCGTCGACCTCAGCCGCTTGACGCCTGAAGCGGTGTCGCGCTCGGTGCGGGGCGTGTGGATCGGCCAGCGCTATGTCGACCACGTGCGCAACACCCTGCAAAGCCCCAGCAGCCCCGGCTATGTGTTCCGACGTAACGCAACGCTGGCCATCAGCCAATTGCAGATGCGCAACGCTGCCCTCGAATCACGCTTGCAAGGCCACATCTCCCAGGCTGACCTGGACTGGCTGGACACCTGCCTGCAGAGCCTGGGCAATACCTCCGACCAGGTGCGCGAAAGTTACCAGGTGCACCGGCTGTTTGTGGACGGCGAATGGGTGATCGACACCTTCCTGTTCAAGCGCGGGCATGACCCGGTGCTGCTCTACACGCCGAATGCGCCGGATGGCGTCACCTTTCGCCACGCGCGGCTGTTCAACTATGTGTTGAAACACGTGGATGGCATGGTCGGTTACCTCGCCGAGCGGGTGGGCGCGCAGGCAAAGGCCCGCGTGCATGGGTTTCTGGAGAACGCCAGAAAGCAACTGCCGCAGACCCTAAACCGCAGCCATCCCAGCCCTGGCCGGTATGACCCGATCAGTCGCGAGACGGTAGTGCTCAACCTGCGCCAGGCGCTGTACGACGCCAAGCTGCAGCGCAAGATAGACGACGTCGAGGCAACCTCCGTCAACCGTGCGCACATGATCATGGACCTGGTGTGGAGCGTTATCGAACCCCTCGTTGCCATCGCCACCGCGCCTTACCCGGTGCTGAGCCTGAGCCTGGGCATGTCGCTGGCTTTCAAGGATGGGATGCTCGCCCTGCACGCGTACAACCAGGGGCAGATGGGTGAAGCCTTCGGGCACTACCTTGGCTACCTGCTCAATAGCGCCGGCGCGGTATTCACTGATTTGCGCCCGGCGCTGATCAGCCCGTTGGGCAAGCCGATACGTCCGCTGCTGCATACCGCGCCGCAGGAACAAGCGTTGTCGTTGATCAAACAACTGGAGGCGCCAACGCCGGCCTTCGATGATCTGCAAGCGGTGATGTTCCAAGGCCAGGCGTTATGGACCCGCAAAACGCCCGACGCTCTGGGGCGTTTCCTGCTGCTCAGGCAGGATGCTGCAACCGGGAAATTGCAGTCCACCGGCCGGCTGGTCCATCGTAATACTCAAGGCCAGTGGATGCGTGCCGGTGTTGCGGGTGGCGCACCCAAATATGAAAAACTGCCCGTCGCCGTCAGCCCGCTGGAGCGTTACGAAACCCCGCAGGCGTTGTTGAAAGACCTGGAGCATGTGGTGACCCCTGGCGCCGTGGAGGCGGCCTTCGCGCGCATCGCCGACCCGTATGGCGAGCAGATCGCCAGGGACATCATGGGCAAGCAGCTGTTCCACCTGCGCGCGCCGTATGGCACGGCAGTGGACAACCTGACCCGTGACGCCAACGCTTACTTTGATGCCTTGGCCCCGATTGTTCCCCGGGCCGATGTACTGAGTGTTGAGCCTGACGCCCTGCATGAAGTCATCCTGCAAAAACTGCTCAGTGAAAGCAAAGGGCTGGTGATCGGCGCGAGCGTGGATTCGATTGCCAGCAAGCAGTTCCTGATCGACACCCTGCAAGCCTTGCACGACCACGGCGTGCGGCGTCTGTACATCGAGTACCTGCCCGCCGATGTGTTTCGGGCCAAGCTGGAAACACGCCACGCCGCCAAGGCGTCGAAGAGCATCGACACGCACCTCAAGAGCGTCGATAAAGCGTTGGGCATGCCCAAGGACAGCGCCTATTCCTATCAGGCGCTGGTGCAGGCGGCGTCTGACCACGGCATCGAGGTGAAGGCGCTGGATGCGTCCACCTCCTACTATCTGGACGATGCATTGGCGGGGGGCACCACCTCGGTGCTCACGCCTCGCGAGAACCGTCTGCGCAACTTCTACTCCCACAAGGTGATCGCCGCCGACGTGGCGGCCAACCCTGACGACGCTTGGGTGGCGCTGGTGGATCACCGACGCATGAATACCCATGAGCAAGTCCCCGGCCTGGCCGACCTGCACGGCGCCGTGAGCCTGCGTGTCGAGGATGTCAGCGTCGGCACGCCGGTCGGGGTGTGGAAAGACACGCCCGGCTCGATTCCCGACGATGCGTTGGCCAAGGCTGATTTCAAGATCACCCTGCAGACCGCTTACACCCAACCCCAGGCGCAGGCGTTGCCGCCCCCGGCGCAGCACCGCTACAGCGTGTTCGAAATGCCCTCTGCGCTGCGTGAAGCATTGCGCACGCTGAAAGATTCGCCAAAGGGTCTGGATTCGCGGTATTTCCCCGGCAACCCGGCGCTTCGACCGGCCTACACGGCCTTCCAGCGGACTCGCGAACGTCTCGACGCGGCGGCCGGCGCGCATTTCAAAGACCACGTGCCACCCGCTGCGCCGCCGCAGCCACAGCTGTCGCCCGGCCTCACCGCGCGTGAGTTCTTCGAGCGCGCCTATGCCCATTCAAACGGGGTATTGATCGGCGAGGCGCACAGCATGCAATCGAGCAAGGCGCTGTTGATCAAGGAACTGAAGACCATGAAGGTCAAGACGCTCTATGTTGAGCACCTGCTGACGGACCTGCATCAGGCGGACCTTGATGCCTTGTACCAAGGCAGTCCGATGTCCAAGGCGCTCAAGGACTATCTGCGGATACAGGACCGTGGGCACATGTTGGGCTATAAAGGGCCGCACACTTACACCGCGGTGATCGAAACTGCCGCCAAGTATAAGATTCGCGTGCGTGCGCTGGATTGCTTCGCCAGTTACTGCGTCGATGGCATGCCGGATAAAGGAACGTCGCGCACGGCGATGTTCAGCTATTTTGCCAATGAGGTCATCACCCAGGATCAAGCTGCACATGGCCCGCATCGCTGGGTGGCGTTGATGGGCAACACCCACACCGACACGTTCCTGGGCGTGCCTGGCCTGGCAAGGTTGCAGGGCGCCATCAGCCTGCATGTCAACGATGTGGCGCCCGGCCAGCCTGTTGGCTTGCGGGCGGGAAAATGGGAGGCGGCCAACAGGCCCCTGCGCCCTGATGAATGGGTGGCCATGCGCAGTGACTTTGCCCTTGATGTGGCGGTGGCCGGCCGCAAGCCGCCGGAGGCGTTCAAGCCCGCCGACCGCTCACGCCTCACGCACGCCGGGCATTTTTTGATCGAGCGCCCGGCGCCCGACCAGACGCTGCTGGTGCATCGTTCGCGCAGCGGCGACATTGTCACCACGCCGATTCAAGTGGACGAGCGCGGGCACTTCTTTATTGATCGGTGGGAGCCGCTCCAGCACGAGCGCTATCTTTATCAATTTCATTTGATCGAGGCGCTGCAACTCCACATGGGCTTGCGCCCGGCGCCTTGAATGGCTGCGAGCGGGCAGGGGGGCATTGCTGTCCGCACTCCGTTGGGCCGTGCGCAGGTGCTTGCCAAACGCCGGTGATTCTGGGAAAACGCCCACCTTCTGGTATTCAACGAGCATCCCATGAGCAACCAAGACCTTCAGATCACTGACATCCGCGTGGGCGACGGTAAAACCGTGGTCAAGGGCGCACTGATCACCACTCAATACACCGGCACCCTGGAAGACGGTACGGTGTTCGATTCGTCCTGGGAACGCGGCAAGCCGTTTCAGTGTGTGATCGGCACCGGGCGCGTGATCAAAGGCTGGGACCAGGGCTTGATGGGCATGCGCGTCGGCGGTGTACGCACATTGTGTGTACCGGCGCACCTGGCGTATGGCGAGCGTTCGATGGGCGCGCACATCAAACCCAACAGCAACCTGCGCTTTGAAATCGAGTTGCTGGAAGTGCTGACGCGCGATGACTGAAGGAAAGTGAACATGGACGTTGATGTTGGGGCGTTGCCGGGCTGCTCCGTCGCGGGCATCCGGGTGGTTGGGTTGCATGGCAGCGATGCGGCTGAGCTGCAGCATTTTTTCGAACAGGCGCCGGCCTATTTCATCGCGGTCAATGGCGAGCCGGCCGGGCCGACTGAAGCGCGCGAAGAACTGCAGGGCTATTTGCCGGCAGGGTGGCGCTGCAGCCGGATGTACTGGCTGGGTTACCGCGATGCGCAGGATCAGTTGGTCGCTGTGGTGAACATTGCCGCGGATTTGCTCGCTGCCGGGGTTTGGCATATCGGATTGCTGCTGGTGCATACGCGTTTGCACGGCACCGGGCTTGCGCGACAGTTGCATGCCGATCTCGAATCCTGGGCTGCGAGCAAAGGCGCCCAATGGCTGCGGCTGACGGTGGTGGTCGGCAACACCAGGGCCGAGCGGTTCTGGCCCAAGCTTGGGTATGTGCCGGTGCGCACCCGCGAGGGAATTACGATGGGGCGGCAGGTGAATACGGTGTCGATTCAGCTCAAGGCGTTGGCGGGTGGGCGGATGGATGAGTACCTGGAAAAGGTCGAGCGTGATCGGCCGGGTACGCCGTCATAACCGATGTACATAGACCTGATCTGCAGTGACCATTTCCCTCCCACCTTTGATCGGGATGACGCCTCGAAAACGCTTCCTGAACTCGCGCTGAAGAAGCGGCCTGTTGGTCTTCGGTAAACTTTCCTACGGTTTACTCACGCGAAAACGCGGCGTAAACTCCGCGCGTTTTCATCAATAGCGGAGACCCTCAGTGGGTACTTGTTCGAGTGACAGTTGTCGGCCGGTTTCAGTAACCGGCACATCCTTGGCAAGATAACGCGCATTCTTCCTGTGCCGTTGTCTCGCCTGAAAAAAGCGAGAAGCGGCATCCCGGCAGCGGCCAGTCCTGGCACCTGCCTGCATCCCTCTCATCGACGCTGACCAGCACCTGAAAGCATTCAGGCTGCTACGGACGCGCCTGCCTTTTACGGTGGGCGGGCCAAGGGTATCTGTATCCGTCAGTTTGGCTGGCAATAAACAGGGAGGATTTCCTATGCAAGCAATCAACAACATCAACCTCAATTCTTTGGTCGATACTGTCGTCAGCCTCAGCGCGGCGTTTATCCTCGGTGGCTTGATCGGCTTCGAGCGTCAGTACCGCCAGCGTACGGCGGGTTTGCGCACCAATGTGCTGGTGGCCGTGGGCGCGGCGATTTTTGTCGACATGGCCAACCGGCTGGGCGGCGCGGAAGGCGCGGTTAGGGTGGTCGCGTACGTGGTCTCGGGCATCGGCTTTCTGGGGGCTGGCGTGATCATGCGCGAAGAGGGCAACGTGCGCGGGCTCAACACTGCCGCCACCCTGTGGGCCTCGGCAGCCGTGGGCGCTTGTGCGGGCGCCGACCTGATCCTCGAAGCGCTGCTGGGCACGCTGTTTGTACTGGCGGCCAACACGCTGCTGCGGCCGATCGTCAACAACATCAACCGCCAGCCTCTGGACGTGGTGTCGGCGGAGGTGACCAACATCCTCTATGTCATCGCGCGGCGCAGCCAGCAACAGGCGGTGATGGTGTTGCTCGAAGCCGAGCTGGCGCGCTGCAACTACCCGGCGAGCGACGTTGACGTCCGGCCGTTTGGCAGTGAAGAGGTGGAGATCGAGGCCACCCTGGTCGCGACCTCGGTAGACGGCGACGAACTGGATGCGCTGGTAGCGCGTATTTCCACATCTACCCTGGTGGTGCAGGCCTTCTGGAGCCCGAGCACCACTGATTAACCGGCGCGCCTCACGCATGACCAAGCGCTGGCTTGGTCATGTTTCGTGAGGAAAAGTCCTACATACGCTTGGGACTATCCCTTCGGATGAAACGTCATTTCGTTGCTAAGGTTGCGCGCTTGCAGCTAGCCGGCGGCATTGGTTTGGCTGTACGTGTTCGGCCGGTTTCAATCGAAGGGACCAGGAACAGCCTGGTTATTGTCCTGAGTAGGTGCAGCACCGCTGGTCGGCACTGTCATTTCTCACAGGTACCTGTGTCCCGTGTGATGTGTAAGGGTACTTATCCTCTCAGGGGAGTTTTATGACTAAAGCGCTAATAGTTGATGATCATCCGTTTATCCGTAAAACCGTCCGGCATCTGCTGACGCTGGAAGGTTTCACCGAAATCGATGAAGCGGGCAACGGTGCGGACGCTGTGCAGAAGGCCAGAGAGGGGCGTCCGGCGTTGATCATTCTTGATTTGGCGATCCCGAAGCTGGGGGGGCTTGAGGTGATCAGCCGGGTCAAGGCGTTGGGCCTGCCGTGCAAGATTCTGGTACTGACCTCGTACCTGCCGGAGTTTTTTTCGGCGCGTTGCATGCGTGCCGGCGCCATGGGGTTCGTGGCCAAGACCGGTGAGCTGGATGAGCTGCAAAAGGCTATCAAAGCGGTGATGTCCAACTACAGTTGCTTCCCCAGTTTGCCGAGCAGTTCGGTGCGCCGTGACGATCTGCAGTCCACGGAGCAGGAACTGGTGCAAGCCCTGTCAGATCGCGAGTTGGCGGTGTTGCAGATGCTGGCCCTGGGCTTGGGCAATAACGAAATTGCCAATCAGATGTTACTCAGCCACAAGACCATCAGCACCTACAAGACGCGACTCAAGGAGAAGCTGCGCATGTCGTCTGTGGTCCACATGGCCAAGTTTGCACAGCGTAATCATCTGATCTGATCAGACATGATCCTTGCGCCGATGCGACGGTTCATCATCACGCTGTTGATGGGCTTGCTGCCGATGATGGCCAGTGCCCTTGATCAGCCGCAAAATCTGCGCCTGCTGGGGCACTCCAGCCTCAATGGCCACTCCGTAACGCTGGGCGAGGCTGACTGGCAGTGGTTGCGGGGGCGGCGTGTGTTGTTGATGGGGGTTTCCGCGCCCGACTACGGGCCCTTCGAACTGACCAACAACAACGACGAAATCGAAGGTATCACGGCGGACTATGCCGGGTTGCTCGCCCAGGCGCTGAACATCAGCGTTGAGGTGCGGCGCTACGATACCCGCGATGAAGTGCTCGAAGCCCTCAAGCAAGGCGCCATTGACCTGCTTGGGACGTCCAATGGTTTTGAGGCGGGCGACCCGCAATTGGTGCTTTCGCGTTCCTACGCCAATGACCAGCCGGTGCTGGTTACCCGCACCGGCGACAGCCAATCCTTGAGTGTCGGCCTCGCAGGCAAGCGCATCGCGATGCTCTATCACTACATGCCGCCCGACGTGGTAGAGGCTTTTTACCCCAAGGCCCACGTGGAGCTGTTTCCATCTATTTTCGAAGCCATCGGCGCCGTCGCGTTCGGTCGCGCCGATGTCTACCTGGGCGATGCCATCTCTGCCAATTACCAGATCAACCGCAACCACTTGAACAATGTGCAAATGGCGGATTTTTCCACGTTGGAATCCAATTCCTTCGCCTTTGCCGTGCTCAGGGACAACACCCGCTTGCTGCGCATCATCAACACTGCGCTGAGGGCGATCCCGGCGAACGAACAGATGGAAATATTGCGTCGTTGGAACGGTGACAACCTGGGCCTGCTCGGTGCCGAGCGGTTGCACTTGAGCACCAGTGAGCAGCGTTGGCTGGAGAAACACCCGCGGGTCAGGGTGGTGGCGTCCGAGCAGATGCTGCCGTTGGCGTCCTTTACGGCGCAAGGGCGACTGGAGGGCTTGAGTGCCGATGTTCTGTCGCGGATCAGCCTGCGTACCGGCTTGAAGTTCGATGTTGTTTCCGGCGGCTCGATGCCTCAGCAGATTGACGCGGTCAGTACAGGCCGCGCCGACATGATGGCGGTGGTGACGCCCAGTATCGAAGGCTCTGATCAGGTGCGCTTTACCCGGCCTTACCTGACCAACCCGGTGGTGCTGGTCACCCGCAATGACGACCCCGGCACGATGACCCTGGAGGACATGGTCGGCAAGCGCCTCGCGATCAGCAGTGGCAATGCCGTGCGCGACGTCATCCACCGCGATTACCCAGGGATTAACTTTGTGGCGGCGCGCAACCCCACCGAAGCCATGGCGCTGGTGGCCAGCGGGGCTGCCGAAGGGGCAGTCAACTCATTGATCAATGCGCGTTACCTGATCGCCCAGCAGTACCGCGACCGCTTGCGCGTGACCAGTACTGTCGGCGCCGAGCCGGCACGCATGACGTTCGGGGTCAATCGCGGCCAGTTGGAGTTGTACTCGATACTCGACAAAGCGTTGCTGAGTATCCCTCCGCAGGAGATGGATGAGCTGGTCAGCCAATGGCGCACGGATGTGATCATTGAGGACCATTGGTTGCGTCACCGCAGTGCGATCATTCAGGGCTTTGGCCTGGCGGCGTTGTTGCTGCTGATCACTTCCGGCTGGGCTATTTACCTGCGCAGCCTGATCCGCAAACGCGCGCAGGCGGAACGGGCCTTGAGCGACCAGATGCGTTTTATGGGTGTATTGATCGACGGCACGCCGTATCCGATTTACGTGCGCGACCGCCAGGGCCGGCTGATGGCGTGCAACAGCGCTTATCTGGACGTGTTCGGCTTCAAGTCCGACGCAGTGATCGGCAAGACGGTGATAGAAGCCGACAGCGGCAACCCTGCGCAGTCGCGGTCCTTCCATGAAGATTACCTGCGGTTGATGGAACGCGGCGAGCCGCAGATCAATGACCGGCTACTCACGTTGCCGGGTGGCAAGGTGCTGACCATTTACCACTGGATGCTGCCGTACCGCGATGGGGACGAAAACGTGGTGGGCATGATTGCCGGCTGGGTGGATGTGAGCGAACGCCAACGGCTATTGGGCCAGTTGCAGGAAGCCAAGGAAGACGCCGATGCCGCCAACCGCGCCAAGACCACGTTTCTGGCCACCATGAGCCATGAGATTCGCACGCCGATGAACGCGGTGATCGGCATGATTGAATTGGCGCTTGCCAATGCCGAGCAGGGGCGCGTCGACCGCGATGCCCTGGAGGTCGCCTCGGTTGCGTCGCGCGGCATGCTCGAGCTGATTGGCGATATTCTGGATATTTCCCGGATCGAATCCGGTCACTTGTCGCTGACCCTGGCGCCGGCCAATCTGCATGAATTGCTCACCTCGGTGGCGCGGGTGTTCGAGGGGCTGGCGCGGACCAAAGGCCTGGCGTTGCAGGTGGAACTCGACCCGCTGATTGATTATCCGGTGCTGATCGACTCCTTGCGGTTCAAGCAGGTGGTGTCCAACCTGCTGAGCAACGCGATCAAGTTCACGGCCCAGGGCCAGGTACGTCTGGGCGGGCGCAGTGCACCGGGGTCTGACACTGGCCATCTGGAACTGGTGTTGTGGGTGGAAGACACCGGCATCGGCATCAGCAGTGAAGACCAGCAGCGTCTGTTTAACCCGTTTTTCCAGGGCAGCAACACCGAACAATCAGCGCGCAGCGGCTCGGGGCTGGGGCTGGTGATCAGCCGCAGTCTGTGTGAAATGCTGGGCGGCACGCTGCAGTTGAGCAGTGCGCCCGGGCAGGGCACGCGAGTGGACATGACGTTGACGTTGGCCAGGGCCACCGCAGTGCCGGTCGAGCGTGCTGGGCCGGCGCCTGTGGTCCGGCCGGGCCGTGTATTGAGCATTTTGGTGGTGGACGACTACCCGGCCAATCGCTTGCTGCTGGCGCGCCAACTGCGCTTTCTGGGGCATCGCATCACCCTGGCCGAAGACGGTGTGCAAGGGCTTGAATGCTGGCAAGCCGAGCAACCGGATGTGGTGATCACCGATTGCAACATGCCCCTCAAGAATGGCTACGCCCTGGCGCGTGATATCCGCGCGCAGGAGCGTGCGCAAGGCTTGGTACCGTGCTTGCTGCTGGGCTTTACCGCTAACGCGCAACCGGAGGAAACCGAGCGCTGCCGACAGGCAGGCATGGATACCTGTTTGTTCAAACCTGCCGGTCTTGAGGACTTGCGCTCGGCACTGGCCGCGCTCGCGACCAGCCCTGGGGTATCTGAGGTTGAGCAGACATTTGATGTGAGCGCCCTGATCACGCTGACGGGTGACGATGACGCGGCGCTCAATGAACTGTTGATACCGTTGCTTGAAAGCCTTGAGGCAGACCGCGCGCTGCTGCCGGTGCTGCACCGCCAGTTGAATTTTCACGAGCTGCATGACCTCGCCCACCGCGCCAAGGGCGGCGCACGGCTGGTCAAGGCGCAGACGCTGATAACCTGTTGCGAAAGGCTTGAGGAGGTGTGTCAGCGCCAGGAGCGCGACGCACTGGGCATGGCGATTGAAGCGGTAAGCGAAGCCCTCGACGATCTGCATCGGCGCTTGAGCAGCTTTACGCTCGGCGCTGAGCGCGGTTGAGCGCCGTTCAGTGGATTTGGGAGAACTCCTACATGAAGGAGGAACATACCTGATTTTGTCTTCGGGATATGTCTGGAAAATGGGCCACGCTCACTGACGAGCACAGCCTGCCCAGGGGTTTGCCATGCCGAACAAAGCACTGACCATCCTGATTGCCGATGAACAGCACCTGCAGCGGCTGTACATCGAAAAAATGCTCAACCAGCTGGGGTACCACCGGATTGTTCCGGTGCAAACCCTTGAAGAAGTCCAGATTCTTACCGCCATCCCGGCCGAGCCATTCGACGTACTGATCATTAATGCGGGGTTGACCGCCCAGGCCGACGGGCCGCAGCCCCAGGTGCATCATGTACTGGTCTATGACCACCAGGACCTGGATATTCAAGGCGGTGTACCGCCGACGTTGCTGGTCCGGCTGCCGGGCATGCCGGACACCGTCAACCTCGAGCACTTCATGGACATCATCGACCCACCCGAGGCCCACCGGGGCCTGCGGGTATTGCCGTGGCTGCGGGAGTTATCCCGCACGCCGGCGGCCGGGGTTTAGTCCCACTTCGGGGCGATGCCTTTAGGGCTGGTCAGGCGATGGCCGCGCTCCAGGCCGGCGATCTGTGCCATGTCGGCAGCGCTCAAAGTGAGTTGCAGGGCCTTGAGGTTGCTGTCCAGATTGGCACGTTTGGTGGACGACGGAATCACCGCATAGCCCAATTGCATGGCCCACGCGAGGGTCACTTGCGCCGCCGTGGCTTGGTGGCGTTCGGCGATCTGCTGGATTACCGGGTCTTTGAGCACTTCGCCGTAGGCCAGGGTCATGTACGACGTAATCTGAATACCGTGGGCGGTGGCGAAATCCACCACCTTCTGGTTTTGCAGGTAGGGGTGCAGTTCGACCTGGTTGGTGGCGATGTTTTCGGCGCCCACCGCGGCAATCGCCTGCTTCATCAGGTCGATGGTGAAGTTGGAAATACCGATCTGGCGCGTCAGGCCCAGGCGCTTGGCTTCCAGCAACTGGCCCATGAATTGGGCGACGGGCACCTGGTCTTCCGGCGACGGCCAGTGGATCAGGGTCAGGTCCAGGTAGTCGGTCTTCAGTTTGCGCAGGCTTTCACGCAGGCTGGGAATCAACTGGCCTTCGGCGAAATTGGCAATCCAGATTTTGCTGGTGATGAACAGTTCGTCACGCGGCACGCCGCTGTCGGCAATGGCTTGGCCGACATCCGCTTCGTTCTCGTAGATCTGCGCGGTATCGATGACGCGGTAGCCCAGTTCCAGGCCCGTGCTCACAGAGTCGATTACCACTTGGCCTTGCAGGCGGAAGGTGCCAAGTCCGAAGGCGGGAACGTTTTGCATAGGGATAGACATCTGTAACTCCTGAAGGGGTGTGAACAGTGGAGTCGAGTATCCCCTCGACGTTCCTTCGGAAAAACCGTCGAACCCGAAAAGGACTCTTTACCAGAAGTCACGAGTCTCGCCCGCCATAAAAAATGCGGCTTCACTTGCCACAGACAGCTGCCGCACGGTATTCCAGAACACCCACTGTCAGCCCGGAACATGCCATGACCCAACACTTGACCGAATACGCCGACGCCAGCCCCGAGGTGCGCGCGGTGTATGACGACATCATGCAGACGCGCAAGGTTGACCAGGTGAATAACTTCTGGAAATGCCTGGCCGCCCACCCGCCGACCCTGCGCCGCACCTGGGAAAGCCTCAAGGAAATCATGGCCCCCGGCGCACTGGATCCGCTGACCAAGGAGTTGCTCTACGTGGCCGTCAGCGTGACCAACAATTGCCCGTATTGCATCGCCTCCCACACGGCCGCCGCGCGCAAGGCCGGTATGACTGACGCGATGTTCGGCGAGTTGCAGGCGGTGGTCGGCATGGCCAATCAAACCAACCGCCTGGCCACCGGTTATCGCGTGCCGGTCGATGAGGTATTCAAGTGGCCGTGAGATCGCTCAGCGGTCGAACCACGCCATCCACCGGCGCAAGCGGCTCAAAAGGTTGGCGGCGTAATCACCCAGATGACTCGCGTCTCTACCTTGCCCGGGTTCGGGCAAGTCGATGTGATCGATAAAGTCGACCTGAAAACCGTGGCGTTGCTCAAGCGCAACCCAGGTTTGGTTATTGAAGAAACCAAGGGCGCCCAGCACTACACCTTCCCGATGCTGTGCGACAGCAACGAATTCAACAACAACGACATTCGCATGGCCATGAAGCACGCGATCAACCGCGAAACCCTGCTGGCGTCGGTGCTGCACGGTTATGGCCTGGTGGGCAACGACCACCCTATCCAGCCGGGCAGCCGCTTTATCAACGCCGCGCTGGAGCAGCGCCGCTACGACCCGGACAAGTCGCGCTTCTACTTGCGCGAGGCCGGGGTGGAGTCGTTCAAGGTGCGCCTGCAAGCTTGCGACGCTGCTTACACCGGCGCGGTGGACGCCTCGGTACTGTTCAAGGAACAGGCGTGCCAGGCCGGTATCGACATTGACGTGGTGCGCGAGCCGGCCGACGGCTACTTCTCCAATGTGTGGATAAAGCAGCCGTTCACCACCTCGTTCTGGTACAGCAGCCTGACCGCCGACCGCATGTTCAGCATCGGCTACGCCAAAGGCGCGGCCTGGAACGAAACCCTCTGGGACAACGCGCGCTTTAACCAACTGCTCACGGCGGCCCGTGGCGAGATGAACGCGCGGCTGCGCCAAGAGATGTACAACGAAATGCAGGCCCTGTGCCGGGACGATGGCGGCGCGTTCGAACCGCCTCAGCCGCGGGCCGCTGACCGCGCCTTATGGTGAGTTGGATGGGCTGCGGCTGATCGAGCGGTGGTGGCAGGCCTAGGGATCGACCAGCCAATGAGCATCCAGTGTGGGAGCTGGCTTGCCTGTTCATCACCCACGACGTCGCCACGGTGCGCGCGATTGCCGATGAGGTGGTGATGCAGTGGGGCAGCGTGGTTGACCAGGGCAGCTGCAGCGCGATTTTTACCCCGCCTTACCAGGACTACACCGGCCTGCTGTTTTCATCGGAACCGGAAATGGACCCGGGCTGGCTCGATCATTTCAGTGACTTGTACGCCATGCAGTGGAAGCCGGTAGCGTCGGCGGCGGATTTTTCCACGCGCGAGAACCCTGACTATCTGGTGTATGCCCTGGAGCAACGGCTGGGGGTGAAGAAGCAATCGATTGCAGCGGCGGGATTTTCTGCTGGGGTATGCGCAGAGACTGCAAGGGCTGGCGAGTGAGCAGCCCTTGGTGTTTGCGAAACTGGCGCAGTTTGATGAGGCGTTGTATCCACTTTCCCGACCCAAACACCGTACAAGTGTGGGAGGGGGCTTGCCCCCGAATGCGGTCTATCAGTGCCAGGTTTTCTGACTGATCCACCGCCTTCGCAGGCAAGCCAGCTCCCACATTTTGATCTCCATGCGTCAGTCAGCTTTGTGGTGTTCCCGCAACCGCTCAGCCGCACCACGCAACAGATGCTCGGTGCCACTCCAGCCCAGGCAACCATCGGTCACTGACACGCCGTATTTCATCGACGCGCTCAACGGCTGGCAACCTTCGAACAGATGGCTTTCGAGCATCATGCCGATCAGCGAGGTGTCGCCTTGCAGGCGTTGTTCCAGCACGTCGTTGAACACTGCCGGCTGACGCAACGGGTCTTTGCCGCTGTTGGCGTGGCTGCAATCGACCATGATCCGCGCCGCGACTTTGGACTTGGCCAAATCGTGTTTTACCTGGGCCACACTTTGCGCATCGTAGTTTGGCCCACGGTGGCCGCCGCGCAGCACCAGGTGCGTGTCGGGGTTGCCTGGGGTCTGGATGATTGCCGGATGGCCCTGGCTGTCGACGCCGAAGTGGCGGTGCGGGTGTGACGCCGAGCGCATCGCGTCACAGGCAATCGCGACGCCGCCGTCGGTGCCGTTCTTGAAGCCGACCGGCATGCCCAGGCCGCTGGCCATTTCGCGGTGGATCTGCGATTCGGTAGTGCGAGCGCCAATGGCGACCCAGCTGAGCAGGTCATCGAAGTAGCCGGCGGCCATGGGTTGCAGCAGCTCGGTGGCGACCGGCAGGCCCAGGCGCAGCATTTCACGCATCAGTTCGCGCGACAGGGTCAGGCCTGCGGCCATGTCATCGCTGCCGTCCAGGTGCGGGTCGTAGGCCAGGCCTTTCCAGCCGATGGTGGTGCGCGGTTTTTCCACGTAGGCGCGGATCACCAGCAGCATCTGGTCGCTGACTTCAAGCGCGAGTTTCTTCAGATTGCGTGCGTATTCCATGGCCGATTCGGGATCGTGGATCGAGCACGGGCCGACAATCACCAGCAAACGGGCGTCTTCACCGTTGAGGATGGCGCGCACGGCTTGGCGATGGGCGTGGATCTGTTCGTTGAGGAACGGGCTGAGGGGCAACTGGTGCTTGAGTTCAAGCGAGCTGGGCAGGCGCTGGGTCAGGGCTTCATTGGCGCTGGACAGGTTGGCAACAGGCAAGGCGGCGGTGGCAGAGTTCATATTCAAGGCTTCCTGGGCAAGCGGCGGGCGATTCCCGCGCGCTCTGCCCTACTGGGGTGTTCGACAATTGGCCGTATTGGCTACGTGTGTTGGCTTGCCACCAATAGGTGACCGATCGGAGGCGGCAGGCTGTCCCGAACGGAGCTTGCTAAATCGCCATGCAGTGGATGTGTCGTAGCGGTAATAGGTGGCGTAGTTCATGTCGTGAGTCCTTTTAGTGTTCGGTGTGAAGCAAAATGAGTAAGGGCTGAAAAAACAAAACCCCCGGTCGGGGAGCCGACCGGGGGTTAGATTTCTCTGGCAGGCGACCCCTTGAGTAGTGGGCGCCGATTTCAGGTATCAGGCGCGCCAGTGGCTAAACCAATACCCAAAATAAAAGCTGACCAGTGCGCTCAAACCGTTCACGCGGGTAGCCGACACCGAGCGCGAGGCGCTGGCAGCAGGGCAAACCTGAGTGTGGGTGAGTTGCAACATGGTGTGTCTCCAAATGATGCGGGGAGCTTACTAGAGGCACGCGGGTGGATTCAATCAGTAATTTCTATCGCCTGAGGTACTTACGGCTATGGGGTGAGTATCGATATGCTGCTGACACTTAGATATTGATGGCTTGGACGCGACCATGACTGCCTTGACCCTTGCTGCTGCTCAGACCACTTCAATCGCAGGCGATGTGCCGGCCAATATCCAGCGGCACCTGGCGTTCATGCAGGCGGCGGCGGAGCACGGTGTGCAGTTGCTGGTGTTTCCAGAGCTGTCTCTGACCGGCTATGAGCCGGCGCTGGCCGCTGAACTGGCGATGGCGCCAGAGGATGCACGGCTTGCGCCACTGCGTGAAAAGGCGCAGGCGCTGCAGTTGACGGCGGTGGTGGGGATGCCGATCCGTTTGGCGCCCGAGGCGGGCGTGTTGATTGGCGCGCTGGTGTTGGCGGCGGACGGGTCGCTGGCGGTGTACACCAAGCGGCATTTGCATCCGGGTGAAGACGTGGCGTTTGTCGCAGGGCAGGGCGGGGCCGCCCTCGAATGGGCGGATGACCGTATTGCGCTGGCGGTTTGCGCAGACTTTTCCCACGCCAGCCATCCACGTGAGGCCGCGCAGGCCGGCGCCAATGTGTACGCCGCCGGCGTGTTGATCAGCGAGGGTGGCTACGCCGCGGACAGCGCGCTGCTCCAGGGTTATGCCGCCGAGCATCGCATGCTGGTGTTGATGGCCAACCATGGCGGGCCTTCAGGCGGCTGGGCCTGCGCAGGGCGCAGCGCCATCTGGGCCACGGACGGCAGCGTGCTGGCCGCCGCACCGGGCACTGGCGACGCGTTGGTGCTTGCCCGCCGCGATGGCGGCCACTGGTCTGGCCACGTGGCTGCGCTGTAAATGACGTTTCACCTGCGCGCCGCGACTGGCGATGACTTGCCATTCGCGCGGAGGCTGACCCACCAAGCCATGGGGGGTTACTACCTGCAATACGGTCTTGTGTGGTCTGACTATGGCTTTGACGTGGGCTGGGGCAGCCGCGAGAACTGGATGATCTGCAAGGGCGACGCGGTGTTGGGGTTTATCAGCCTGAGCCGTGACAACAGTGCTCTGTACATTCGCGAATTGCACTTATCCGAAAACTACCGCAAGCAGGGCGCAGGCAGCTGGGTTCTCGAGCAGATGGCGCTCAAGGCGCGCGCACAGGGGCTGGGTCTTTTACGCTTGACGGTGTTCAAAACCAATCCGGCGCGCAGGTTGTATCAGCGCCTGGGGTTGAGCATCGTTGGGGAAGAGGGTTGCTTCTGGCGCATGGAGCGCGAGTGTCCGGCTGGTCCATCGGGCTAAACAGGCACGTCTTGCCACTAGGCGCAGACTGCGGTCAGGAAACGATTTCCGGGTCGCGGTTCAGGGCTACCGGCTCATCTACGATAATTCCTTCTTTCATGCCCAACAGGACCGCCACCTTGTGGGCTTCCCCACGCCGTCCTTTTTTACGCCCGGCGAGCACTTGATAGGTTGTGGCCGGATCAACGCCGTGCTCACGGGCAAACGCTTGAACTGACTTCCCTTGATGTTCCAGCCAGGCCTTGGCTTGTGCAGCAGTGCGAATACCGGGCATAGTTCAAAACCGTTCAAGTTTGTTTAAAACGAGATGAGTGTGTCACCTCTTGGGGTGTGCCAGACAGGATCATACATCCAAATGAGTGGAATCGGTTCGCGTTTAAGACAGGAAAGAGAACGTCTTGGCCTGTCGCAGAAAGTTTTTGGTGAAATCGGCGGCGTCGAGGCAAATGCCCAAGGCAAATACGAAAGCGGCGGCCGCGCACCCAAGGCGGACTACCTGTCACGCGTGGCTCAGCGTGGTGTAGATGTTTTATATGTGCTGACGGGAAGCCCGACGCCTATGCAGCTGGAAAACCTCAGTCAGTTGGAAGAAAAAATCCTGGAAAATTACCGGGTCATGCTCAAGGAAGATCAGGACGCTATCCGCCGACTGACCTCCACACTGGCGGAACACTCCGTGTCGCAGAACGGAAAACACAAGTCGGCTCTCACGCAAAGCTGACCTTTTGCTCAGTAAAATCGGCTGTCCGGCGCAAGTCGGGCACCGATAGCGTGCGTAAACTCTATATATATGACGCTTGCAGCTAGGTCTGCGCCATGGTTTTTTGCTAAGGTGTTCAGCAACCTATAAGACCATATCGCGAGGTGTCTGCTTGATTAGGGTGCTAGTAGTCGATGACCATGATCTCGTTCGTACAGGCATTACACGAATGCTGGCTGACATCGATGGCCTGCAAGTAGTCGGTCAGGCCGAGTCAGGGGAGGAGTCCCTGATCAAGGCCCGGGAGTTGAAACCCGATGTGGTTTTGATGGACGTCAAGATGCCTGGGATCGGCGGTCTTGGTGCCACTACCAAATTGTTGCGCAGCCATCCGGACATTAAAGTCGTGGTGGTGACCGTGTGCGAGGAAGACCCTTTTCCTACACGTCTGCTACAGGCAGGCGCGGCCGGTTACCTGACCAAAGGCGCAGGCCTGGCGGAGATGGTGCAAGCCATTCGCCTGGTATTTGCCGGCCAGCGTTATATCAGCCCGCAGATTGCCCAACAGTTGGCTATCAAATCGTTCCAGCCCACCAGCGACTCGCCGTTTGATGCGCTGTCGGAGCGGGAGATCCAGATCGCCTTGATGATCGTCGGCTGCCAGAAAGTGCAGACGATTTCCGACAAGCTCTGCCTGTCGCCCAAAACCGTTAACACCTACCGCTATCGCATTTTCGAGAAGCTCGCCATCAGCAGTGATGTTGAATTGACCCTGCTCGCGGTGCGCCACGGCATGGTGGACGCCAGCGCCTGACATGACCACACCGTTTGATCCAAGTGCCTTTCTCTCAACCTGCAGTGGCCGCCCCGGCGTGTACCGCATGTTCGACAGCGAGGCGCGCCTGCTTTATGTGGGCAAAGCCAAGAACCTGAAAAACCGTCTGGCGAGCTACTTTCGCAAGACCGGCCTGGCGACGAAAACCGCTGCCCTGGTGGCGCGCATCGCCCAGGTTGAAACCACCATCACCGCCAATGAAACCGAAGCGCTGCTGCTTGAGCAGACGCTGATCAAGGAGTGGCGGCCGCCCTACAACATTCTGCTGCGCGACGATAAATCCTATCCCTACGTGTTTTTATCCGACGGCGACTTCCCGCGGCTGAGCATTCACCGCGGCGCGAAGAAGCAGAAGGGCAAGTATTTCGGGCCGTACCCCAGCGCCGGTGCAATCCGCGAAAGCCTGAGCCTGCTGCAAAAGACCTTTTTTGTGCGCCAGTGCGAAGACAGCTTCTACAAGAACCGCACACGGCCTTGCCTGCAGTACCAGATCAAGCGCTGCAAGGCGCCTTGTGTCGGCCTGGTTGATCCGGCGGAGTACGCCGAGGATGTGCGCCATTCGGTGATGTTCCTCGAAGGGCGCAGCAATGCGCTCACCGATGAGCTCTCCGGCGCCATGGAGCAGGCTGCCAGCACGCTGGATTTCGAGCGGGCCGCTGAATTGCGCGACCAGATCTCTCTGTTGCGCCGTGTTCAGGACCAGCAAAGCATGGAGGGCGGCAACGGCGACGTCGATGTGATCGCCGCGTTCGTCAACCCGGGCGGCGCCTGTGTGCATTTGATCAGCGTGCGTGGCGGGCGAGTGCTGGGCAGCAAGAACTTCTTCCCGCAAACCGGGATCGACGAGGAAGTGGCTGAGGTCATGGCCGCTTTCCTTGGTCAGTACTACGTCAGCAGCCCGGAGCGCGATCTGCCCTCGGAGTTGATCGTCAACGTGGTGCATGAAGACTTCCCCACACTGATCGAGGCCATCCACGAGCTGCGCGGCCGTGAGCTGGACATCAGCCACCGCGTGCGCGGTACCCGTGCCCGTTGGCAGCAACTGGCGGTCACAAACGCCGAGCAAGCCCTGAGTGCGCGTCTGGCCAATCGGCAACATGTGGCCGCACGCTTCGACGCCTTGGCTGAAGTGCTTAACCTGGACGAGCCGCCGCAACGGCTGGAGTGCTACGACATCAGCCACTCCAGCGGCGAAGCCACCGTGGCGTCCTGTGTGGTGTTCGGGCCGGAAGGGCCGATCAAATCCGATTACCGGCGCTACAACATCGAAGGCGTTACCGCCGGCGATGACTACGCCGCGATGCACCAGGCCCTGACGCGACGCTTCAGCAAGTTGAAGGACGGAGAGGGCAAACTGCCGGATATTCTTCTGGTGGACGGCGGCAAGGGCCAGTTGTCCATGGCCCGTGACGTGCTCAACGAACTGGCCGTACCCGACCTGATCCTGCTCGGCGTGGCCAAGGGCGCCACGCGCAAGGCCGGTTTCGAGACGTTGTACTTGAATGATGCCGCCCATGAGTTCACCTTGAAGGGCGACTCACCCGCGCTGCACCTGATTCAACAGATCCGTGACGAGGCCCACCGTTTTGCCATTACTGGCCACCGTGCCCGTCGCGGCAAAACCCGTCGAACCTCAACCCTGGAAGGGGTGGCGGGCGTTGGCCCGACACGCCGGCGCGACCTGCTTAAACATTTTGGTGGCTTGCAGGAGCTGTCCCGTGCCAGCATTGACGAAATAGCCAAAGCACCCGGTATCAGTAAAAAGCTCGCTGAGTTGATTTATGCAAACCTGCACAGCGAATAGAATGCCTTCTCACCTCGTAGCCAGTTGTGCCGATGAATATCCCTAATCTGATTACCGTTCTACGTGTCCTGCTTATTCCGATTTTCATTTTGTTGTTCTATTTGCCGTACGAATGGAGCTATGCAGCCTCCAGTTCAGTGTTTGCCTTTGCAGCCGCAACCGACTGGCTTGACGGCTACCTGGCGCGTCGCCTGGAACAGAGCACGCCCTTTGGTGCATTCCTTGATCCGGTGGCCGACAAACTGATGGTGGCCGTGGCCCTGGTCCTGTTGGTGCAGGAGCACGGCAACCTGTGGCTGACGCTGCCGGCCGCCGTGATCATCGGCCGCGAGATCGTCGTCTCGGCCCTGCGCGAATGGATGGCCGAAATCGGCGCGCGCGCCCACGTGGCGGTGTCCAACATGGGCAAATGGAAAACCGCTGCGCAAATGCTCGCGTTGGTGATCCTGCTGGCCAATCCGTCGGACTTCTCCTTCTGGGTGCTCACCGGCTACGCCTTGCTGCTGATCGCCGCGGGCCTGACGTTGTGGTCCATGCTTCAGTATTTGCGTGCTGCCTGGCCGCATCTGCGCACCACCGTTGAAAAGAAATAAAACTTTTTTGAATCAAGGGGTTGACGGGGGTTCTGGATTCTATAGAATGCACACCACCAAGACGCGGGAATAGCTCAGTTGGTAGAGCACGACCTTGCCAAGGTCGGGGTCGCGAGTTCGAGTCTCGTTTCCCGCTCCAAACACAAAGAAAAAGCCACTCTAACGAGTGGCTTTTTTTTGCCTGGGATTTACGCATACGTCGGCGCTTGGCCCGCTATTTGTCGTGCCTGGCCAAGCACTGTCCAGGGGCACCTGGTGGTGCCGTGGTCACTCGGTCAGCAGGTTTTTGCCGAGTACGTAGCTTTTTCGCCAACGGGTGATCTGTACGTTGAGAAACAGCCCTGCCTGGTAGAACGGGTCGCCCTCGATAAACGCCTGTGCCTGTTCGCGGGTATCCAGTTCGACGATGTAGAACCCACCGCCCAGGTCGCTGGCATCGTCATGCAACTTGGCGCCACACGCGATCAACAGCGCCGCGTGGCGCTCCAGGTACTCCAGGTGGCTGGGCCGGTGGCGGCTGCGGACCGCCTGGCTGCCAGGCTTGTCCCATGTTTCGATTACAAATGGCATACGCAGACTCCTGAAAATGATGAATCGGGATTCACGGGTGGCCCAGGTATCCCCACAGCAGAACGGTGCCGATGTAGATGGCACCGACCCAGAACATACAGATCACGGTGTAGCCCATCACATCCTTGAGTTTCAGCCGTGACAGGGCGAGGGCCGGGAGGATCCAGAACGGCTGCACCAGGTCGTTCCAGGCGTTGCCCAGCATCACCGCCATGGAGGTCTGGGCCAGTGAGCTGTTCAGGGCACGGGCAGCTTCGATCATGAAAGGGCCCTGAATCGCCCAGTGGCCGCCGCCGGAAGGGGCGAAGAAGTTGATCAGGAACGAGCTGAGCAAGCCCCAGAAGGGCAAGGTCTGCTGGTTGGCCACGTCGACAAAGACCCTGGAGACACTGTCCACCAGGCCCGAACCGGCCATGATCGCCATGATCCCGGCGTAGAAGGGGTACTGGAGAATGATCCCGGTAATGGTCTTGATGCCCTCATTGAGCTTGGCTATGTACTGGGCCGGGGTGCGCAGCAGCAGGATGCCGAGGAACAGGATCAGAAAGTTGACCTTGTTCAGATCGAGGTTGGCTCCGCGGAAAAAACTCACGGCGACGTAGCCCAGACCCAACAGGCCCACCGCCAGGCTCAGCAGCCTACTGTTGTTGAGCCGAGTGGCCACGGTGTTGTCGGCGAACAGCCCGTCCACGCCCTGGCCGCTTTCATCCTTGGCGATGTACTGGCTGGCGTCGATCTCGGTCACCTGTTCCCCCTGCCGGGGGTGCAGGGCTGCATTGAGCAGAGGCAACGTCACCAACACCACCAGAGCTGTGAGCAAGATCGGCCAGGAAAAAATCGTTTCGCCCAGGCCTATCAGGCCCATGCTTTTCTGCATCGGATGCCCGGGAGTGGAGATAAGGACCGGGATGGTCGCCGACAACCCCAGGCCGTAGTCCCAGATCGCTGCCGGCGATGCCGCAAGCCACCGAGGCGGCGGCAAAGCCAAGCATGCCAAGCATGAAAATCCGCCGTGGCCCGTACCTGTCCCCTAAACGCCCGCCGAGGATCAGGAACAGCGCAAAGGCTGCGGCGTAGATCGACACCGACGCCTGCATCAGGCCATCGCTGGCTTTCAGGTCGGCCTTGATAAAGGGCAGGGCGATATTGACGATGAAGTAATCCAGGGGCGACAGGAACGATCCACCAGCAGGATCACCAGGCATACCCAGCGTCTGGCCCCGGTCTGGGTTACGGGCGGCTCCGGTGTCAGCATTGGCGCGCCTGCTGTCCGATATTTTCCCGAGCGCTGGCGCCCAGCTCAAGCAGGCTCAGGCCCATGGGGCTCAATGGCTCGAAGAACGCTCGCCCCGGATGAGCGCCCAGGCGTTGCTCGACTTCGGCATGCAGGGCTGGGTCGGCCAGGCCGAACCAGTCGGCGCTGCCCAGTTTGAGCGTCGCTCCCTGGTGTTCTCGTCGATGCCGTCGCTAAAGCGGATCCGCAGGATCACGGTAGTTTGGGTTTCGATGGTATGCATCGCCAGCCGGTGTGGCCTAAGGGTCGGCAGCTCGACGAGGTGAGCTTCGACCCGTTCAATAGAGATGGGGTGCATGGAGGCGGTCATTCCTTGAGCTGCGTGCCGATGGGGTCCTGATGAACTCAATGGTGTTGCTTTGGTTGGGAGAGGTCAAATACCCAGGAGGTGGTGACCAATACTTAATGGGTATTGTGGCCTGGGTACTGTTGCGTCCTGCCTGAGCTAGAACTCGGTCACAACCGTTACGCCAGCCGTCTCGAAGCGATCCATGTTCATCAACGCGTCGATGGACTGCTCCAGGCTGATGGTTTTACCCACGAGTTTTTCCGGGGCGAGTTTTCCGCCGGTGATCATCTGGACCATGGCGTCATAACGATGGGCTTGCATGCCGTGGCTTCCGTAGATCTCAAGCTCGTGCGCGATGACTTTGCTCATGGGGATCGCCGGTGTGGCGTGGTCGGCGAGCATCAGGCCTACCTGGACGTGTTTGCCTCGACGGCGCAGGTTGTTGATGGAGTTGAAGCACGTGGTGGGATGGCCCAGCGCATCCAGTGAGACGTGGGCGCCACCCTGGGTGATTTCCAGCACGGCTTCGGTGACGTCCGCAACGGCTTGTGCGTTCACGGTTGCAACGGCACCGAGCGAGCGCGCCAGCTCTAGTTTTTCCTGGGAAATATCGATGGCGATGACGTTCGCGCCGAGGGCGTTGGCGATCATCACTGCGGACAGGCCGACGCCTCCGCAGCCGTGCACCGCAACCCACTGTCCGGCGCTGACTTTGCCTTGGTCAACGACGGCGCGAAATGAAGTGGCGAAGCGACAACCCAGGCTTGCAGCGGTGGCAAAGTCCATGCTCTCAGGGAGTGCCACGACGTTCAGGTCGGCCTGATGGATACCGACGTATTCAGCAAACGAACCCCAGTGGGTAAAGCCCGGTTGAAACTGCGTAGTGCAGACCTGCTGGTTACCGCTGTTGCACTCGGGACACGCGCCACACCCGCCTACGAAGGGCACCGTCACCCGGTCGCCGACCTTCCACCGGGTAACGTCGCGGCCAACCTCGGCCACGATGCCGGCAAGC
Organism: Pseudomonas sp. 14P_5.3_Bac1; assembly: GCF_025466135.1. Classification (NCBI taxonomy): domain Bacteria; kingdom Pseudomonadati; phylum Pseudomonadota; class Gammaproteobacteria; order Pseudomonadales; family Pseudomonadaceae; genus Pseudomonas; species Pseudomonas sp. 14P_5.3_Bac1. The sequence goes on along the minus strand of NZ_JANLOF010000007.1, from coordinate 85,140 downwards.
TCATGCCCGGGAACATGCGGCAACTGGATGTCCGGATCATGGCCTTTCCAGCCGTGCCAGTCGCTGCGGCAAACCCCCGTGCCCCTCACCTGTATCACCACACCGTGACGCTCCGGCGTCGGGTCTTCGACGTCCATCAAGCGCGGCGGTTTGGAAAAGGCTTCGTAGACAACTGCTTTCATGAAAGTAACCTCTACCTGGATAGACACGGCGCTGTATTCAATGGCGTTCTTGCGCGGGGCTGCTCGAATCAGCGGTGATCCATTATGTGCAAATGGGGTGAAATTGCTTTTCAGATTGCGATTGATAGTTTGCGCCGAATGAAATTAATCTCCGTGAGCTGGCACATAATTGAAAGGATCAACCATGCTCGAGCGTTTGGATAAGGTGGACATTGCAATATCAGAGCGATTGCAGCGAGATGGGCGACTGTCGAATGTCAAATTGGCGGAGCAACTTTCCCTCAGCGAAGCATCCTGTTGGCGTAAACAAAAGCGCCTTGAGGAGTGCGGGGTGATTGAGGGGTATCAAGCCATCCTGAATCGCAGAAAGCTGGGCCTGGGGGTGATGGCTTTTGTTCAGATTTCCTGCAGTGATCACAGTGAAGAGGCCACGGAAAAGTTTGAAAAAATCATCGCCTCGGCGCCTCAGGTACTCAGTTGTCACAACACAACGGGCGAGGCGGATTTTTTACTTCAAGTCGTCGCCAGGGATTTGGACAGTTACAGCAGATTCGTCGAAAAGGTGCTGCGAAAGCTCCCGGGCGTTTTGAGTATTCGCTCGAACCTGTCGCTGCGAGAAATGAAGACCACGCAGCGTTTTCCGCTGGCCGAACTCCTGAGTATCTGAGGGCCTGCGGCGCCCGGCCTCGCCTGCGCGCACAGCCATAAGACGCGAAAGTTGAATACCCAGGTAAACGGCGATAGCCGGGGAAATCAGACGCTTCTTTGACGTCTTGGAGCCGGTATTGCTCGAAGCCCTATGCGTTGAAAATGTCGAGGATTAAATCGTGGGGCGCGATCCGAAATAGACGCACCGAGGGGCTTGCCCAGACATCGCATTCACGCCAAGGCCTTCACCTCGACGGGGCCTCAGGCGTCGGCAAGCTGAAACCGATAGCCCACGCCATACAATGACTCGATGGGCGTTTCTCCAGGGCACGCCTGCTCCAGTTTGCGTCGCAGGTTGCGAATATGGCTGTCCACCGTACGGTCGGTGACCACGCGGTGGTCGGAGTAGATCTTGTCCAGCAGTTGGTCGCGGGAAAACACCCGCCCGGCGGAGCGTGCAAAGGTGCTGAGCAGTCGCAGCTCAAGGGGGGTGAGGTCCAGTGCGATACCGTCGAGTGAGGCGCGGTACTGCGTTTCGTCGATCAGCAGGCGCGGTGGGGCGCTGGTCAGCAGTTGGGGACCGCGGCGCAGGATGGCCTTGATCCGGGCAACCACTTCGCGCGGGCTGAAAGGCTTGCAGATGTAGTCGTCGGCGCCCAGGTCCAGCCCCAGCAGGCGGTCCACCTCTTCGACGCGGGCGGTGATCATGATGATGGGCACGGCACTGAACACCCGCAGGTCCTGGCAAACTTGCATACCGTCACGGCCGGGCAGCATCAGGTCGAGCAAGATCAGGCGCGGCGTGTGGGCGCGCACGGTCGGCACCACCTGCAAGCCGTTGTCCAGGCACAGGGTCGGGTAGCCTGCCGCAACCACATAATCCTGCATCAATGCGGCCAGCTTCGGTTCGTCTTCGACAATCAGGATCGGGCTTTCGTCGTTCATGAGTCAGATGTTCCTTGGCAGACGCAGGGTCAGCCAAAGCCCCCCAAGCGGGGAGTGCGCGGCGTCAAGGCTGCCGCCGTGGGCGAGGGCGATGCTGTGACAAATCGCCAGCCCCAGGCCGGCCCCGCCACTGCTACGGTTGCGCGACGATTCGCCACGATAGAAGCGCTCGAACAGGCGCGGCAGTTGCTCGGCCGAAACACCAGGGCCGGAGTCGAGGAGCTCGAGGCACACCTCGGCGCGATCCTGGGAGGCGCGGATGTGTATGACCCCCCCCGGATCGGTGTAGCGCACGGCGTTCTCCAACAGGTTGGAAAACAATTGCTGCAAGCGATTGGCGTCGGCGAACAGCTCCAGCGGTTGGGACGGCAAGTCCAATTCGACGCGCAGGTACCGGGTATTCAAACGCTCCTGGAACATCGACACGCTGGCTTGCAACAAGTGATCCAATGAACACACGCTCTTGCGGTAGGTCAGTGCGCCGATATCCGCCAGGGACAACTCATACAGGTCATCCACCAGTTTGCTGAGCATGCTGACCTCGCCTTGCAACGACTTCATCGAGCCTGGGTTCAGGGTGCGTACGCCATCCTCGATGGCCTCCAGCTCGCCACGCATTACCGACAGCGGGGTGCGCAGCTCGTGCGAAACGTCGGCCATGAACTCGCGACGCATCTGTTCATTGCGCTCCAGGGTGTAGGCGAGCTGGTTGAAGTCACGGGCCAATTGGCCCACTTCGTCATTGGAGGCCACCGCCACCCGACTGCTGTAGTCACCGCTGGCCAGACGGTGGGTCGCTGCGGCCACCCGTTTGACCGGTTCCAGCAACGTTCGGGCGATCCACCAGGCAATCAGCATCGCCAGCAACAGCGAAAACGCGCCCATGACCAAACTGGTGCGTAACTGGTATTGCTGGAACCGTTCGCCGCCGGCCTCGGTCACGCTCTGGAACGGGGTCACGGCCAGCCAGCCCACGGTTTCGTCGGCCACGACAACCGGGCGCAACAGCGCGTCGTCGCCAATATCCGGGTAACCGTTCACGCGTTTTTTGTGTTTATCCAACAAGGCGATGCGAAATAGCGCGCCTGTCAGGTCGGAGGCCAAAGGCGTGCGCAGGTCGTTCTTCGCCGGATCCTCGCCAAGTTCGGGCCGCATGATGTCGAACCAGCGGTCCGGCTGGTTGCGCAGGAACTCCCAATTGCCTTCGCGCGCGTAGGCGCTGGCCAGGCGCGGCAGCACGGGCGCCATGCGCTCCAGCGCCTGCTCATTGAGGTACCCGAGAAAGCCCCGCCCGAAGCTCCAACTGGTCGCCAGGCCCATGCTCAGGATGACCAGCAACACACCGGCCAGTACCGCAATAAACAGCTTGGTGGAGATACTCAACTTCATGGAGGCGGGCCGTCGGGAATGGATGGTGACCATTTAGGCCCTGGCGAGCGAAAGATTCAACCCGGCGGGGCAATCTTCAATTTTCCTGCACATTTGCCTCGCAGCATGGCGCTGACTCAAGTCATCCCGTCTTGCAGAGGCTGCTATGTCGACGAAAATAATCGCCAAATTCCTGGTCACCGCCGCGGTGCTCCTGTCCTTGATCATTTTGGTCATGCTGGGCGGCTGCTCCGGCGGCGAGCCACTTCCTGAGGCGGTCACCCCCAAGGTCTCGGTGATCAGCATAAAACCCCAGAGCCAAGTGCTGACCACCGAGCTGGCGGGGCGCACCCAGGCCTTCATGGTGGCGCAGATTCGTCCGCAAGTCGGTGGCATCGTCCAGCGGCGGCTGTTTGTCGAGGGTGCGGATGTCAAGGCCGGGCAAGCGTTGTACCAATTGGATGCGGCCTCCTACAACGCCGCACTGGCGCAGGCCCAGGCGAGCCTGGCCAAGTACCGCGCCACGCTTAAATCGGCGCAGGCCACTGCCAGGCGCGACGCCGAACTGGTGAAGATCAATGCCATCAGCCAGCAAGACAACGAGGACGCGCAGGCGACGTTGCTCACCGCGGCCGCCGACGTGCAAGTCGCCGCAGCTGAAGTCGAGACCGCCCGGATTAACCTGGCTTACACACGTATTACCTCGCCGGTCAGCGGGCGCATTGAAACGTCCACTGTGACCCCCGGGGCGCTGGTGGTGGCTGATCAGGACAGCGCGTTGACCACGGTGCAACAACTCGATCCGATCTATGTGGATGTCACCCAATCGACTACGGAACTGCTGCGGCTCAAGCGTGACCTGGCCAGCGGGGCCTTGCAGTCCAACGGCGAGGGGCAGGCACGGATCAGTCTGAAGCTGGACGACGGCACCGCCTACAACCATGAGGGGCGGCTCAAGGTCAGCGGCGTCAGTGTCAACGAGGGCACGGGCACCGTGACCCTTCGCGCAGAGTTCGCCAACCCGGACCACCTGCTGCTGCCGGGCATGTATGTGCGCGCGGTGCTGGAGCAGGCGCGCAATGATCAGGCCATTCTGATTCCGCAAAAAGCGGTCAACCGTAGCGCCAGTGGTGTGACCACCGCGTTGCTGGTGGTTGACGGCAAGGTTGAGCAACGCGAGCTGACCATCGATCGCGCGGTGGGTAACCAGTGGTGGGTCACCGCAGGCCTGAACGCGGGGGACCAGTTGATCGTCGAAGGCGGGCAAAAGGTTCGTGTCGGCGCCGCCGTAAACGCGCAAGACGCCACTACCCAGGCGGCTACGACGCCGACTCCTGTGAAGGCGGGTTGAACATGGCGCACTTTTTTATTGATCGACCTATCTTCGCCTGGGTGATCGCCATCGTGATCATGCTCGGTGGTGGCTTGTCCATCAGCCAGTTGCCGTTGGAGCAGTACCCGGACATCGCGCCGCCCACGGTCACGATTTCTGCCACCTACACCGGGGCCTCGGCCAAGACCGTGGAGGACTCGGTGACCCAGGTCATCGAACAGCAGATGAAAGGCCTGGATAACCTGACCTATATGTCGGCCACCAGCAGTTCGGCAGGCAGTGCCAGCATCAGTTTGACCTTTACTGCCGGCACTGACCCGGACGTCGCCCAGATGCAGGTGCAGAACAAGCTGCAACAAGCGGAGTCGAGACTGCCGCAAACGGTACAAAGCGAAGGCCTGACCGTGACCAAAGGCGGCTCGGACTTCTTGATGATTGTCGCCCTGGCATCGGATGACCCCAGTGTCACCGGTACCCAGATCGGCGACTACATTTCCACCACCTTGCTGGACTCCATCAGCCGAATAGACGGCGTTGGCGATGTGCAGACGTTGGGGTCGGGCTACGCCATGCGTATCTGGCTGGATCCCGCCCTGTTGGAAAAGTACGCGTTGATGCCCTCGGACGTCAGCAGTGCCCTGGAGGCGCAGAACACTGAAGTCTCCGCCGGGCAGCTCGGCGCCTTGCCGGCGATCAAGGGGCAGCAGTTGAACGCCACGATCAGCGCCCGCAGCAAACTGCAGACCGTTGAAGAGTTTCGTAATGTCGTCGTCAAGTCCAACAGTGATGGAGCTGTCGTTCTGCTGGGCGACGTCGCAACCCTGGAGTTGGGCAGTGAAAGCTACGACATCAGTTCGGCCCTCAACGGCAAACCCGCCGCAGCCATGGGTGTGCAACTGGCGGCTGGCGCCAATGCGCTGAATGTCGGTGAGGCAGTCAAGGCCAAGCTCAAAGAGATGGAGCCGTTCTACCCGACAGAAATGCAGCTTAAAAACGTGATTGCCTACGACACCACGCCGTTTGTCAGCCTGTCCATCGAGGAAGTGGTCAAGGCCCTGGGCGAGGCCATCGTGCTGGTGGTGCTGATCATGTTCCTGTTCCTGCAGAGCCTGCGCGCAACGCTGATACCGGCGATTACTGTGCCAGTGGTGCTGCTGGGCACGTTCGGTGTGCTGGCGCTGTTCGGCTATTCGATCAACACCTTGACCATGTTTGCCATGGTCCTGGCGATCGGTTTGCTGGTGGACGACGCCATTGTGGTGGTGGAAAACGTCGAGCGGTTGATGGGCGAGGGGCTGTCGCCGGTGGCCGCCACACGGCAATCGATGAGTGAAATCAGCAGTGCACTGGTCGGTATCACCCTGGTGCTGAGTGCAGTGTTTATTCCCATGGCGTTTTTCGGTGGTTCCACCGGGATTATCTATCGGCAGTTTTCGGTGACCATTGTCTCGGCCATGGTCCTGTCGGTGTTGGTGGCGATGACCCTGACACCCGCGCTCTGCGCGTCGTTGCTCAAGGCGCGTGGCGGCCAGGCGCATACGGCTCAGCGCGGGTTCTTCGGCTGGTTCAACCGCACCTTTGAACGGGCCAGTGCCGGTTATGAGCGCTGGGTGGGGGCGGTGTTGCTCCGTTGGGGACGCAGCCTGCTGCTTTACGGCGTGGTGCTGGTGGTCATGGCGGTGGGCTACATGAGCCTGGCCACGTCGTTCCTGCCGGATGAAGACCAGGGGATCCTCCTGGCACAGATCCAGTTACCGGTCGGCGCGACGGACAGCCGCACACAAGCCGTGATCAAGCAGTTCGAAGACTACATCCTGAAACAGCCCGAAGTCGAAGCGATGATCAGCATCAGCGGGCTGGGCATGGGCGGCAACAGCCAGAATACCGCGCGGGCGTTTATTCGCCTCAAGGACTGGTCCGAACGCGGTGGCTCTGGTGAGGGTGCAGCCGCTATCGCCCAGCGGGCGACCATGGCGCTGTCGAGCATCGGCGATGCCGATGCGTTCGTCATGCAGCCGCCGACCGTGCGCGGCCTGGGCCAGAGCTCGGGGTTCGACCTGCAACTCAAGGACCTCGGTGGCCTGGGCCATGATGCGTTAGTGGCGGCCCGCGAACAGTTCCTGGAGTTGGCCAGGAAAGATCCCCGCTTGCTGGGCGTGCGCAGCAACGGCCTGGACGATGCGCCGCAGCTCAAGGTCAGCATTGACGACCGCAAGGCCGGGGCCTTGAGCTTGAGTACCAGTGACATCAACACCACATTGTCGACGGCGCTTGGCGGTACTTACGTAAACGACTTCCTCAACCAGGGCCGGGTGAAAAAAGTCTATGTACAGGGCCAGGCATCCTCGCGCATGCAGGCGGCGGACCTTGATCACTGGTTTGTGCGCAACAGCAACAATGAAATGGTGCCGTTTTCGTCCTTCGCCAGCAGCTCCTGGAGTTACGGCTCGCCGTTGCTGGAACGCTACAACGGTAACGCCTCCCTGGAAATTGTGGGTGACCCTGCACCAGGGGTGAGCTCCGGGGACGCGATGAACGCGGTGGAAGCCATTGTTCGGCAACTGCCTCAGGGCATCGGCTACGAGTGGACGGGGCAATCCTATCAACTGCGCCTGTCGGGCTCCCAGGCGCCGCTGCTCTACGGCGTCTCCGTGTTGTTTGTATTCCTGTGCCTGGCCGCGCTCTATGAGAGTTGGTCGGTGCCGTTTTCGGTGATCCTGGTAGTGCCCCTGGGGGTGATCGGTGCGGTGCTGGCGACCCGTGTCGCCGGGTTGAGCAACGACGTGTATTTCCAGGTCGGGTTGTTGACCACCGTGGGCCTGGCCGCGAAAAACGCGATCCTGATCGTTGAGTTTGCCAAGCACTTGCAAGAGCAGGGCAACAGCGTGATCGACGCGACGCTGATCGCCGTGCGCCAACGCCTGCGGCCGATCCTGATGACCTCCCTGGCGTTCATGTTCGGCGTGTTGCCGCTGGCCTTGAGTACGGGCGCAGGCTCCGCCGGGCGCCAGGCCATCGGGACCGGGGTGCTGGGCGGCATGTTCAGCGCGACGGTGCTGGGGATTTTCTTTGTGCCGCTGTTTTTCGTGCTGATCCGCCGCCGTTTTGGCCGCGTGCACAGCGCTAACCAATCTGCCCCGACAGGTGATGCATGATCAAGTCACACTGGCCTTTGCTGGCCGCCATGGCCCTGGGCGGTTGCGTCAACCTGGCACCGCAGTATGAGCGTCCCGCTGCACCGGTGTCCGAGCAATGGCTGCCTGCAGCCAGCCTGCCAAAAGGGCAGGCTGGGGCTGATATCAAATGGCAGCAGTTCTTTACCGACAGCCGCCTGGCGCAGTTGCAGGTATTGGCGCTGGCCAATAACCGCGACTTGCGTTTGGTCAGCCTGAACGTTGAGAAGGCTCAGGCGCAGTACCGCATCAAGCGCGCAGACCTGTTTCCCACTGTCGACGCGAGCGTCAGCGGCACCCATAGCCGTACACCGGGGTCGCTGTCCAACTCCGGCGCGGCGGCCACCACTCACGATTACAGCGCTCAATTGGGGCTGAGCAGTTATGAGCTGGACGTGTTTGGCCGGGTTCGCAACCTGCGGGATGAGGCGCTGGAAGACTACCTGGCGCTGACGGAAACCCGGCGCAGCACGCAAATCAGTCTGGTGGCCGAAGTGGCCACGGCCTGGCTGACCCTGGCCGCCGACAACGAACGGCTGCTGCTGGCCCAGGAAACCTTGACCAGCCAGTTGGCCACCTACGACCTGACCCAGCGCAGCTACACCTTGGGCGGCGCTTCTGCGTTGTCCGTGGCGCAAGCCCAGACCACGGTCGAGTCGGCACGGGGCGATGTGGCGTCCTACGAGAGCCAGATCCTGCAGGACCGCAATGCCTTGCGCCTGTTGGTCGGCAGTGATCTGCCCGAGGCGCTCTTGCCGGGGACGCACCTGGAATCGGCGGCGGTGCTGGTGGAGATTCCGGCGGGCCTGCCCTCCAGCCTGCTGCAACAACGCCCGGACGTGCTCTCGGCCGAACATACGCTCAAGTCCGCCAACATTGATATTGGCGCGGCCCGTGCGGCGTTTTACCCGAGCATCAGCCTGACCGCCAACGCCGGCTCGTCCAGTGCGGCATTGGCCGGCCTGTTCAAGTCCGGCAGCGGTGCCTGGACCTTTGCCCCGAGCATCAGCGTGCCGATTTTTGACGGCGGCAGTAACCGCGCGACCCTGGATTCGGCCAAGGTAGAACGCGAGATCCAGGTGCAGACCTATCAGCAAACCCTGCAGACCGCCTTCCGCGAAGTGGCCGATGCGTTGGCGGTGCGCAGCACCCTGGATCGCCGTATCGCCGCGCAACAGGCGCTGACCGACGCCAGCCGCAAAAGCTTCGAACTCTCGGATGCCTTGTATCGGGGCGGTTCGCAAAGCTACCTCGAAGCCCTGGATGCGCAACGCTCGCTCTACAGCGCACAGCAGGACCTGATCACGCTGCGCCTGACCGAGCAGAGTAATCGCATCACGTTGTACAAAGTGCTGGGGGGCGGTTGGAATTAATGGCCCTGCCACGTGCACACATCACCGCAGCGAAGGAACGGCTTGCGCGCATCAAATCAGATGACTTCTTTGAGTGGGGAATAACCATGTGTGCCTTTCGTTCCAGTGTAAGCCGTTGCGTCCAGGTGCTTGCCTGCGCCTGCTTCATCACGATCTCACCGCCTTCGCGTGCGGACGCCGACGCAGATCCATGGGAAGGTATTAACCGACCTATTTTCTCATTCAACGACACGTTGGATACCTATGCACTCAAACCACTTGCCCAGGCCTACCAATTCGTCACTCCCCGGGTTGCTCAAGACGGCATTCATCATTTTTTCAATAATCTGGGGGAGGTCAAAAATCTGTCCAACAACTTACTTCAAGCCAAGTTTCATAGTGCCGGCGTGGATACGAGTCGCTTTTTACTCAACAGCACGATTGGCCTGGCGGGGTTGTTTGACGTCGCGACGCCCATGGGGCTGCAGCGCAGTGACGAAGATTTCGGTCAAACCCTCGGTTACTGGGGGGTAAATAGCGGCCCTTACCTGGTACTGCCGCTCCTGGGGCCAAGCACACTGCGCGATGCGCCTGCCATCCTTCCCGATGCCTACACCAATCCGGTCCGCTACATCGGCGACGTTCCTACCCGTAATAGCCTTTACGGCGTGAGCCTGATCGACGGACGGGCTCAATATCTGACGTCCGAAAAGCTCATTACGGGCGATAAGTACAACTTCATTCGAAGTGTCTATCTGCAAACCCGAGCGTTCAAGATCAACGGGGGAGCCGTAAAGGACGACTTTTGATCGGGACGTGACCCACCAGGTCGTGATAACCCTGCATCCGGCTTGTTACACATTGGCAAGCTGGACTTGATCACGACCCTTTGATTTAGCACTGTACATAGCGCTGTCCGCGCGCCGCATGAAAGCATCAAATGACTCCGATGGCACCCACGCCGCGACGCCGAAGCTACACGTTACCTGACCCGCCTCCTCAAAGGGCAGGGCGCTGACGAGGGCTCGAAGCTTTTCCGCCAGCCGCTTTGTGTCGTGCAGTTCGCTACCCGGGCAGATCAAGGCAAACTCTTCGCCACCTGTTCTGCACAGTAGATCGGATTTGCGCGTTGCCGAACGTATTCGTGTACACAATGCCTTCAGCACGTTGTCACCGCACTGATGCCCCCTGCTGTCGTTGATGCGTTTGAAGTGATCAACGTCGAACATGATCAGCGATAGAGGCTGGTAGTGGGTGTCAGCCTCAATGAGCAGGCGCTCCATCAGCTCTTCGAAGTGCCTGCGGTTATACACGCCCGTCAGGTGGTCGGTAATGTTCAATAAGCGCAGGGCTTGCGTGCGTTCTTCAACAAGAGACAGGGCCCGCGCGCGCTGCGTGATCAGCAAGTACACCATCAACGTCATCAGCAGCGTCAATCCTGTTCCGAACACGGCAATCAGACTGATAAACGATGCGTGACTGTTGGAGCTCAAAAAGGCTGAGGTTGGCCGAAACCGCATCAAGTAGTGTTGGTCGGCTACTTTCAACACGCGCTGAGCGTAAAGCGGCGATGGGGCAGCCGGCGATAAGCTCTGATAAATGTTGTCTTCCTGATGCTGTGTGTCGGTCAATGACAGCGTCACGTTCAGTCGTTGCAGACTGGGTAACGGAATGCTTTGTTCCATCAAGGAGGCCAAGCGCATTGTCGAGATGATGAAGCCCTGCAAACCTTCATCGTTCATTGGCGCCTCGGAGGACTCTTTGAATACGGGAGCGACAAAGAAAACCCCGGCCTGGCCATTGCTCATTTTCAACGGTTGCGACACGACCATTTGATGTGTTTCTCGTGCCTTGTTCAACAGGGCCTCGCGATCCGGGCGGGCGATGACATCCATGCCAGGGGTAACCTTCACGTCATCGCGCTTGGATAAATAGAGCAAGACCATGTGTTCCGGGCGGCGGGTGAGGGGGGCTTCGGCACCGGTGATTGGATTGATCTCATGATACGCAAAGTCACTCGTACCATTGAGCAGCGCCTTGGTGTGAAACACTTGTAGATCCTGCTCGAGAATCCTCGGTACCCAACCGTACGTTTCGCCCTCTTCGACGAGAGGCGTGACGAACCCCATAAACTCCTTTTCCGTGACATCGTCGGCGTTGATGAAGAAACGCCTGACGGTGTCCAGTTTCAAGTCTTGAACAGTAAAACGTCGCTGCAAGCGACTGAATCGTTCGTCAACCTCCAGTTGGAACGCAACGGCAACGGTGCGCTGCTCTGACCCGTGGTAAAGAATCAGTACCAAGCTCGTTACGGCCACCCCGGCCAGGCACACAAGAATGCAGAGGGTCACGTCGGATGCTTTAAGGGCGCTCTTACGAAAAGGCATCATTTCGTGTTCCTTACTCATCGCCAAAACGAACTGCAACCGCCTGAAGGGCTTTCTCGATTATCGGCACACCTGCCAATATCTTTATAGATCAGGTACGGCAATACGGCGTTTATAGAGTAAGCGAGGAGCCCACACATCTGCACAGATTGTCGGTGGCAGGTGATTGAGTCTAGAACGCGGTCACGACGGGAACGCCGGCTGTGCGACGAGGTTCAGGTCGGCCTGGTGTATACCGACGTACTCGGCAAACGACCCCCAATGAGTGAAGCCCGGTTGAAACTGGGTAGTGCAGACTTGCGGGTTACCGCTGTTGCACTCGCGACACGCGCCACATCCGCCTGCAAAGGGCGACCGTCACACGGTCGCCGACCTTCCACCGGGTGATGTCCCTGACAACTCCAGGGCTCTGCGCTGGAATTCCGAGCGGCTTAGCACAACACTCGCGCCGTGCTGTACACACGTAGCCGCTCCCTACGGCCCTGGCCTTATTTGTCGAGCGCCTGCTGCCTTGCCATTTCCTGGCTGCGCAGAATGAACCGCTGCAGTTTGCCACTCGGTGTCTTGGGCAGTTGTTCAACGAACTCGATTTCCCGTGGGTACGCATGTGCGGCCAGGCGCTGTCGCACATGCAGGCGCAAGACTTCAGCCAACTCGGCGCTTGGCAGGTACTGACGGTTCAGTACGACAAACGCCTTGATCAGCTCGGTGCGTTGCGGGTCGGGTTTGCCGATGACGGCGGTTTCAACCACCGCCGGGTGTTCGATCAGCGCACTTTCCACATCGAAAGGCCCGACGCGATAACCGGACGTGGTGATCACGTCGTCGTTACGGCCGACGAAGCTGATACTGCCGTCGTCATTGAGCTCCACGATATCGCCGCTCAAGTAATAACGGTCGACAAAGGCCTTGGTGTGCATACCGAAGTAGCCGTTGAACCAGCACAGGGGCGAGCGCTCGCGATCCACCGCCAGCACGCCTGGCCGGCCAGTCGGCAATTCGCGATGTGCGTCATCGAGCACGACAATCCGGTACCCCGCAACCGCATAACCGGCCGAGCCCTCACGTACCGGGTGGCGCAAGCCGTGGTGATTGCACAGCACCATGCCGATTTCAGTCTGGCCGTAGTGGTCGTGGATGACCACACCGAGTTCTTCGGCAAACCACCGAATGACTTGCGGGTTAAGCGGTTCGCCGGCGCTGCTGATGACACGCAGGTGGCCACGCACGGCGTCGGCGAACTCAGCCCCTGCTGCGATCAGCAGACGATAAGCCGTCGGCGAGCCGGCCAGGTTGCTGATCGCATACTTGGCGATGATTCGGCAGGTACTGTCCACCGCAAAAGGCCCGTCATAGAACAGCGTGGCACGGCCACACGCCAGCGGGCCGGTCACTGCGTAGTACAAACCATAGGCCCAGCCGGGGTCGGCGAGATTCCAGAAACGGTCGTCCTCTCGCAGGTCAATCGAATCACGCATATAGCCCTTGAAGGCCAGAATGGCGCTTAACGGTACCTCCAGTGGCTTGGCCGGCCCTGTGGTACCCGACGTGCACATCAGCAGGAACGGTGCGCTGGCGTCCAGCAACTCAGGCGCGCAATCCGCCTGTTGACGACTCAGGGCGGCCCAGAAGTCGTAATCACCCGGGCGCCGTGGATCAGCGCCGGTCACGATGATAGGGGGGCAGTCAGTGACCTCGTCGAGCTTGGGGCGATTATGAGCATCGGTCACGATCCAGCGTGCCCCGGAGCAGCCCAACCGCTGCTCGATCGCCTTTGGGCCGAATGCAGTGAAGAGCGGTTGGTAGACCGCGCCGATACGCCAGGTACCCAAAATGGCAATCAACAGTTCAACCGTGCGTGGCATCAGGCCTGCTACACGCTCGCCCGGCTTGACCCCTTGCTCTCGCAGAAAGTTGCCGAAGCGCGCAGCCTGTGCCTGCAGTTCGCTGAAGGTGTAGTGCGTGGCGTGGCCATCCCGGGTTTCGCAATACAACGCCACGGCATCACCGTCGGCGTGTCGGTCGCAGCATTCGATGCATGCGTTCAAGGCATCCAGGTCGCCGTGCAAGTCCTGGGCGGCCAGTTGTAGATAATCGAAAGATCTCACTGCTGAGTCGTAATCGCGCATAAGTACCTGATTGTTATTGTTGGAATATGCCCTGTGTGCACTGGTCCAGTGCACGCGCTTTCATGGTGTTAGCTGTCCATCATTTCGGCTGCTTGCTGCGTGGCCTGGCTGGTTCGGGTGGCCAGCTTGCGCACTTCATCGGCGACCACGGCAAACCCGCGCCCGGCCTCGCCTGCGCGCGCCGCCTCAATGGCGGCGTTCAACGCCAACAGGTTGGTTTGGCTGGCAATGCCCTGGATGGTGGCGACAATCTGGGTCAACTTGCTGAGGGTTTCCTGCATCACCCGATGTTGTTCCGCCTGAGCCTCACGCATCGTGCTTTCTTCATGGTGGGCATGGATATCGGTGATGGCGCCCACCACTCTTTGCGGTGAGCCGTCCCGCGCGCGGCGCGTTTGCCCCCGGCCGCGAAACCAGCGGTAAGCGCCACTTTTATGTTTGAGTCGATAATCCACATCAAACGGGGTCTTGCCGCTGCGGTCATCAACGTGGGCGACAAACGCTGCGATTGCCCGCGCGCTGTCGTCGGGATGCAGGCGCGAGGTCCAGCTTTCCAGGGTGTTGGGGAATTCTTCAACCGTGCTGCACCCCAGCAGCCGGCGCATTTGCGAAGACCACCAAATGGTATTTGTCGGGTTCGCAGGGTCGCTAGCCACGACCTCGATGTCCCAGAGCCCGTCATGCAGCATCTCCCGGGAAATGTCGAAACGTGTGGCCGCCAGTTCGAGCGCTTCGGTGTGCAGGTGCTGGTCGTGAATGTCACGCAGGATCCCACCGATGGCGAGCGGTACGCCTTGCGTATCGCGACATGAATCGCCGCTGATCCTGCACCATCGATAGTCACCGTCTGATGCAGACTTCATCCGCACCTCGAGCGCAAAGGGCGTCCGCCCGTTGCGGTCGGCAAGATGCCTGGCAAGCGCCTCCAGGTGCGGTTGCCGATCAGCCGGGTGTAGCTGTTCGCTCCAACGGCCAAGCTGATCAATACCTTGGGCCTGGATCGATGCAGACCCCGTCCACTCCATCCTGGACTCCGCCGCGGGTGCGGCGGCGCCCTCCAGGTCCAGCGACCAGAACAGTTCATCTGCGCCCCGGGTGATCAGTGCCCAGCGTGCTTGCAACTGGCGCAAATGTTTGTCGCGGTCAGCCAGGCGCTCGTCCAATTGGCTGACGTGCAAGGTCAGTGCGCGCGTTTGCTCCTTCAGGGCTTGTCGCTCCTGCAGCAGTTGCTCGACGCCTGCAAGGATGCGGCGCAATAACGGGTGGTTCGACGATAACGGCGTGCTCGCCTGGTCAGGCTGCTCCAGCCTGTCGGCAAGTGGCGCCAGTACCCAGCGGGTGGTTCGGCTGAAAAAAAGCATGGAACACCTCTACCTCGATCAAATGGGTTCAGCCTGCAAGCGAGGGCGTCGGGCATGTCGACAAGGCCCGGGCGTCGAAGGCTGTCGCCCCCGGCAGGGCTTGCCAGGCCGACGGGCCGGCGGCGATTTCCTGAGCACTCAGCAGGCAGTGGTCGAGTTCGCGCTGCAACGTGTGGGTATCCAGATCCTGGCCGATGAAGACCAGCTCTTGCCGGCAATCCCCGACAATGCTGTCCCACTTGGCCATGATGCTTTGCAACCGATATTCATCCCGCGGCCATTGCGACGGCTCGATGAAGTTCCACCAGTGGCCGACATAGTCCCACTGGAACTGCTTGCCGCTCTGCACCAGCAGGCCGGTTTCCCGGTGTCGGCTGGCGAGCCAGAAGTAACCTTTGCTGCGCAGCAGACGCCCGTTGCACCAGGGCCGCTGGAGAAAGTCGAACAATCGCTGTGGGTGAAAAGGCGCGCGCTCGCGGTACACCCAGGACGTCACGCCATAGGTGTCCGACTCTGAGGCCGGTGCGTCGCCGGCCTCCATTTTCTTCATCCAGCCCGGCGACGCTGCAAGGCTGGGCAAGTCAAACAGATGGGTATCGAGGATGCTGGATAACTCAACGTTACCCTCAACCATCGGCACGATCCGCGCGGTCGGGTTAAGGCCGGCGAGGATCGCGTGCACGGCCTGGTAGCCAGGCTCATCGAGCAGGTCCAGTTTGTTGACGAGAATGACGTTGGCGTATTCCACCTGCTCGATCAGAAGGTCCGCCAGAGGGCGCTTGGGTGTGTCCTCCTGCGCGTCGTCGCGGGCCACGGTGTCCGGCGACGCCAGCAACGCCTGAAAACGACTGCCATCGACCACCGTCACCAGCGTATCGAGCCGTGCCAGTTCGCTGAGGCTGAAGCCCTGTGCGTCCAGGAAAGCGAACGTCTCCGCCACGGGCATGGGCTCGGAGATCCCGGTGGATTCAATCAGCAGGTAATCGAAACGCTGCTGGCGTGCCAGGGCACTGATCTGTTCGAGCAGATCGGCGCGCAGCGTGCAGCAGATGCAACCATTGCTCATCTCGATCAACTCATCGCGGCCACGGTGCAGTGATACGTCGCGCTGCACCTCTTCGGCATCGATGTTGACTTCGCTCATGTCGTTGACGATGACCGCCACCCGCAGGCCTTCGCGATTGCGCAGGATATGGTTGAGCAGAGTGGTTTTGCCGGCGCCGAGGAAGCCGGAAAGTACCGTTACCGGCAGTCGGCCCGCCTGGGCGCCGTCAATCATGTGTTCACCGCAGGTTGGCTTGCGGCCTTATCCAGGTAGCTTTCGAACAGGTCGACCACCACCAAACCCTCATCTGCGGCGTCCCCCCACAGGTCCTGAGTGCGAAACTCGACGTGGTAGGTGGGCTGATGCGCCGCGCTCAGGTCGCCATGGCCAATCGCGTCCGGGAATGGCCACTGCACGGATGTGCGGTGCAGGACCACGCCTTCCTTGCCACGCACATAGGCGGGCATGCGGGTATGCCCGGCCACATACTCGTCTCGCACGAGCACTCGGTCGCCCACCTCAAAGTGCGCTCGACCGGTGATCGCCGGGCGACCTTCAGCATGAGCGGGATTCGCCAGCTTGAAGTGAGCACCCAGGGCCTGATCGAGTTCCGCCTGGGTGATGACGCCTGTTTCGACCAGCAGGGTGGCGGTCGCGATGACATAGCGTTCGTAGTATTGGGTGCCGACATGTTGACGAACATCCAGGCGTTCGACGGCGTGGCGTATTTCGTCCACGCTGAACTTTTTCAAGTGATCGGCACCGACAAACATCAGGCTGTAGGCCAGGTGCTCCCAGTCCTGCTTGAACACCTGTTTGTAGCTCAGGCTGTTGATGGTATGAGGGACCTTGCCAAAGCCTTGAAAACCACCGAGATCGTGAAAACCATCCATCGTGAATACCTCTGAAAAGTGAAAGAAACAAAGCGCCCCGGTTACGCTACGTGCGGTAGCGCCACGCCGATAAGGACATCCTTGGTGATCAATTTTCGAAGCGCTTCTTCATCCATGGATTCGCTCCCCTGCGGCCGCACAGGCAGCACCAGGTAGCGGCTTTCGGCGCTGGTGTCCCACACCTTGATGGTGACCGAGGCCGGCAGGTGCGTGCCCAATTCCCGCAGGACGGTGCGCCCTTCGCGAACCAGCCGCGCACGGAATTCGAAGCCCTTGTACCACTCCGGCGGCAAGCCGAGCACAGGCCAGTTGGTGCAGGAGCACAGGCTGCACACAATCACGTTTTTCACGCTGGGCGTGTCTTCCAGGGCAACGATGTATTCACCCTGCGGGCCGGTGTAGCCAAACTGGGCGCACGCTGCGGTGCCGTCCTTGAGCAGCAGTTCACGAAACTGCGGGTCCACCCAGGCCTTGGCCACAATCCGAGCACCATTTTCCGGGCTCCATTCGTGCGCCATCAGCTGTGTCATGTGCTCGATGTAACCGTCGGGGATCAGGTCCTTTTGCTTGAGCACTTGCAGTAACGCCTGTGCTCGTTCGCCCGGGGTTGACGTGTTTTTTTCAGGTGTGGTCATGGGTTGATTCCTCATCGTTGATCTTCCAGGCAGCGCCTGACGGCTTATTCTTTTTGCGCTGCTTCTTTTGGCGCTGCAGGACCGGCTAAGAGTTTTTCCAGTCAACAGACGCTTCGAACGCCGCGGCAGCCTGGTAAATCGTGCCTTCGGCATAGTGCTTGCCCACCAGCATGAGCCCGACAGGTAAGCCGTCTACCAGGCCGCAGGGAATCGACATGGCCGGATGGCCGGTGATGTCCTGGGCGGAGGCGTTGCCGATCATTTCCAGGGCTCGGGCCACATACTCGGTGATCGAGCAACCCGGCTCCGGGTGGGGCTGGGCAATGATCGGCACGGTAGGCATCACCAGCAGGTCATAGCGCGCCAATGCCGCGTCATAAGCGGAGCGTGCCAGGCGCCTGAGGTTTTGCGCCTTGGCGTAGAAACGGCCGTTGTAGCGCTCGACACCGTATTGACCGACGAACATGCACAGCTTGAGAGAGGCCGACAGGTCATTGGCCTGATCGCGCCATCCGGCTTGCTTGTCCAGCAACCCGACGTCATACAGCCCTTGCCAGTTAAAGCCGGCCCCATTGCCGTGCATCATCTGCATCGTCAGGCCCTCACAGCCGATGGGGTGCCACAGCGAACCGGCAATCTTGTGTTCCGGTACCGACACCTCCTCGACCTGCGCGCCCAGCTGCGAAAACCGTGCGATGGCATTGCGTACAGACGAAGCCACACGCGGGTCCTGGTTGGCCAGTTCGAAGCCTTCGCGCAGGATGCCGATCCTGAGACCGCTCACGCCGCGCTCCAGGTAATCGCTGTACGTGTCGACCTGCGGGGCGGCTTGTCGCGGATCGAGCCCGTCCGCGCCGGCCATCACCTCCAGCATCAAGGCGTTGTCGCGCACATTGGCGGTGATGGGGCCGGCATGATCGATGGTCGCTTCGATGGCCATGATTCCGGTGTAAGGCACCAGGCCGTGGGTCGGCTTCATGCCGTAGGTGCCGCAGAATGCGGAAGGAATCCGGATGGACCCGCCCTGGTCGCCGCCGACTGCCAGGTCGACCTCGCCCGCGGCAACCAGCGCCGCGCTGCCGGAAGACGATCCACCCGAGGCAAACCCATGGCGATAAGGGTTGTGCACCGGTGCGGGGTCGGAGGTGTGACTGCCACCGGACAGGCAGTAATGCTCGCACGTGGCCTTGCCGAGGATGGTTGCGCCCGCATCCAGCAATCGGGTGACGACGGTGGCGTCGAACGCTGGAACGTGGCCCTCCAGCGGCTTGGCACCATTCATCATGGGCACGCCAGCCAGTGAAATATTGTCCTTGAGCGCGACCGTTTTACCGGCCAGTTTGCCTTCACGGGCGCCGCTGACTTCCGTGCGCAAGTACCAGGCGTTCAATGGGTTGTGTGCGGCCGATGGACGATAGCCCGAGCTGCGTTCGTAACGTACAGGCGGGATAAAGTCGGGCAACTCGTCAATCAGGTCGTAAGCGTCGAAGCTTGACTGCATAAGAAGCAAGTATTCATCAGCTTGCTCGGGGCTGAGCTGCATGTGCAGGCTGCTCGCGATATCCAATAGCTGCTCAAGGGTGGGGCGAACGATTGCCATGGTGGGGCGGTCCTTATCGTCAGTGGCCGAAGAGCACTGTGTACTCGTCAATATCGGTGGGCTTGGTGCTCAAGATAGTCCGCGCCTGCGGTCGCAGGCTTGGTTGGAAAAGACATCGACTTGGCTGAGCCGGACAGCCCTGCGCCAAGGCAGCAGAGGTCTGCGATGGCTGTCCGGTGGACGCTGCGTCAAAAGATGCGGGCGTAACGCAGGTTCATGCGAAAGTCTTCCTTGGCGCCGTAGTCCACCGAGAGATCCTTGCCCAACTGCAGTTGGATCTGGTCCTTGGGGGTGACGAATTTGGTGGCCGTCAGACGGAAGTTGGTTGTCCCCAACTCGTTATCCTGATTGACGTGCTCGACGTTCGTCTCGCCTCCCCAGGTGCGCCCGAAGCCGATAGCAAATGCGGTGGTGGCGTCCGGCATGTAACGGCCCATGATCTGTGCTGCGTAGGAAACGTCTTGCTTCATACGGTCGGCATTCGCACCATAATCAGTGTTGTCGCCATACCAGGTAGCGCCGCCGACCAGGTCCATTGCCCATTGTTCTGTGAAGTGCTTGACGTAGGCACTCTGCAGTTCGAACTTCCAGCGGTTCTCACCGATATTCAGCGCGTCATTCTTGTCGTAGGTGCCGGTGGGTACGTACAGATAGGGGGCGATACTGAGGGTGTCGCGGGCTTCGTTGAGCCGCCACTTGACCGGCGCGGTCAGGATCAAGTCGCCGACGCCACGGGTACTGCCCAGCGTCGAGGCATCACCTGCACTGGAGACGTGCCCGAACGGCAAAAGGAATTGCGGGTCGATGGTGACCGTGTCACTGAGCGCGTAGACATGGAGCAGACGCAGAATGCCGACGTCTGAGCTCAACCTGTAGTCAGAGCTGACCTTGTGCCCGTTGGCGTAAGCCGAGTCCGTGGTGGAGTGCTGGTAATAAATCGCACCGATGGTCGCGCCGACCGGGTATTGCTCATAGTCGCCAGGGGCTACTTCACCGGCGTTCGCGTGAAGTGCGGGCAACAGGGTGGAGAGTGTCAGCAGGCGAATCTTATTCATCTTTATTCCTCGCACAGGGAGACCGGGCCACCCGGGGAGGGTGGCAAGGAAGCCGAAATTGGGCTGTAAGCGCCGATGGCGCTCAGGCGGTTGGCGACAGCGCGTCGCGCAACATGCCGGTCTGCGAGTGACAGTTGATGTACTCGAATACCTGGCTCTTGGCGTCTGACACGGACACTTCGTGGTACAGCCGTAACTTTTTCAAACCCGCGGCCACGCGGAAGAACGTCACGAAAATACGCAGGTGGGTAGGGTGGGATTCGGCCCAGCGTTCGAGTTTTTCCACCGAGCGCCAATGGCCGATGTTGTAGCTCAGGTCGAGAAAGTTGCCGTCCATGTCGATATTGCGCACAAACCTGTTGCTGTAGCAGCCCAGGGGTTGGCCGTTGTCACGCAGGAAGTCCATGCCGTCCTGCAAGGTCGGCAAAATTTCGTCGAGGTACAGCGAGCGTTCGTCCGCCTCGGCATCCGCCCAATCCTGGCCTGAACGAATCAGGGTGAGGTTGTCATGCCCCAGCACCACGACCCGTCCGCCTTTGGCAGGGTCACCCGCGACCACTTTCAGCTCAGTGGTGGGCTTCATCCAGTCGGTCTGGGAGATCGGGAAGCGGTCGCGCATCGAGCCCCAGTAACCGTGTTCTTCGATCTCGCCACTGGTGGTATCCATGACTGCGCCGACACCGGGCAAGTTTTCCTGGAAGGCGTACAAGGTCTCGAACTGCTCGGCGCGCGGGGCGGTGATTTCGCGGAAATAGCCCAGGCCGTCACTGAGCCGATCCGGCGAACTCCACCAGTCATTGACCTGGGATGAGCGCAACCAGCGACAGTGGGCGCCAGGGTCTTTCCAGTACCCGACCACAATCAAATTATCAAAACCGCTGCTGTCGGTGTGGTGGGTCAAATCATGGGTTTGCGGGCCATCGGCCAGGCTGAAGCTGCCGACGATATGGCGCATTGCCTGCAATGCAGCCTCGCGCTGGGCCTCGCTACGATATTGCACGCCGAGATAGGCCATCACCACCTGTTCCAGCTGCTCGTCAGCGCGCGCGACCCACATCGGGAACGGCGGTTGATACTCGTCGGGCACGCGGCGGGACAGGGTGCGTGGGCATTTGAGATGTGTGTCGATTGCAGATTCCATGTTGAGCTCCTCGTTATTTTCGTTCAGGCCTACGGGTGGGCGTCAGCGCTTCGGCGGCAGGTCGCGCTTGGCGACCTGCCATCGGTGCAGCAGCGTCATGGCCCACCATTCAATCAACCAATAAGCCGACTCTTCAGGTGCGAGGTCGCGCCTTTGCAGAAGCCAGGAGGAATCAGCCATTCGTTGTGAATAGGGTCGATGCATGGCATGCCTCATCAGCGGTGGGGTGAGCTGCTGTGAGGTGGAAATTAGGCTGGGCGGCGAGGGCGCGCTTTGTTCGA
The DNA here is from genome assembly GCF_025466135.1 of Pseudomonas sp. 14P_5.3_Bac1. NCBI lineage: Bacteria > Pseudomonadati > Pseudomonadota > Gammaproteobacteria > Pseudomonadales > Pseudomonadaceae > Pseudomonas > Pseudomonas sp. 14P_5.3_Bac1. The sequence continues at coordinate 63,612 of NZ_JANLOF010000007.1, read as the reverse complement.
CGAGACAACCGTTTGGTTGGAAAAGACAATGCTGAACTGCAATTGCACCTGTGGTCCGCGTTGGTGCACGTGAGCCAACCGCGTGACGTGCGGTGCTTCTAAATGGGGATGACGGCGAAGGCGACAGCACCGAAGCCTGGCGAACGTCTCGATGGAAATCGCACGGCAGCACCTGAAGAGGCCTGCAGCTGCGCTTGGCCTGCTAATTGCTTTTGATGGCTGGATATTGGCCGCAAATCAAAACCTATCGAGCGTCAATTGCATCGTTGTTGAGGTCAGTGCCATGAACCCAAGCACGCAGTATTCGACCCTTGCCGTAGCGGCGCCCCGTCGCTTTGATTACTGGAAAGAGGTGGTCTGCCGCCATTGCCTGTCGGCAGATAGCAAACCCTTGTCCCAGAGCAGTTTTGACGGAGCGCTTGCCATCAACACTGTGGGCGATCTGGACATCTGTTCGTTGTCATCGCCGCTGCATTACTGGGAACGCTCCGAGCGGCACCTGCGCAGCGGACCGGCTGAAGATTTATGGTTGGGCTTCTCCCGAAATGGCCATGGACAAATTGAGCAAGGCGGAAGAAAAGCCAACCTGGCAACCGGAAATTTGTTTCTTTATGACGCAACTCAAGCGTTTCGATTCAGCTTCGGTGGTACCGAAAACCACCTGGTCCGTATTCCGCGAGCCTTGCTGACCGAGCGTCTGCCACGGATCGCCGATTACACGGCGATGGTCCTCGACGACCGGCGCCCCGGTGTCATTCCACTGCGTGAAATGTTGCGACAGGCTGCGAGCGCACCGACGTCGTTGCAGGATGAGCACATCTCGAATCGTTATTCAGGCGCATTGATTGACCTGCTGGTGATCAGCCTGGAACTCCAGGACCTGAAGACAACCCACCAGGAGCTGGACCTCTACGGCCGCATCATGAAGTACATTCAACGGCACCTGACCGAGCCGGACCTGTCGATTGAAGTCATCGCGCAAGCCCACAATGTGTCCACGCGAACCGTTACGCGCGCCTTCGCGCGGTACCAGAAAACCCCGGTTGCAGAGATTTGGAAGGAGCGTCTGAATGCCAGCCGTGAGGCGATCGAGCGTGGCCAGGTGCGCAGCGTGTCCCAGGCGGCGCTGGACTTCGGGTTTTCTGACTTCTCCCATTTCAGCCACGCGTTTCGCAAGGCCTTTGGTGTTGCGCCCAATACCCTCTTGCGTCGAAGTTGAGGCGCTTGATGCGCAAACGGCTGGCGACTAACCCCGGCTTTCGCTGGCCGTTTCCCGGAACAATCGGGGCGACATGCCAAATGTCGATTTGAAGTGCCGGCTGAAGTGCGAGCTGCTGCCATAGCCCCACGCATAGGCGATCTCGGTCAGGGAACGATGGGCTTGTTCGCGGTTACGCAGGTCTTCGGCGCAACGGGACAGCCGACGCTGCCAGATGTATTCGCTGACACTGCACCCCAACTCATCCTGAAACGCGCGGTGCAAACTGCGCACCGAGCACTGCTCTGCGTTGGCGATGCGCTCGGTGCTCAGGTCGCGGTCGGCCAGGTGGCGCTCGATATAGGCCTTGAGGCGGTTCTGCTTGAAGAAGCGGAAGTCATGTTCGAGTTGTTTTTCGTCCTGCTTGTTCTTCAGCGCGTTGTCCAGCAGCCCGGCGATACTGTCGCCGATCAGTGCGGCCGAGTGGCTGTTGAGCAACGGATAGTGCTGGTAGGCGTCGCTGATCAGGTGCATCAGCATGCGGCCCAGCCCATTGCGGGCGTTCAGGTGCATGTCGCCGGGGTGTTTCAGTTGCCCGTTGGCGCCCTGGAACAGTAGCAGAAAGTGCTCGCAGCCCTGGGGGCTCGTGACGCTAAAGGGTTTGCCGCAATCGACCAGCAGCATTTCGTCCGGCGCGACGGTGCTGTGTTGCTGGCCTTGGTCGAAATGACTGACCCCGGCGATTTGCAGGATCAGCATGCGCGGCGTGTCGAGCACGTCGAGCGCCTGGCTCAGGTGGCGTGAGTAACGATGGGCGCTGGCGGTCATGCGGCAAAAACGCAGTTGGCCCAGGTCACCGTATTCCAGCCGGCCCTGGAAGTTGCCGTCCTGCAACGGGTCGATGCTGGTGGATTCCAGGCGCTTTATATACTCCGGCGTGCGGCCCAGGTGATCACTCATGAACTCTTTCCACTTCATCAGCCGGTCAGAACAAACGACCTGTTCGGTGGACACACAGGCTAGATTATTCATTGTTTCGCCCTTTTTATTTTTGGTGTTGGCTGACCGGGCGAAGGCTGAGCCTTGCCCGATCCTGGCACGCGATCAGAACGGGTAGTGATGGCCCCCGGCTTGCCAGGTGACCCAATGTGCACGGGTAAATTCGTCCAGAGCATAGTGGCCGTTGAAGCGCCCCAGGCCGGAGTTCTTTTCGCCGCCAAAAGGAGCATTCGGCTGATCATCGACGGTAATGTCGTTGATGTGGGTCATGCCCGCCACAATCCCACGGGCAAAACTCAAGCCGCGCGCCATGTCACGGGTAAACACCGCACTCGACAGACCGTACTCGCTTGCGTTGGCCAACTCCAGGGCATGCGCCTGATTTTCTGCCACCATCAGCGGCAACAACGGCCCGAAGGTTTCATCCCGGGCCAGGGCCTGGTCGGGGCCCACTTCGCCGAAGACATGGGCCGGCAGCACCAGGCCGCGCGCCTGGCCGCCGCACAGTTGCTTGAGGCCGGCGCGTTCGGCGGCGTCGATTTTACCCAGCAGGCCATAGAGCTGACTCTGGTTGACCACCGGCCCGATCACTGTGTCGGCCAGGGCCGGGTCTCCGGTCTTGAGGTTGCGCACGCGCTCGACCACCAGCGCCGCGAAGTCGGCATACAGCGAGCGGTCGACAATAACCCGGTTGACGCTCATGCAGATCTGGCCCTGGTGCAGGAAACGCCCGACCACTGCGGCATGTGCCGCTATCTCGATGTCCGCATCCGCCAGCACCACCAGCGGCGCGTTACCGCCCAGCTCCAGCGCCACGCGCTTGATGTGCTTGCCGCCGGTGGCGATACGTCCGACATTGCGGCCCACATCCGTGGAGCCGGTGAAGGAGATCAGGCTCGGTATCGGGTGCTCGACGAACGCATCGCCTATCTCCGAACCTGCGCCGACCACCACGTTCAGCGAGCCCGCCGGGAAACCGGCTTCTTCGAACAGATGGGCAATCAGCAGGCCGCCGGTGACCGCCGTATCGCTGGCCGGCTTGAGTACCACGGTATTGCCCAGCGCGAGTGCCGGGACCACTGAGCGCATGCTCAGGTACAGCGGGAAGTTCCACGGGCTGATCACACCGACCACCCCCAGTGGCTCGCGAAACACGAAGCTCTGTTCGCCAGGCTTGTAGCTGGTCAGGATCCGGCCCTCGACCTGCATCGGCAGCGTTGCGCACTCGCGCACCAGGCTGAGGGTGAATTGCCATTCCATGCCCGCCTTGATACGGGTGCTGCCGGACTCATGGATCAGCCAGTCGATGATTTCTTCGCGACGGTTCTGGATGACCTGGGCGAGTTTTTCCAACTGCGCGCTGCGTTGGGTCGGGTGCAGCGCTGCCCAATCGGTTTGCGCGCGCCGGGCGGCCTGGTAGGCGTCGTCCAGGTCGGCCACCGAGGCCAGGGGCATTTCCAGCAAAGACTCGCCGTTGAAGGGGTTGCGGTCGTCCAGGCGTCGTGCAGAACGACCTGCACGCCAGGTGCCGTTGATGTACTGGTCGCCGTTGATGGCGTAGGGCGCGATGATTGGAGTTGTCATTGTCTTACCTTAGAGGCAGGTAGCCGCGTCAATTTAAGGGGAGGAGAGGGCAGGCCCTGTGGTTGAACGTATTCAGCTTCGGATCCAGGCGCGCCCCCAGGAATTGAGGGTGTATTCCTCTTGTGGCCAGACCCCGGGTGGACGGCTGGCTTCGGTGATTTCCAGCTCGGCAGAGAACTCCAGGCGGTTGCGGTCAGCGTCGACCACCATGAAGAACAGATTGTTGCCGGGACCGTGGCGACCCGGGCCGAAGAACAGGGTGATGCGCTCCTTGGCGAAACGGTCGCCCCAGTCGCGAATGTCGTTCCATTCATTGGTTTCGTAGCAATGGTGGTCCCATTCGTTTTTCGAACCGCGGAAAAACGCCAGTGAATGGTGCTCATCGTCCGAGCGCAGGAAACAGGTGGTGAGCTGGCCGCTTTGCTCGTCCACGACATTGTCCGAGACGGTGAAGCCCACTGTGTTGACGTAGAAGTCGATCATCGCTTCCAGTTCGGTGGTCTGGAACACCACGTGCTGCAGGCGTCCCGGCATGCCCTTGGGGTTGGCCGTGGATGCGTTGCGGGCGACGCCAAAGACGGTTTGCCGTCCCTGGGGATCACGGATTTGAAAGGCGCCCGCTTCCAGCAACGGCGAGTCGAGCGGTTCGACGCTGCACCCTTTGGCTACCAGGCGCGCGTGCAGCTCGCTCAAGCGCGGCTGGCTGCCCAGGTCGTACGCCGCGGCGAGCAGGCCGCTGTGGTCGGCGGGCGAAATCAGCATGGCGCGCTGGGGTCCCTGGAGCAGCCAACTGCCGTCGGCTTGCGCCAGGCCGTCCATGTCCAGCAGACGCCGATAGAACTCGACTTGCTGCTGGGGATCTTTGCTTGCCAGGTGCAGATAGCACAGGCGTGCGGGTGTGGAAGTCTGCAAGGTTTGCATAAACACCTCTGGGGCTGAAGGTTCAGGGGTAGACGGGCGCCATGCGTGGCTCAGCCGCGCAGTTGTTCGTCAGGGTGATGCCGAACAGCGTCTGCAATGATTCGGCGGTCTGGTCTTGGGTGGCCATGTCGAAGATGGCGGCGATATAGCGATCCGGGCGTAGCAGCAAAAACTGTTGGCTGTCGCCGAGCACGCCCTTGAGCGCCTCTTCGCAGTCTTGCAGCACGGTGCAGCCCGGGAGCAAGGGCAGTGTCTGCCAGTGCGCGGGCAGGATCAGGATGCGCTTGGCTTCCAGGTGGTCCCAAAGACCGTGGTGCAGTTGGTCAAGACGCTGGTGGGCAGGGTCGCCATATTGAATAAGGGCGAAGCCGTCCCCGAGGCTCGCGTCCAGCAGGTGGGCATGGCCTTGGGCGTCGGTCAGCAATGGCTGAGGAAACATTTGCCCACAGGCCAGCTTTCCCGCTTTGCCTTCGGGCAGCACCAGGCCTTTGGTAAACCGCGGCTTGGGCTTGAAGCGCATTTGCAGGAAATAATCGCGCAGCGGTGGCACCAGGCCGATCAATGCGAAGGCCGCGCTGATCAATCGAGCCCGCAGTACGGTGGCCGGGGCCATGACCACGCCCAGGTTCAGGGCCAGCTTGATCAAGGCCCAGGCATGGTCGCGCCGCTCGCTTTCGTAGGACAGCAGGGCGGTCGCGGCCATTTTTCCCTTGATGACGCCGATCAGCTTCCAGCCAAGATTGTGGGCATCGCGAACGCCGCTGTTCATCCCTTGCCCGGCGTAGGGCGGGGTCAAGTGTGCGGCATCGCCGGCCAGAAAGACGCGGCCAACCTGCCAACGCTCGGCAACGCGGGCATGAAAGGTGTAGACCGTCTTGCGCACGATGGACACCGGGGCATCCCCCTTGAACGGACGAAGCAGTGTGTGCAGGCTCTCGGGGCTCAGTGCCTGCGCATCGGCTTCCCCAGGCTTGAGCTGGAACTCGAAGCGCCGTGTGCGGTGCGGGCCGGGTACTTCCACGACCGGGCGTCTGGCATCGCAGTACACGCGGGTCTGCCAGAACGGATCGTCGTCCTGGTCGGTATCGACCACCAGCCAGCGTGAGGCGAAGCTGGACCCGACCATCTCGATCCCCAGTTGCTTGCGCACCGGGCTGCGCCCGCCGTCGCAGGCGACCAGGTAGCTGGCTTTGACCTCGAGCAGTTGGCCATCGGCGTCCATGATCAACGCGCGCACGCCGTGCTGATCTTGAGTGAACTCCAGCAGTTCGTGATTGAAGCGTGCTGTCAGGCTCGCAAAGCGCTCAAGGCCGTTTTTCAGCGTGCTTTCAAACAACGGCTGGCGAAAGGCGTTACGTTTGGGAAACCCATACACCTTGCCGGTGGGCTCGACCTTGCCAAAGCAACGACCGCCCGGGCGGGTAAAGTAGTGCACGCCGTAGCCGGGCACCACGTCGCGCAGTACGGCGTCATCCAGCCCGATCGCCTGCATGGTGCGCAGGGATTCATCGTCGATCGAGACGGCGCGGGGTTCGGTCACGGTACCGGCCTTGCGGTCGATGATCAGCGTGTCGACATTGGCCTGGCCGAGCAGGTTGGCCAGGGTCAGCCCGGTGGGACCGGCACCGATGATCAGGACTTGAGTGCTGAAGCTGTTGAGGGTTGTCATTGTTATTCCCTTCCAAAGGTTTCAGTCCGGCTGTCGGGGGGCGTGGGTGAGCGCCGCCATGCGTTGCGAAAGCACCTGCGCGAGGCTGAGCATCTGTGCCCCTTGTTGCGCTTCCAGGGTGTTGTCGCGCTCCTCGATCGGGCGAACGCAACTGATGCTGCCAACCACCTTGCCGTCGCTGTCGAGGATCGGCGCCGCCAGGCCGTAGACACCGGGATCAATTTCAGCCGCGCTGGCGACATACCCCTGGCGGCGTAGTTGCTGCAGTGAGCGGCGGAACTGTTCCCAGGTGTGGCCCAGGTTGCTGGCGCGGACTTCGTCGGGGTTTTCCAGGAACAGTTGGTTGTGCTGGCGCGAAGTCATGTTGGCGAGGATCGCTTTCGAGGTGGCGCCGAGGAACAGCGGCCTGGGTGAACCACGGGAATAGCTGACCTCACTGAACAACTCGCCCTGTTGGTGGATGCACACCACCTGGTCCTTGAACAGCCGGCAGATCAGCCACACTTGCTGCTCGCTCCAGCGCGGCAGGTCCTGCTCCAGGGACTGTGCCGCGCGCACCAAGGGGTCGCTGAGGCGCAATTGGCGGTCCCAGGTGATAATCCGCGCGCCCAGCGCGTAACGTCCGGCCTCGACTTGAAACAACAGGCTCGCCTCGGCCAGTTCGCGAACGTAGCGGTAGATGGTCGAGCGGGTATAACCGAGTTCCGCGCCCATTACGTCGACCGCCCAGATCGGGCTGGCTTCGGTGAATAAATCCAGGACCCGCAGCATGCGTTCCAGGCTCGAGCCTTTGTTATCGGCGTCCTGTTCCGGCGGGGCTTGTGATTCAGACAATGGCTTCATGGCTTACTGCTCGTCGGCGATGCTGTTGCGCAGGATGCCGATACCGGATATCTCGACCTCGACGGTATCGCCAGGCTTCATCCAGACCGGCGGTTCGCGGAAGGCGCCGACGCCACCGGTGGTACCGCTGACAATCACATCGCCGGGCGCCAGTTCGGTGAAGGTGGAGCAGTACTCGATCAATTGGCGCACGTCGAAAATCATGTCGCTGGTGCGGGTGTGTTGCATCACTTCGCCGTTCAGGCGCGTGGTCAATTCCAGGTCCTGGGGGTCGCCGATTTCATCGCCGGTCACCAGCCAAGGACCGAAACCGCCGGTGTTCGGAAAATTCTTGCCAGGCACGAACTGGATCGTGTGCTTCTGCCAGTCGCGGACGCTGCCATCGTTGTAGCAGGCATAGCCGGCCACATAGTCCAGTGCATCCGTCGCTTTGACGTGCCGTGCGGTTTTGCCGATGACCACCGCCAGTTCGCCTTCGAAATCCAGTTTGTGCGAAGCCTTGGGGCGAATGATCGGTTGCAGGTGGGCCACCTGGCTGTCGGCGAAACGCGTGAAGATCATCGGGTAAGTCGGCATTTCACGGCCGGTTTCACGCACGTGGGTGGCGTAGTTGATGCCGATGCACAGCACTTTGCCGGGGTTCGCGATAACCGGCAGGAACGTCACGTCTGCCAGTGCCACGCGTGGCAGTGGCGCGAGCACGGCCTGGGTCAGTTCTCCCAGGCGGTTGGCGGCAATCGCCTGCTTGAGGTCGGCGCCAAAGGTGGCTTTGACCGATTCCAGGTCAATTATCTGATCACCGTCAACCACACCGTAAGTCGTGCGGCCTTGAACAACGAAGCTTGCGAATTTCATGAAGCGTCCTCTCGGAAAGGGGAACGGGAGCGGGGCAGTAATGGGATTAATCTAGGCTTATGCATTAATCCTGTAAAGTGGGATTTATGCATAAATCTCGTATTGCGAAATAAGTGTGGGTTTTGTGTTCGATCATCGAATCGAGATTTCCAACGCCAAGCAACCCGTGCCATTCCAGGGGGGTGGATGGCGACGGGTGTGGCTATTGGAGGAGAGGGGAATGCCAGGCCGACTTAACGTGGCACCCAGCAGCCGTGCAGCGACATGCGCATGCGAAACGGGATTTTGATGCGTGCGATAGGGCCCGCTGACATGTCAGCCGAGTCCAGTACCACCAGTTCGCTGCGGCCTTCGGCAATCAGGTTGAGCAGGCAGACCACGTAGCCATCACCTTCCGGTGCCTCAGCCGAGCGTGGAATGAAAATGGGCTCCTGAAAGCATCCGCTGTCACCGGGGAACCAGGCATCGGTGACGCCGGTTGTGAGGTTGAGGTGCGCCAGCAGGTTGAAGAACTGAAACGGCATCGGCCCATTCGCCGGGTTATAGGGCCGCTGCGGATCGAAGGCGAGCAGGAACCCGTGTTCATACTGGCGGCCTATGTAGCGGTCATCGCAGCGGGGAAACTCGCAGGGGTAGTCCGTCAGTGCCTGGGGTTGCAGCTCATCCTGCGAGCTGTGGAGGTCGAACACCCAGCGCATCAGGCTGGCTGCCAGGGTTTCCGGCGGTGGTACGAAGCCGTCCGCCTGGGGGAAGAAATAGAAAATATTGCCGCCGGTGACCGGCATGTCCAGGTAGATTTTTCCGTCTGCGTCGAAGGCATTCAGGGTATGGCCCTGGAAGCCGTCTTTGGGCCCCTTGAACCAGCGCACGTCCCGCGCGTGCCCATGGCGGGGCACCACGGCAAACAGCTGGGGCAGCTCGGGCTGCCACTGGAAATGCTGGCCGCCGTTTTTCATGCGTTCGACGTCCACCGTCAAGGGGATCAGTGGGAACACCACGTAATGCTCGGTGACCGCGAAGTCGTGGACCATCGCGGCGTAGGGCGCCTGGAACCAGATCTCATGCAGCAGTTTCCCCTGCGGCGAAATCTCGAAATAGGCCATGTCGGGTGTGCCGTCGCCTTTGGCTTCGTAACTGAAGGCCAGCAGGTTTCCGGTGACCGGGTCGAGCTTGGGGTGGGCCGTGAAGGTCGCAGCGTCGATTTGCCCGTCGAAATTCCACTCGCCAAGGGTCTCCAGCGTCTGCGGGTCCAGCGCCCAGGGCATGGCATCCTCCTTGAGTGCCAGCAGGACGTTGTTGTGCGCGATCACCGAGGTGTTGGCGGTGGTGTTGTTTTTTGCCGCGAGCGGGTCGTTGGTGTAGGCGTTGCGGTACACACCATTGAGCGAACGTCCTTCACGGCGTTGAGCGACCAATCGGTCGGTCAACACGTAGCGGCGGCGCAGCGAGACCTTGCCATCGGCAAAGTAAAAGCCGCTGACCAGGGCGTCGCCGTTGAAGAATATGTCGGTGCCCAGCATGGGCGGGTACTGCGGGTCCGGTGACACCTGGTAAAAGGTGCCACGGATCGCCTCGGGGATCGCGCCTTCAACCTCAAGGTCATACACCTCGCCTTCTACGCGGCTGGGTGTGTACAGCGCCCCGGAAAATTCGGGGGTGTTGGGGAATGGAGTATTCATCGCTTCATCTCATGGATCGGTTTCGTTAATGACATTCAGGCCGATTGCGTCGAGAGCGCCTGCCCACAAGGCTTCACGCCTCGACGGAAGCGAGCCACCACCAGGCACGAGATGATCAAGGCCAGCACATAAGCGCAGGCGGCCAGCCAGCCCACCGCGCGAAAGTGTCCATCACCCACCACCAGCGCGGCGCCAAAGGGGCCAAGCCCTTGGCCGACGAAAATCGCGGCGTTGCCCAGGCCCGCCAATCGACCGGAGGGGTCCAGTTCGGCGGCCATCGAAAGCAGATACGGCAAGCTGAAAAACCACACCATATGAATCAGGCAAGCCGTGGTGGCGAACGCAACGGTACTGTCGCCGTAGACCATTATCAGCGTCGCCAGCAAGGCGGTGCCAAAGCTCAACAGTTGTGGGAACAACAAACCCAGGCGTCGTCCGATCATCCCGGAGAGTCCCGCCCCCAGGGCGCCGGCCAGGATGCTGCCACCGAGGATGGCGCCGATCTGCTGGGGCTCCAGGCCCAGACTCTTGCCGATTCGCTCCTGATACACCCACAGGGCGGAATGCCCGAAAAACAGCAGCGCAAACAGTGCGATCAGCAGCATGGAGGTCAGCCCGAACGGCCGGGCTGCACCGTGGGCAATGCGATGGGCGTCTGAGTAGTGCCTGGGTATTCTCCAGCAACCCAGTGCGGCAAGCAGGCTGGTGATGGCCAGCAGGAAAAAGGCACCTTGCACGCCAAACGCCTGCAAGAGCAGGGGCATGGACGTCACCAGCAGCATGCCCCAGAGCAGGTTGCCGATATTGATCACGGCAAATGTCGCGTCTTTTGACCTGCGCAGCGCAGCGGTTGCATACACCACCGCCATGACCGCGCCACCGCTGGCACCGCAGATCACCCTGAAAACCACCAGCCACGCCTGGCTGTGAAGCTGGGTGCTGACCAGGTTGCCGGCGGCCAATATCAACAAGGCAACCAGCGCAAAGCGGCGGCGGTCGACACGTGCCATCAGCAGCGCACATACGCCGCAGGCGATGGCCATCGCGATCAGCTCAGCGGCGAAAATCACGCCGATGGCATTGAGCGGCACACCCAGCTGATCAATCAACGCGCCACCCAGGATCGGCTGGATCTGCAGTGTGCCCAGGGAAATGACCATCATCAGGCAAATAGCGCCCAGTGATTTCTTGCTGTCGATGGAGTTGAGCGCATTCATCAAACATCACCTCAGTCAGAACTTGTGAACGTAGCGAACCTGCACGGCGTAATCGGTTTTGCTGCGGTTTTCCACGCCGGTCTCTTTATAGGTATTGAGCCAGAAGGCCTTGTCCTCGGTTATTTTCCAGAACAGGCCGGGGCCGATGCCGAGTACCTTCTCGCGAGAATTGCTCAGGCGATCGCCGTTGGCCTGGTCATCTGAAATCTGCCTGAAGTAATAGCCGTTGATCCCGACCGAGACCTTCGGGAACACCTCGTACGAGGCTGTGAAGTTGGCCCAGGCCGACTGCCCTGCCTGGGTGTCGCGCACCGGTCGCCCTTCATAGAACTGTGCCGAACTGCTGGCCGGGTCGTCGTTCTTGAAGTTGTACAGGTAGTTCAAGCGCCAACTCACTTCCCAACGCGGTGCCGGCATCAAGGTGGCGGCCCAGTAGGGGTTGAAGGAGAAGTAATTGGAGCCGGGGTTCAAGTCCTTGTGTTTGTCGTACTTGCCGGTGGGCAGGATCGTATCGAAGGCCACGCGCTGCACGAACACGGGCCGGCCCTCGGCGTTGACGATCGGGTCGAACTGGATCTGCGGGCCGACGGTGACGTCACCCAGACCGACCCCGTTGTCCTTGAGCTTGACACCGTTGTCGCCAAAGTCGCCGTCCAGGGAGACCACCGGGACCAACAGGCTCCAGCCCAGGTGCGCGCCGCCACCGATGGTGTTGGGTGAGTAATAGCTGAATTGGTTGATCAGGGTAATGACATTGATTTTCGGGTTATCGAAGTTGCGGTTGTCTTTGCCGGCATTGTCACGAATGCTGCTGGACGTACTGAACTTCAGGTAGGTCTGATGCGTCAGCCCGGGTGGCCCGGCGAAGCCGTCGTAGAAGCTGGTGCCGCCCAGGTTGATACCGCTGGGCTGGCTGACGGAAGGCGGAGGAGGGCCCTCAGCAGCCTGGGCGGCAAGTGATACGAAGCTGAAAGCCAGGCACGCTGGCAAGGATGCGTTCAGTTTCATTGACGTCGCTCTATTATTGGAGTTGTGAGCTGGGGTTGCTTCCCCTGGCGCTTCAACTTTAATTCTTGAGCTTTGCTGTTGCTTGAACGCAGCGGTCAGAGTTGACTGAGAGCGCCAGGTTGATGGCGCTATGGTTTGTGGCGCACGTGACGCCTGGTGTGCCTTATGGCATTCAGGAGGGCAGTGATAACAACCAGGCGCTGACTGTTTTGAACGCCGCAAGGCACAGCGCTCAATGCGCCCCACTGGGACCGACTTCGCCCAAAGCAGGGCCGACACCGGAAGTTCGAGGCCCCGGGCTCGCTATCGTTGTCCTGGGGCCATCCGATCATTTCAGCGGTGGTCTTATTACCTGCGGTTCTCGCTTACCACCACTAACCCCATGATGACGGCCGCCGCCAGCATGCCTGCGGTCATGAAAATATAGGCCGCTCCCGGATTGCCTGTCAGGCCGATGAGGTAGCCGACGATCCACGAACCGAGAAATGCGCCCAGCGCGCCACAGGCATTGATCAGCCCGATGGCGCCACCGAATACGTTGGCCGGCAGCAACTCCGGAATCAACGCAAAGAAGGGACCGTAAGGTGCGTACATCGCCGCCGCCGCAATGGTCAGCAGGGTGAATGACAGCCAGAAGTGCGTCGAACCCAGCAAGTAAGAACCCAGAAAAGCCAAGGCGCCGAGGGCCAGCAGCGGCCAGACGAACAGTTTACGCTGCCCGGTTTTGTCCGAGGCCCAGGAGACCGCCAGCATGGTCACTACTGCGGCCACGTAGGGCACGGCACTCAGCCAGCCGGTGGTGACGATGTCAGACGCCGAGGCCTGCTTGATGATCGACGGCAGCCACATGATGAAGCCGTACACGCCGATGCTCCACAGTGCATGCACCAGACACAGCTTGATCACCAAGGGTGAGGTAAATGCCTGACGGTAGTTGCGCATCACCTTCATGTTTTTTTGTTCGTCGGCCAGTGTGGCGGCCAGTCGGTCTTTCTCCTCGCGAGTCAGCCAACTGACTTCCTCGGGTTTGTCCCGCGCCAGACGCCACCAGACAAACGCCCAGAGCACCGCCGGTGCGCCTTCGATAATGAACATTTCTCGCCAGCCCCAGGCGTGGATCAGGTAGCCGGAAACCACCGACATCCATAACACGGTGATCGGGTTGCCGAGGATCAGAAAGGTATTGGCGCGTGAGCGTTCCTTGCGGGTGAACCAGTTGCTGATGAAGATCAGCATCGCCGGCATCACTGCCGCCTCCACCACCCCCAGTGAGAATCGAATGATCATCAGCATCGGGATATTGGTCACCAGGCCCGTGGCCATGGCGCAGAAGCCCCACAGGATCAGGCTGCAGAACACCAGTTTGCGCACGCTGTAGCGTTGGGCATAGATGGCGCCGGGCACCTGGAAGAAGAAATAGCCTAGAAAGAACAGCGAACCGATCAGCGAGGACGTGCCCTTGCTGATGTTCAGGTCTTGCTCGATGCCGGAGGCGGCGGCGAAGCCGTAGTTGGCCCGATCGAGATAGGCCAGGCTGTAAGTGATGAAGATCAGCGGGATCAGGTAGAGCCAGCGTTTGATCGCAAAACGCTCGGACTTGGACCCGCGGGTGGCACGGGTGTCTCCTGCCGAGAGAGCAGTCTCTTTGATGGTGTTCATGAATAGCCCTTCATTATTGTTGTAATCGAGGGTGTTGCATTCAGGTGCAGCGGATCAGCGCCGGGGCCTTGGCGCAGACGCCAGGCGAGGGGTGACCGACGTCGCCCCCGGGACCTTTCAGGGACGCGCCGCCGTGCCGTCCGGCAGGCGTGCATTGGTCCAGCTTGGAATGCCGCCCTGGCACGGATAGCGCTTGGCTTTCTCCTCGTCGATGTCCACGCCGATACCCGGCCGGTCACTGAGGTAGGCGTAGCCACGGTCGATTTCCGGGCAGCCAGGGAAGACGTCCAGCAGATTGTCGTTGAGCGGGGTCCATTCCTGGATGCCGAAGTTGGTGGTGCTCAGGTCCAGGTGCAGGTTGGCGGCCACGCCGACCGGCGAGATATCGCCCGGGCCATGCCACGCCGTGCGCACACCGTGGAACTCGGCGAAGGTGGCGATTTTTTTCGCCGGTGTAATGCCGCCGACCGTGCTGACATGGCAGCGGATAAAGTCGATCAGGTTGTTCTGGATCAGCGGCTTGAATTCGTTGACGTTGGTGAACAGTTCACCCATGGAAATCGGGGTCGAACTCTGTGCGCGCAGGGTTTTCAACCACTCGATGTTTTCCGGTGCAACAGGGTCTTCGAGGAAAAACAACTGGTGTTGTTCGAGGTTCTTCGCCAATTGCACGGCGGCGATCGGCGACACGCGTTCATGCACGTCGTGAATGAACTCGACACCGAAACCCAGCTTGTCGCGCAGGTGATCGAACAGTTTGGGCACGGCACGCAAGTAGGCATCCGGATCGAAGTAGATACCGTGGGTCTTGTTGCGCGGTGAGATTTTCGGTTGGATGTTTTTCGCCCTGGCCAGCTTGCCGGCAATCAGCTTCAGGTCCTCGGTGCCAGAGCCTCCGTACATGCCCATCTGGCAGCGCACGTGCTGATAGCCTTCTTCCATGGCTGCGCGAATGCTGTCTTCCACTGCGACTTCATCTTCACCGTCACAGTGGCGGTACAACGGCACGCCATCGCGGCAGCGGCCGCCGAGCATCTGGTAGACCGGCAACCCGGCGACTTTGCCCTTGATGTCCCACAGCGCCATGTCCACACCGGACAGTGCGTTGTTCATGATCGGCCCGGAGCGCCAGTAACCGCTGACGGCCGCCGACTGACAGATGTCTTCGGTGCGCAGCGCATCCTTGCCGATCAGGAAGGGTTTCATGTACTGCTCGATGGCCGCCTCGACCGCGAAGATACGCTGGGTAAACGTTGCACAGCCCAGGCCGTAGAGCCCCGGCTGGTTGGTTTCCACTTTTACCACCACCAGATCAATGCCGCCTGGCGCGGTGAGAATCGTTTTTACATTTGTGATTGTTATGGATTCCATCTCGCTCTCCCATTGAGCTGTCGTTTGCTTATGTCTTGAATCCGTCGCCGGCATTGCTGCGTGACTCGATGAGCCGTGCCTCGTTGATCGCGTCTACGTTGTTGGCCATCGCCTCGTTGAGGGTCTCGGCCGCAGCCACGGCGTCATGGTTTTTAATCGCCATGTAGACCTTGATGTGCGCATTGACACTTTCCAGGGTGATCCCCAGTACGCGATTCAACTCTTCGAGGTAATACAGGTAGATGTGCCGGATCGAATCCATGGCATGGATGAAGATCTTGTTGTGCGAGGCCTTGACGATGGCGTAGTGGAAGTCAAAGTCGGCCTGGGAATAGCGTTTGTAATCGTCCTTGTTCACCAGCATCCGGTTCAGGGCCGCTTCCAGCAGGGCGATGTCGTCGCTGGTGGCGTGCTTGACTGCCAGTTCCATGCAGCGAAACTCCACGGCCTCGCGAAACACCCGCATGTCTTCGAATTCTTCCTGGGACAGATGCATGATCGGCTGGCTGTCATTGAGCACGCCGTGCTGCTCAAGGTCCTTGATGACGAAGGTGCCCTTGCCTTGATGCGTTACCACGATGCCCAGGCCGCGCAACCGCTGGACCGCGCTGCGCACACTGACCCGACTCACGTCGAAGGTGGCGATCAGCTCGGATTCGGAGGGCAGCTTGCTGCCGGGCGGCCAGAGACCCTCCAGAATGTTGTGCTTCATCTGCTCGTAAACAGCGTTGACGGTGTTTTGCGTTTTGACGATTTCACGGTTCATTTTTGTGGTTTTCAACTCGTCACATAAGTTTGATTCTTTTAGCACCTTCCGCCAATAAATCTAAGAAGTAAATACATTGAAGGGGAGAAAGTGGATTTTTTTCTTGATTATTGCGCCGATTCGAGATCAGGATAGCCTCAGGTTGTCCCATGAGTTCGTATTTTTACGGCCAACTTATTAGTTAAGTTGTGGCGTCGCCAGGCGTATCGGGGCTTTGTTCCAAGAATAAAAAACGCTGAACACCGAGGAAATCATGTCATCACTTTTCGATTTGAGCGGACGCACCGCACTGATAACCGGTTCCACTCGCGGCCTGGGTTTCTCCTACGCACTTGGGCTCGCAGAGGCGGGTGCCACGGTGATCCTCAATGGCACCGACGCGGCGCGTCTGGAAGACGCCGTCGGCCAGCTCACTGCCAAGGGGTATCGCGCCACGGGTCATCTGTTCAATGTCGCGGATGAAGCGGCGGTGGAGGCGATGTTCCGCGAACTCGACAGCCAGGGCGTGCTGGTCGATATCGTGATCAACAACGCAGGTATCCAGCACCGTCAGCCGATGCTCGAGTTGGCGCTGGCCGATTGGCAGCGAGTGCTGGACGTCAACTTGACCAGTGCCTTCATCGTTGGCCGGGCGGTGGCCAAGCGTCTGGTGGCCGCTGGGCGTGGCGGCAAGATCATCAACATCGGCTCCCTGACCAGCGAAGCGGCCCGCGCCACGGTTGCGCCTTATACGGCTGCCAAGGGTGGCATCAAGATGCTGACCAAGGCCATGGCCGCTGAATGGGCGCAGTTCAATATCCAGTGCAACGCCATCGGGCCGGGTTACATCCTGACCGAAATGAACGCGGCCCTGGTGGACAATCCGGACTTCGATCATTGGGTTAAAAGCAGCAACCCGACCCAACGCTGGGGGCGCCCCGATGAGTTGATCGGCACGGCGGTCTACCTCTCATCCCAGGCCTCTAACTATGTGAGCGGCCAAATTATTTATGTCGATGGAGGCTGGCTGGCCACGCTCTGATCGGGGCCGTTCGATAAGGCGGGCATTGCCTGTTCGCCATGCCCGCGGGCGCAAGCACTTACCTGATAAATACAAATAAATAGGTAGAGCGATGAAACCCACACGCGCAAGACTTTCGGTCTTGGCCATGCTGTTTGTGGTCACGGCAATCAACTATATGGACCGCGCCAACCTGTCGGTGGCCGGCTCGGCGATTCAAGGCCAGTTCGCCTTGTCACCGACCCAGTTGGGCCTGCTGTTTTCGATGTTCACCTGGTTCTACGCCATGAGCCAGGTGCCTGTCGGCTACGTACTCGACCGCGTGGGGCCACGACGCTTGTACGGCAGCGCGATTATCCTGTGGAGTGTGTTCACATTTGTCATGGGCTTCGCTTCCCATCATATGTTCGCCACCGCGTCGGCGTCGTTTGTGATGCTGCTGGTCTGCCGCGCGCTGATCGGCGTCGCTGAAGCCCCATCGTTTCCTTCCAACACCAAGATCATCGCCAACTGGTTTCCCGACCATGAGCGGGCGCGAGCCACTGCGGTCTATTCGAGCGCGCAGTACATTGGCCTGGCGGTGCTGACGCCGGTGCTGTCTTACATCGTCGCCACCTGGGGCTGGGAAGCGTCCTTCTACCTCTCTGGGGCAGTGGGCATCGTCTTCGGCATCTATTGGTTGATCGCCTATCGCGATCCCCAGCACAGCACCAAGGCCAACCAGGCAGAACTGGACATGATCCGCGACGGTGGTGGCTATGGTTCGGCCAACCAGCGAGGCAACAGCACCAGGGTCAACTGGCCGGACGTACGCCACGTGCTGCGTCAGCCGACGGTGTGGGGGTTGTTTATCGCTCAGTTCGCCGCGTCCTCGACCCTGTATTTCTTCCTTACCTGGTTCATCGTTTATCTGGAAAAAGGCCTGGGCCTGTCGATTGCCACCGCCGGGATCGGCGCCATGTTCCCGTATCTGATGGCCATGTGCGGCGTGCTGTGTGGCGGCGTACTCAGCGATATGCTGCTCAAGCGCGGTCATTCGCGCACCAAGGCGCGCAAGATTCCGGTGATGTGCGGGCTGGCGGTAACGACCAGCATTTGCCTGGTGAATTTTTTCGAAGACCAGCCGGTGATTGCCATCGCGATTCTGTCCGTGGCGTTCTTCGCCAATGCCTTCTCCAATCTTGGCTGGGTGGTGTGCAGTGACGTCATTCCACGGCACCTGATCGGCACGCTGGGTGGTTTTTTGAATATCTTCGGCAATTTGTCGGGGATCATCAGCCCGATTGTTATCGGGGTGATTCTGGAGCGCACCCACAGCTTTCAGTACGCCATGTTTTACATCGCCGCCGTGGCATTGATGGGGCTGCTCGCTTACACCTTTCTGGTGGGTAAGATCGAAGTCGTCGAGCTGCCAAACAAGCAATCCAAATCCGCACCTGAATCTGACCGCCCGCTGGGCAAACCTTCCCAGGCATGAGGTAAATCGCAATGGCCATTCAAACAATCGAAAACCGCGCCTGTGTCGCCTACGGGATCAAGGACGTACGCCATACATCGCTGCCCCTGGCGTACTCCGACGAGGAGCAGGTCCTGGTCAAGGTCAGTCGCGGCGGGATCTGCGGCTCCGATATTCATTATTACCAGCATGCCAAGGCGGGCATGTCGATCCTCAAGAACCCGCTGGTGCTGGGGCACGAGTTCATCGGGGTGATTGCGGCCGTGCCCACGGGCAGCACACTGAAGGTGGGGCAGCGGATCGCAGTCAACCCGTCGCAGCCGTGCAACCGCTGCGCACTGTGCCTGGAGGGCAAACAGAATGTCTGTCGCAGCATGAAGTTCATGGGCAGCGCGCAATTCAACCCCCATGTGAACGGTGGTTTTTCTGACTACGTCGCCGTGACTGAGCAGCAATGCGTGCCGTACGCCGACAGCTCCAAAGACAGCGTGATGGTGTTCGCCGAGCCGTTGGCTGTCGCCATTCACGCGGTGCATCAGGCCGGTGACCTGGTGGGCAAAAAGGTCCTGGTCACCGGCTCCGGCCCGATCGGGTGCCTGGTGATGGCGGCCGCGCTCAAAGCGGGTGCCGCCGAAGTGGTTGCCACCGACATGAGCGAGCGCTGCCGCGAACTGGCCCTGCAAATGGGCGCGACGCTCGCCGTGGACCCGACCGACACCGCACGCACCGCGCCATGGGCCGAGGAGGGTGGGTACTTCGATGTCTGCTTCGAAGCCTCCGGTTCACCGGCAGCCATCGCCTCCACGGCAGCGTTCACGCGTCCCAAAGGCACGGTGGTGCAAGTGGGCATGGGCCACAACACGGTCGAGATGCCGCTGGGCCTGCTGCTGGTCAAAGAAATCAAATTGGTCGGCTCGTTCCGTTTTATCGACGAATTCACCACATCGGTGCGTTGGCTGGAGAGTGGCCGTATCGATCCGCTCCCGCTGCTGTCCGCTGAGTTCAATCAGCACCAGGTGGTTGAGGCACTGGAGCTGGCCGGCGACAAAAGCAAAGCGGCGAAGGTGCAACTGATCTTCGCTTGAACACCGTTTTATGCCTCGGCCCTTCCCGTGCGAGGGGCTGTTTATGAACTGCATCGGATAATTGAACGTCATGACTTTCATTGCGCCGCCCCAAGCGGCTCTGCGTATTGCCCTGATCGGCGAATGCATGATCGAACTGCAACAACGCTCTGATGGCCAGCTAAACCAGAGCTTTGGCGGCGATACGCTGAACACGGCCGTTTATTTGCGTCGCCTGCTCGCTGCCAAATGGCAGGTGTCTTATGTCACGGCGCTGGGCGATGACAGTTTCAGCGATGCCATGTGCGCCGCCTGGGCCAGTGAGGGGCTGGACCTGTCGCTGGTGCAGCGTCTGCCGGGACGCCTGCCGGGGTTGTATTGCATTCAGACTGACGCCCAGGGCGAAAGGCGTTTTTTGTATTGGCGCAACGAAGCCGCCGTCCGCGAGTGTTTTACCCAGGCTGCGGCTGCGCAAGTATTGACGGCGCTGGACGACTATCGCGTGTTCTATCTGAGCGGCATCACACTGGCCGTGCTCGGTGAAGCGGGACTTGATCGCGTGTTGCCGCGATTGATCGCGGCGCGCGCGCGCGGCGCCAAACTGGTATTCGACAATAACTACCGGCCCCGCCTGTGGCGCGACCGTCAGCAGGCGACAGAGACCTATCAACGCCTGCTGCCTCATCTGGATCTGGCCTTGTTGACCCTTGACGATGAGCAGGCCCTGTTCGAGGAGGCCGACGTCGAGTCGATCTTCAAACGCTACCGGCAAATGGGGGTGAATGAGGTGGTGATCAAGCGCGGTGCGCAGAGCTGCCTGCTTCAGTACCAGGGGGCGTTGCACGAAGTCGCTGCGACCAGGGTTGCCAGGGTGATTGATTCTACCGCCGCCGGTGATGCGTTCAGTGCCGCTTACCTGGCCTGTCGGCTGCAAGGAGGCATACCGCAGCAAGCAGCTGCCGAAGGTCATCGACTGGCCGGGCAAGTCATTCAGTACCCGGGGGCAATAATTGCACGGGAGGCAAAGCCTGGATTTACGCAATAGACGCCTCGGCGTGTTTTTTCGTTTGGCGCGTGGTTGACCACCACTGGTGCGGTTGAACGGCCGACGCCGGGAACGACCCACTACGCCTGCAAGTCTACCTGTATCTACTCATCGGTAAGGTACAGCGCTATGGATAAGACAATCACCGTGGATCAACTGGCGACGGCCGACCTTGGATCAATCAACGAGATATGGCTGGGCGAGACGCATACCCAGCTGTGCCTATGGCGTGGTGAACAAGTCTTCACTCACGAAATGATGAGCGAGGGCACGCACGACCAGAATGTCCAACGCCTGTGCTTGCAGTTGGTCAACCCTGACGATCAGGCGGCAGTGGCCAGCGTTGAGTTGATCGTGCGCGAACGGTTGAAAAAGATGGGGAAGGAGGGCGAGTTTTATCCGGCTGAAGAGGCGGACACTCACCAATAGTCAGTATTTGGCGTTTGCATTATGGTCACTACGCAGAAGGTCATGGGCGTTCTGGATGCAATCAACGGCCGGTGGAGCAGGGGGACGATGCGCTTGGCCGGCGTGCCTATCGATCCGGATTGGGGCATGCGAAGAGAGATGATTGAGCCAACGTTTCACGACCCGTGTCGATCAGCTTTGGACTGTTTAATGCCGGTAGGTACGGTCCAGGCACGGGATTTCTATTCTCCCGGTAGCTGAACTTACTCTTTCTATGGGATTCAATTCATGACCCCGGATGCGTGTCGACAGGTTTACCAGTTCATGCACATGTCTTTTTTGGTGTAACGTAACAACACATCTAGAAGAGGTTTCCCATGTCTAAACTCGCAGAATTTCGTCAACTCGAAAAACACCTGGCTGAGCAACTTCAAGCGCTCGAAGCGCTTAAAGGCGACGCCGGTCTAAAGAAAGAAATTGAATTTGAAACCAAGCTTCGCGATTTGCTCGCAAAGTATGGCTATAGCCTCAAAGACGTGATCAACCTGCTCGATCCACAATCCAAGGGCCGCGCTACTGCACCGGCGCCAAAAGCGGGCACCCGCAAAGCTCGTCAGGTGAAGGTTTATAAAAACCCGCACACTGGAGAAACCATTGAAACCAAAGGTGGTAATCACAAAGGCTTGAAAGAGTGGAAAAGCAAGCACGGCGCTGACACGGTTGAGTCCTGGCTGACCAAGTAAACTTCGCTTGAACACAAAAAGGGCTTAAAGGGCCCTTTTTTTTATTCAGGATTTGAGTGATTTGCCGCGTCTGCAGCGCTCCGAGCAATAGCGTACTTCGTCCCAGCAACGGGCCCATTTCTTTCGCCATGTGAAAGGAAGCCCACAGGTAGCACAGGTTTTGACTGGAAGCTCTGACTTTTTCAAGAGACGTCCTTGATATTAAATTCGTATGCCCCTACCTGATCAACCCGTGAAACGGTGCGCATCTTAAGCGCAGATCAGCAGTCCTGAAACTCAAGGCAATAGCTATCTTTTCATGAACTTACTTCGAGCGTCTTACATAAGTCCTCCAAGACAAGAGGAGAGAGGTCGTGTCTAAGCTTCATCCAGAAAATCGTGAGAATAACTCGACATTCAAAAACTTTAAAATCCAGTGGGCGTTGATGAGCGCCTATGAACGCTTCGAGCAACTGGTGGTGCTGACGCTGAGCCTGATCATAGCGCTGGTGATCGTTATCGCCGTGTTGCAACTCTGCAGGAATGTAGTGCCCCTTCTGATAGGGGGAGCCATTGATCCGCTGGATCACAACGCATTCCAAGCGTTATTCGGCTCCATTTTCACGGTATTGATTGCCTTGGAATTCAAGCATTCGATAGTGCGACCCGCCCTCAGGCGAAACAGCGTCGTGCAGGTCAGAACGGTACTGATGATTGCATTGCTGGCCCTGAGCCGAAAATTTGTCATCCTCGATTCGGCCGTCACTCCGGCTTCGACCATCGCGGCGCTAGGTTTCGCGACGCTGGTACTGGGCCTGCTTTGCTGGCTTTTGCGGCACCGCGACCTGTCTGAGTAGCAAGCGCCGCCCTCAAGCAGCTGACGCATTCGCTCGCTGCAGGCGCGTTCTGGCGAGAGAAAATCGCTTCAGACCTGCGCCTGCGCGGCACGCTGTGCGCAAGGTTTTCACCCAAGATTTTGAGTTGGAAAATTTTTTTCGAGATGCCCTTGAAAATGTTTTGGTAGTACCTATTTTCGGTTTTACGCGATGCCGCAAACGGGTCGCGTCTTAAATCACTTGGAGAAAACTCAGGAGATTTTGCTATGGCTACTACTCTCTCTTTGGCCCCTCTGTTTCGTCAGTCTGTGGGTTTTGATCGCTTCAACGACCTGTTTGAATCGGCGCTTCGTAGCGAGGCCGGTAACACCTATCCACCTCATAACGTCGAGAAACACGGTGATGATCAATACCGCATCGTGATTGCAGTGGCGGGTCTTACTGAGGAGGACATAGACATTCAGGTTGAAAATGGCGTATTGAACGTTTCTGGTGGAAAACGTGAAAACGACGAGAAGGTGACTTACCTTCACCAAGGGATTGCGCAGCGGGCGTTCCGCTTGTCCTTCCGGCTGGCTGACCATATCGAGGTGCAGGGTGCATCGCTCACCCATGGTCTGTTGGCAATCGAGCTGCTTCGAGTGATTCCCGAAGAAGCCAAGCCAAAACGCATCCAGATCGGTACCGCCGGCAAGCCAGACCAGCGTCAAGTAAGCCTGCAATAATTCCTTTTAAGGCGCTCTTCGGAGCGCCTTTTTCTTATTGGCGTTTAATGCGCGATGACGTCAGTGCTGATGCGGCGTGTTCGTCGGATCAACGATCTGGAAAACCTTGCCCTGACGCCACCCATCCGCGCCTGGCGCAACGGCCGGGGCCGGTATGTCCACTCGCGCGTTCTTCTTTTGCGCGCTATCGACGCCGAATCGACGATCCCGATCTGCAACCATCTGAGGGTCTGCCTGCCCATCTGCTGTGAAACCCATCATGAGCTGGGGCACGCCCAGGGGCAGGTCTTTATTGAGATCGGTATGCCAGGTATGCCACGTCTTGCCATAGGTATGGACGAGTTTTTCCATCAATGCATGCTCGGCTACTTCAGGGATGCCGGGCGCTATGAGCTGACCTGATTTCACTTCGTGAACATGACTGTGCCAAAGCGCTTGCTCGGCTTTGGGCAGACCGGCAAACAATTGTTCGCTGATGATGTACTCGACCCCCATCAGTTTGGCGTCCTTGCGATTGCCATCGTAGATCACACACTGGATGACTTCCTCGTTGAGGATGGCGCAGTAATGGTGGGCCTCCATCTGGGCATTCATATGGCCGTTATAAAAATGGAAGCCATCCAGGTAGGCATTCAATGCGTCTATCGGCGGGCGTGATTGAAGCAGTGCGGCGCCTGCATCCAGAGACTGCGTAGTGGGCGATTTGGTATCCCCCGGCGCGACGACATTAGAGGGCGAGTTGTTGCCCGCACAGGCGGCGAGCAATGGAGCCAATACCGCCGCGCACAGCGTGTTGATCCCATAGGGTTTGCAGATTGCGCTCATTGGAGAGTCCCTTCAGTCGATTTCATTGTGTGCCTGCCAGGCTGCTTGAATAGGGTTTTGGCACACCATTCGATTACAGCGCTTTGGATATCCATCGGGCAGCGTCATACGGCTGTTAAAAACCTGGATGGGTTGTGGGAAATCACGGCCTGGAGGCGACTTCCTCTAAATGCTGCAAAAGATCTTGCGGGTCCTCGTACACCCTCAGCGCTCCGGCTCTTTCAAGCTCGCTGATATCGTAGCCACCGGAAAGCAAGCCGACGCCTGTCGCCTTGCAGCGCCTTGCCGCAAGCATGTCCCATATGGCATCTCCCACTACCACACAATCCTCAATCGGCACGTTGAGCTTGCGCGCTGCGGCAAGGAAAAGATCTGGATCCGGCTTGCCGTATTTAACATCGTCGCGGGTGATTATATTGATCTCGTTAATATCCAAGCCAAGCGCTTCTAAATTGATCTTGGCAGTAGACAAACCGCCGCTGGTAGCGATGCACCACTGTTTATTTTCTTCAGTCAGTGTTTTTAATAACTCGACTGAACCTGGAAGTGCCGTTATCTGGCCTTTGAGGGCCTCGTAGGCAGCGGCATGTTTTTTACTTAACGTCGCGCCTTGCGCTGCAGTAATGGTTACACCCGTTTCACGCGACAGGGTCTTTAACATGAGCCCTCCGCTCATGCCGATCTTGCGATGAATACGCCACATAGCCAGCGGGATGCCCTCGGAATCAAGAGCCTCTTTCCACGCCGCCACGTTTTGGTAAACGCTGTCGGTGAGCGTGCCATCGAGGTCGAATATAAAAGATGTTTGAGGTCGCATGGCGTGTCTCCAGGTTGATAGCTGTAATGTTCGTGACGGGTAGTTCGTTGGCGGTTTGAGATTAAGCGGTCATTGTTTTTTCAATTCGCTCATCATCAGCGGGCCCGCTGTAACGCGACCCCCATTGCCTATCTCCCGTCAATCAAAGCTTGGCGCATACCGTTCTGAAACGTGAGGCCGCCACGCGTTCATTATTTCGTCGGCGACGGGGGCGTTCACACCACGCCTGTTGCCAACCAGAAGGGATTGCTCGCCGTTGTGCCGTACGGTCCCGATACAAGATTGCTGAAAACCTGGATCTGCAAAGGCGACACCCAATCGGTCAGTCGATTTCGACACAGCAAAAATTTGAACCGCCGCTGAACACGCTTACCTAACGATTAGCTTGTGACGAATTGCACAGGCGATTTGCCAATATCGGCATACTCCGAGAGGTGGGCAACGTGGCTAAAGACGAGAAGAAAAGCAAAGGTGACGCTTCGAAAGCCAGCAAGGAATTGAAAGACAAAAAGTCCTCACCCGCAAAAAAATCCGCAGCAGCATCGGCTCTTTCAAAGTCTTCCGAGAAGAAAGACAAGAAAAAAGAGGCCGAACCGAAGAAATCTGTAAAAGCCGAACCAAAGAAGTCTGTAAAAAAAGCGGATAGCAAGCCAGAAAAGGCGAAGAAGTCAGAAAAAACCGAGAAGTCAGAGAAATCGCCGAAAAAGAAAAAGTGATACCTGCTAGGGCTTTATGCCCTAGCTTCTTCACGCGGGTTTGTCTTCGATAAAGGCGGCGGCTCAAAAGGCCGCGCGCCAATCCCGAGTTGCCATCCCATCACGCAGGGCTCCCTGCAAAAAACGGCCTGCGTTGCAGCGTCCGTTTAATGAACGCCATCAACCCATCCACGGCAGTCGATAACAGGATGACCAGCCGAAAATCCCGCCTGCATCGCTATTCACCTCTGAGCCCATCGCCTCGATGGCCACCTTGTTTTTTGCTAGGCCGCGTTGAATGACCTCAACGCCTGGTAAGGCAATGTCGAATCCGTTTTTTCAAACGACCTGAAAGCCTTCCTCATATTGAAATGTTTAAAGTGGTTTAATGTTTATGTCGACCCGCGATGGAATCGCAACGGTCGGCTTTCCATTGACCTCTGTCATTGATTCACCCAAGGAGCTACACCATGCAAGGAAGTATGAAGTTCAAGCACCTCGCGTTTCTGTTGATCCCGCTCGTTGCCGCCTGTACCACACCGGATAGAAACCGCGAATCGGCAGTCATTGCCCAGCCTCAGCCACAGCAGGCGTTGCAGTTCGACAACTGCGCGGTGGGCTGTCCGGCCGGCGGCAGCCCTCTGACGTTGAACCGTCAGGCCTACACGCTGAACAACAACGGCTCGACCAAGTTTGCCAACTGGGTCTCGTACAAAATCACCAAGGACACCCCGGCGAGCGGACGCCCGCGCGATTGGAAGACGGATCCGGACATTCCGGCCGGGGAAACGCTCGACCCGGTGGATTACAACGGCGCGAATGTCGCGCTCAAAGTCGACCGTGGCCATCAGGCCAACCTCGCCTCCATGGCGGGCGTGCCTGACTGGCAGACGCTCAATTATTTGTCCAACATCACCCCGCAGAAGTCCGACCTCAACCAGGGGCCCTGGGCGCATCTTGAAGATCAGGAGCGCAACCTCAGCAAGCAGGCGGGCGTCGACCAGGTGTATGTCACCACCGGGCCGCTGTATGAGCATTTTGTCGGCACGCTGCCGGGCACAAACAAAGTGCACACCATTCCCAGTGGCTACTGGAAAATCATCTTTGTCGGCAGCTCGCCCGAAAACGGTGTGTACGCATCGTTTGTGATGAACCAGGAGACGCCCAAAGGCGCCAACTTCTGCGACTACCAGGTCACCGTGAGCCAAATCGAAGAGCGTTCGGGGCTGACCTTCTGGAGCAATTTGCCGCAGCCGGTGCAGGCTGCGCTGAAGGCGAAGCAGGGCCAGTTGCCGGGCCGTATCGGCTGTAAATAACCCTCACACAAAGCGCCTATGCGGAGCAAAACGCGTAGGCGCTTTCGCAGGGCAGACCGAACCGTTGGTCTGCATAACCCAACACCCACTGAACCCCGGGTTGCCGACAGTCCTCCACACCCCTGTATGTTCTGAAAAGACAATGAGGTGTGTGGCATGAAAGCGATCAGGATTGAGCGGTTCGGCGGCCCCGAGGTCATGCAGCTACGCGATGTCGAAGTGCCGGAACCGAAAACGGGCGAAGTGCTCGTGAAGAATTTTTTTGTGGGTATCAACCCGGTGGACTACAAGATTCGCCAGGGCCAATACCCCGAGGTCAAGCAAGACAAACTGCCGTTGACCCTGGGCCGCGAAGTGGCCGGTGTGGTCGAGAAGGTCGGGCAGGGTGTGAGTGATTTCAAACCGGGCGACCGGGTCTTTGCAATGATCGGCGCCGATGGCGGCTACGCCGAATATGCCCGCGTGCCTGCCGCGCATCTGGCGCGCATTCCGGCCGCGCTTGATTGGCCGGTCGCCGCCGGTGTGCCACTGGCGGGCCATACCGCCTGGCAGGCGTTGGTGGAGCATGGCCACATCGAGCAGGGGCAAAAGGTCCTGATCCACGGTGGCACCGGCGGTGTGGGGCACTTCGCCGTTCAATTTGCCAAGGTCAAGGGCGCGCAGGTCTACGCCACTGCATCCACCGACAGCCTGGCGTTTTTGCGTGAGCTGGGCGTGGACCGTGCGATTGACTACAAGACCGAGCGTTTCGAAGACATCTGCCAGGACTTTGACCTGGTCATCGACCTGATTGGCGGCGATACGCAAGCGCGCTCATGGCAGGTGCTGGGCGAGGGCGGGCGGCTGGTGTCGACCCTGACCCAGCCCGATGCCCATCATCCGCAGGCCGCGGGCAAGACCGGTACGCGGTTTACGGCGGCGCCACGTGGCGAAGAGTTAACCGAGATTGCCGGGTTGATCGAGGCCGGCAATGTGCAGGTCTATATCGCCAGGCAGTTCGAGCTGGCGGCGGCAGTAGAGGCATTAGACTTTCTGGCCAACGGGCATGTGCACGGCAAGGTTGTCCTGCACGTGAGCGATTGAGGAGGCTGCATGAGCGATCAGTTGAAGCGACCTGAAGGCGCCCCTACCGGGCAGAAAGTACGCCCCGAGACGGCGAAACGAAGTGACAAATCAGAAGACCCGAATGTCGCCCGGCCGTGGGAGCCTGATGTCAATCAAGGCGCGGTTGCCCCCGGCGGCCCGTCGAAGGATCCAGAGTCGGGTGCATGAGGCCAGCAAGCAAGCCAGCCCTGCCGTGACAGGGCTGGCGGCTGACTAGTTGCGCATCGCCCGCTGTATTCGCATCCATTCTTGATGCGCGGCGGCGCGTTGTCTGTCGGCGGTCTGCTTGGCCTGGCTGAAGCGTGCCCAGGTCGCCGTGTCACCGCTGTAGGATTCGATGATGTTGTAGGCCGCCGCTTCGAGTCGATCGGCTTCGAAAAACATCTCGGTGGTGTGCGCGATTTGGTCATCCCACGCCTGTCTCGTGGAGTATTGAAGGGTTTGACGGGTCATTGCGTGAGTTCCTCCATCCATTGAATCTCTGCCGCGCTGTTCCAGCGCACGTGAGTAATTCCATATTGCTCGGCCATCGGCTTGGAAACGCGCTTGAGCGTGTTCTGGCCAAATTTGGGTATCACTGCGACGCCGGCGTCGCAGCTGGCCCAGTGCCAGGCCTGGGCGTTGTCCATCTGCGGCGCGCGAACGATGAAAGACTTCGGCACCCCGTGAAGCTGATACTCGATGGTAAATAGATCGCTCGCTTTCATGAGGCCTCCTGTTGCTCATGAAGTACAGATATTTGGCGTCAAAGAAGATTCAAAAAAGTTGTCTGACAATTCGATGGCCGTGCTGGCGACACTCGCACGTGTCAGTCGTCCACGGTAAAAGTCACCCAACCCGGGCCGTCATTCGCTCTTTCGATTTCCATAATGACGCCGCCAATCGAGGTGCCGTCCGGCAGGTTGACCGCGACAAAGTTGGGGTGACCGGGCCATTGCAGGGGCTTGTCGAAGCTCAGGCGCGCAATCGTCGGCTTGCCGCTGCTGGTCAATTGGATGTTCACCGACTCATTGAGGTGTTCGTCTGAGCCGGTTCCCAGGTGACGTGATGCAGTAATGACGCTGGCAATACCTTGATAATCGTAGGACATAACGGGCTACCTTCTGTGGTGACTGCGAATTCAACAGTGTCGATTTTTGACCCTGCTGTTCATTCGATAGTTGCGCGCAAGGCAGACCAATGTGCACACACGGCGCCCGCGTCGCCCTGAACCGGGTCTTGCTGTGGAAACGCCAGGCCGGCAATGCTCTGCAGCTGCGCGTCGCTCGGTGCCTCGCGGCCTATATCTGCGTGCTGGCCGGGCGGGTAGGCGCCAACCACCTGAAAGTCTTCACTGCAACCGAGATTGCAATGACCGGTACCGGCGGGAAGCAGCAACACGTCGCCTGGCTTCACCGACACCACGTGGCCATTGGGCCCGCCGAGCATCAGGCGAGCATGACCACGGGCGATGCCCAATACCTCATGCCCTTCGCAATGGTAGTGATGGTAGTCGTAGACCCCGTCCCGCCATTGTGGCGGCCAGCCGTTTGCCGAAAACGTCTGTTCAAACAGCGCCGCCGGATCACGTCCTGTTACGGGGATGGCGTTTGGGTAAATGATCACCGGCAAGCGCGGGTTGTTCGGCACCCAGCCGTTGCGTTCGAGCAGCAAGGTTTTGACCCTGCCCGCAGATGGATGCGCGTCTTTCATGCCGTGTTCTCCTGCACGCAATAACAGTGCAAAGCCGCTGAGCGCCAGTGTGGCGCGCCGATAAACTATCTGAGCGGCCACGGCCTAAGGACGTTCCAGAAACTTTAAACCTTCGTGATAAGCGAGGTGTCGATAGCTGGAGACACTTCGCCAGGTAGAGGGAACGTCAATGATAGGGATTGTGATACCTGCCCATAACGAGCAAAGGCACATCAGTGATTGCCTGGCTTCGGTGCTGCTTGCCATTGAACATCCGGCATTGCAAAACCAGCGCGTCGAGGTCCTCGTGGTGCTGGACGACTGCTCGGACCAAACCGGCGCGCGGGCAAACGCACTGGGCGTGGCAACACTTGACGTCTGCTTTAGAAACGTCGGCCAGGCCAGGGCCGTCGGTGCAGAGCGACTGCTGGAGGCCGGTGCTCAATGGCTGGCCTTCACCGATGCCGATACGCTCGTGCCGCAGGATTGGCTGGTGCGCCAGCTCGCGTTCGGCGCCGACGCGGTGTGTGGCACCGTCGAAGTGGACAGCTGGAGCGAGTACGACGAAGTCGCACGCTCTCGATACCTCGCCCTCTACCAGTTTGTCGAAAACCATCGGCATATCCATGGCGCCAACCTGGGCCTGAGTGCAGACGCCTATCGCAACGCCGGCGGGTTTCAGCATTTGGTTGCCCACGAGGACGTGCGCCTGGTGGCTGACCTGGAAAGGACCGGCGCGCGGATTGCGTGGACGGCCACCAACCCGGTGATCACCAGTGCGCGGCGTGATTACAAATGTCGCGGCGGGTTCGGCGAATACCTGGCTTCGCTCATGCCTGGCACGGGCCACGTGGTGAGCGAGCCCTGCGCGAGTGCAAACGTCACGCTCGGGGCCGGGTGACCTCGGGTGCTTATCGACTGGGTGCAATGGCCCGCGATGGTCGTGACGGTGATCTCGGCCTGGTTCATCGGCTCTCAACGGCCTCGCCGGCGCATGTTCGCGTTTTGGGGCTTCATCCTCAGCAACGCCTTATGGGTGGCTTGGGGCTGGCACGCGAATGCCTATGCGTTGATCGTGCTCGAGTGCACGCTGCTGGGCATGAACGCGCGCGGCTTCAGGAAAAATCTGCGCACACACCGGGCGTCTGAATGACCCGGATTACTGATTCTGGAAGTTCTTTTTAAACCCGCGCAGGTTCATCAAGCCCAGGCAGATTTGCAGCACGATCAGCGCATAGGCATCAGCGTAAGCGCCCCAGACAACCCACAGAACATTGCTCAAACAAAAGCACACGAACCCCGCCATTCTGCGCGATGGGCGCTGAGAGCCGATCAGCCACGCCGCCAGAACCGTCACCAGCATTGCTGGCCACTGCACCCAATCCAGATTACTCAAACCCGCTTCCTTAATTGCCAGACCTTTAAATAGGAAGAGGGCGGGTGGGATGAATGATTCAGTTTTTTTAACCCGCGTAACGTCCTGACCACTCGTCAGCTATTGAGCCTAATAGTTGAACGAGCGCGGCTGCGCTCCGGCCAGATAAATCATGTGTGGACCGATAACAGTCTGACGCCTGGCAAGGCCTTGCGCTTTCACCCCCCTCACTAACAGGTAAACGATGATGAAGACGTTATATAGATGCTTGGGGCTGTGCAGTGTGTTGATGCTTCACGGCTGTTTTGACAGCGCCAATAACACCACCAAGGACAACACCAGCGGTAGCAAGTCCTCGGTGCAGATGCAGGAAGGCAAGTCACAGGAAAGTCAGTAAACCCGTGAGGGGCCGGGCTGTCGCGAGCAGCCTGGACTGCACCGCTTACAATGATAAAAAGGGTGATCGCGATGAATTGCCTCATTTGTGTGGGAGTGGCCGAACGGGTTTCCTGTGACGGCCCGTGGGAAGAACGCGACTGCCCGGACTGCGGGCGTTATCGGGTGGCAGACGAACTGATCCTGGCGTTGATGGACAACGGCCAGATCTTCGATATTGCCAAGACGCGTGACTGGCTGCACAGCCGGCGTGCCGAGGGCACTACACCGTGCATTCAATTGCATGAGGCGCTGCTTGTGTTGTGAGGGCGACGGGCTTTAGTCGCTGTGGTCTTGCCCCGTATCGCAGTCTGATTACAGGCCGCTTTGCCGTGCCCGCCGGAGCAGGTCGCGCGCATGGTCCACACGCAACAGCAGGTTCATAGGGTTCTGGTCGATGATAATTTGCGCCACGATCAGCCCACTGATCATCGGCGCGGTCACCCGCCGGTACCTGCCAGCCACCCACGTGCCGCTTCAGCACGTCCAACAGCAACAGGTCAGTTTGAGTGCCAGCTGCACTTGCAGCGCGCGGCGTTATTGTGCGCAACCCAGATACAGTTTCATGGGAGGTTTTGTTTAGGAACGATGGAGGCGGGCGTTTTTTTCCTGAAGGGACGGCGGATTGACGTGTGATACGTAAAAGTCCAGTATGGAATTATAAGTACAAAAAAATGCGTCAACCCTGCTTTTATTTCTTCACGCTTGCCAAACCGACAATAACTTGCGAGACCTCAACCATGAAGAAACACACGCTTATCACCGCCCTGGCCTTTAGCCTGCTCGCTTCCAGCCATGTGCTGGCGGCCGAAAAAACCTTGCGCATCGGCATTGAGGCGGCGTATCCACCGTTCGCCTCCAAGACTCAGGATGGCAAGATCGTCGGGTTCGACTACGACATCGGCAACGCCTTGTGCGCGCAGATGAAAGTCAAATGCGTGTGGGTCGAGGGTGAATTCGACGGTCTGATTCCTTCCCTCAAAGTGAAGAAAATCGACATGGCCCTGTCGTCCATGACCATCAATGAAGACCGCAAGAAGTCGGTGGACTTCACCCACAAATACTATTTCACCTCCTCACGCCTGGTGATGAAGGACGGCGCAGCCGTGGATGACCAGTACGCCAGCCTCAAGGGCAAGACCGTCGGTGTGCAGCGCGCCACGACCACCGACCGTTATGCCACCGAGGTGTTCGAGCCCAAGGGCATCAACGTCAAGCGCTACAGCAACAACGAAGAAATCTACATGGACCTGGCATCAGGGCGCCTCGATGCGATCTTTGCCGACACCATCCCGCTGAGCGACTTTCTGTCGATGCCACGTGGCAAGGGCTATGCCTTTGTCGGCCCTGAACTCAAGGACCCGAAATACGTGGGCGAGGGCGCCGGGATTGCGGTACGCAAAGGCAATACCGAACTGGTCGGCGAGCTGAACGCGGCCATCGACGGTATCCGCGCCAATGGCGAGTACCAGAAGATTTCACAGCAGTATTTCAAGTCCGACATCTACGGCGACTGACGCCTCAAGCCGGCGTGCCGACTCCCCGCAGGGGCCGGCACGCCGGCTCGTGCGACGGGTCAGCCCTTCAATTCCTTGAGGTGTTTGTAAACCGTCGCCCGTCCCATGCCCAGCACATTCGCCACATAGTTCGACGCGCTCTTGCCCTTGAACGCGCCTTCGGCATGCAGCGCCAACACCAGCTCGCGCTTGTGGTCGCGCGTCAGCAGATTCAGGCTCAACTGGCGTTCGCGCATCCACGCATGCAGGAAGGTGTTGATCCGTTCCTGCCAGTCATCGCGAAACAGCGAGTCCGGCTGCGGGATCAGCTTGCTCGGCGACAGAAACAGGTCCAGCGCCGCCTTCGCGTTTTCGAACAGCGAGATATTCAGGTTGATGCACAGCACGGCAAGCCGGCGCCCTTTTTGGTCGTGCAGCACGGTGCTCAGGCTGCGGATTTTCTGACCGTCCCAGTTGAGCTTTTCGTACGGGCCGATGTTCACTTCGCTGACGTCATCGCTGAGCATCTCCTCCAGCGACGAGTCGTCACCGATAGCGCGTTTGGACAGGTTGTTGGCGATGTAATCGACCTTTTGCGTGCGCAAGTCATGCAGCACCACTTCGGCATGGGGGAAGAACAGCGTGGCGATCGCATCGGCGATCGCGCGAAAATTCTGCATGACTTTTTCTTGCTCGGCGGTGTTCATCAATGCGGCTCCAGGCGGACGGGCGAGAGCATACCAGCGTCCAGGCCGAACCGCGTCAGTGGCTCCGGCAACGGGTTACCGCGCACCAGGGCCGCGCTCGCCTGGCCCATGGCCGGTGACGTCTGGATGCCATAGCCGCCTTGCGCCGCCACCCAGAACAGCCCCGGAACCTGCGGATCGAACCCCGAGAGCAAATCACCGTCGTGGACAAAGCTGCGCAGGCCGGCCCAGGTGCGGGTCGGGCGGCGGATGGTCAGGGTGGTGGCTTCTTCGATCTGGTAAATGCCCATGGCAATGTCCAGCTCCTCAGGCTGCACATCCTGTGGCTCGACCGGGTCGGCGTTGGCCGGTGAACCCAGGAACATCCCGGCGTCGGGTTTCATGTAGAAGGCTTCGTCCAGCGCCACCAGCATCGGCCAGTGGTGGGTGTCCACACCCTCGGGCCCGGCGAAGATAAACGCCGAGCGGCGCTTGGGTTGCAGGCCGATGGACGCCGCGCCGGCCAGCCCGCCGATATGATCAGCCCAGGCGCCGGCGGCGTTGATGATGACTGGGGCGGTGTAGGTCGCGTCCTGGGTGCGCACATGCCACAGGCCGTCGGCGTCACGGCTCAAGCCCAGTACGTGGCTGTCGGTGCGCACGTCGCCGTGGTTGCGACGGATGCCGCGCAAATAGCCCTGGTGCAGGGCGTCGGTATCGATGTCGCTGGCGGTAGGGTCAAAGATCGCGCCATGGACTTTCTCCCGCCGCAGGATTGGCAAGCGTGCGCAGGCCTCGTCGGCACTCAGCCGCTCGACTTGCGGCACGGTGGCCTTGGCGCTCAGGTATTGGCTGTTGAGTTCCACCGGGTCGCCAATGAAATCCACGGTCATTTCACCGCGGGGCGTCAGCAGTGGATGTTCGCAAAAGCCAGGCGGCGGGTTGTCGAAAAATTCACGGCTCGCCAGGGTCAGCGCGCGCACTTGCGGGGTGCCATAGGCGGCGGTGTAGAGGGCTGCCGAGCGCCCGGTGGAGTGATAGGCCGGGTGGTTTTCGCGCTCCAGTACCAGCACCTTGCCGTGCTGCGCCAGCCAGAAACCGGTAGAGGCGCCAGCAATGCCGCCGCCGATAATGATGAAGTCTGCAGAGTTCATGATCGTTTCCTCAAAAGGCGGTTAGCGCTGGATCTGATACAGGGCATTGGCCAGTGCAATGTCTTCCAGGCCCAGGCCGATGGAGCGGAAAAACACAGGGCGGTCGTAGTCCGGGCGCTGCGCCATGTCGCTGAGCAGCTCAGGCAAGTCGCCGACGATGGTGCGCTTGTCCCAACCGTGCCGTTCGCCGGCGATCAGCATTTCACCGGCTGCGCCTGGGGTGGTCTGGCGATAGTCGCAGAACACGTGCATGTGCTCCAGGCATTCGGGCGGCACTTCATGGGCGCGCGGCGCGTTGGTGCTGATGGAGGTGATCAGCGCGGGTTTGCGCAAGCGTGTCGGGTCGATCACAGGTATTGCCGAGGAGGTGCAGAGCAGGATGACGTCGGCGTCTTCCAGGGCGGCTTCACAGCTCGTGGCGAGGGTCAGGCGCGGGTCCAGGCCCTTGAGGTGGGCGAGGGTGTCGGCATTCGCGCGGCCAAGGCGTGGCGAATACAGGCTGATGTGCTGCCAGTCGCGCAGGTTCTGCACATAGCGCACGTGCGCCTGCGCAACCTTGCCGCTGCCGATAATCGCCAGGCGCCGCGCGGCCGCCGGTGCCAGCGCGTCCACCGCCAGTGCTGTGGTAGCTGCGGTGCGCGCGGTGGTCAGTTCGGCGGCATCGCAAAGCAACAGAGGCTGGCCGGTGCGCATCGACATCAACAGCGTCCATGCGGTCACCAGCGGCCCTTGCTCGCGCACGATGTAGGGCGAGGTCTTGACCCCGTAAACCCCGTCTTCGGCCAGCACGCCCAGGTAGTTGATAAAGTCGCCGGCGCCCTGAGGGAACTCCACCAGCTGTTGCGCCGGCTGTACCGCAAGCCCTGCGGCCAGGTCGCGAAACAGCTTGCGCAGGATGTGAGGCACATCGATTTGCGCAAGTAATTCGTGGGCCTGGGCCTGGTTGATCACGTGAGGCGTGCTGGGCATGGCTATCTCCGCGGATAAACTGATTTGTCCATTATGGACTTATAATTCTGTTGAGCAATATCCACCCGCAAAAAAGCGAGCGCACCGTAGCGGCAGGTACACGCCCATGCCTCTAATGAGCGCCTGGCCGACCGAGGGGTGGTTGGCCCGCTGATTCATGCGAAAGGGTGTTATGGAGATTTTGAGTAAGGAATGTATTGCCAGCGTCACGCTGTTTGATTTGAAGGTCTCAGAGGGCGAGCTGATGGTGTTTGCCGATTGCATGAGAATTGATGGAGCACTGCACCGATTCCCAGATTGCCGACATGACGGTGTGTGAATCGAAGGAAGAGCTTGCGTACTTTCTTTCAGGGGTGACGGATGTACTGAAGGCGATGCAGAGGCAGGAATATTTGCCTGATCGGTTTAAATCCTAGCGGGTGTGTGGGCGGCCAATACCCGAGTGAAGTTTAAGGTGGACTCATGTGGGAGCAGGCGAGCCAGCTCCCACAGTTTTACTGAATTCAGGCAGGCGATTTGGTGGGGTTCAGGCACTCGATGGAGCGGTCTACGGTGGTCTTGGCCATTTCCAGCAAATGCCACACCGCCAGAATTTTCGCCCGCTCGGGGCTGGGCAGTAGCTCACTGCAATTGAGTGTTGTGGCCGAAGCGCTGTCGAGCAAGCTGGAAGTGTAGAGCAGGGCGTCCTCGAAGCTCAGGTCTTCGATTTGAACGCCTTGGGCTGGCAGGTAATGGTCGATGGCGCGGTTGAAGGCGGCGCGGTCTTTAGTGGCGTTGTGGGGTGGATCGGGGACGACTTTTTTCATGGTGTAACTCCACATGATTGGAGCTGACATCCGTCGCGACTAAACGAGGGTGGCGGCTGTACGCAGGTTAGTCGACCGGCCACATGGAAAACCGGCGCACCCGGAGGTGCCCTACGCACAGCCACCATAAAACTTCACGGAGGACCATGCGCCATATGAGACCCGAGCGACTAAACCCGATCACTGATAAGCAGTGACGGACCGCAGACTAGCCATCGATTCGAGCAGGCACAAGGCGGCAGGAATTGTCTAGGAAACGTCCTGCAATTTAAAGAGACACGCCCTGCTGGCCCTTCAAAAACCATGACTGAATGCCACTAACCCGCCCATCAACGGTGGTGGTGAATAGCTTTTTGTAGGTGCTTTTCCCCTGCGACGTAGGCAGCTTCTGAAATATCACTCAGCCTACCCAGGCTTGTGTGCGGGGCGTATCCGCTTGCTTATATTCCGACGCCAACTTCATTGCATCCAGGGATGTGAGGCATGGCGCAGGGCTATATCAACGACCGCACCACGGACTACAACGGCTTGAAATCCCGGTTGATGGGCAGTGCCCCGAGTCGGCAGCGTTCCGATCATTTCGACGTGCTAAACAGGCACCTGCGTCCTGGGCTGGTGATGCCTGGGCAGTTGGTGATCGTTCCCGATCCCTACAGCGTGACCTGTTCGATGGAAGAGGCCTGGCTGGTACGCCGGGCCGAGGCAATTCGTCGGGAGTTGGACGCTCGCGCCGGACCCCAAGTAGTCAATAACTATGACCTGCTACAGAGTTTTTTGGGGTACGGCTCGTTGGGCGTGGGCAGCGCGACGTCAGCGTGGGCCCGGCATCTGGATGAAGTGGCGCAGACCCTGGAGGCGATTGAGCAGCTGTATCAGCGCCTGAAAAACACTGGTTTGGACCGTGAGGCGTTTCTTCGCCAGCGTAAGGCATTGTTCGGG
This sequence comes from Pseudomonas sp. 14P_5.3_Bac1, assembly GCF_025466135.1. Taxonomy (NCBI): domain Bacteria; kingdom Pseudomonadati; phylum Pseudomonadota; class Gammaproteobacteria; order Pseudomonadales; family Pseudomonadaceae; genus Pseudomonas; species Pseudomonas sp. 14P_5.3_Bac1. The sequence continues at coordinate 26,299 of NZ_JANLOF010000007.1, read as the reverse complement.
CTGCTGGACGCCCAGCTGCAAGGTGCGGCGCGATTTGGCACCGGGTTGCAGGGCAATCAGGCGCTGAAGAAGGTGTTGGGGATTTCTACCAAAAGCTATCTGCAAAAGGGCGAGATCGCCGGGTATGCGCAGCGGATGCGGGATATTGCGCAAACGTCGAAATGGTTGGGCAAGGGCGCGTATGTGGGGTTGGCACTGGACGTGGGCGTGGCTGGGCTGGAAATCAAGGAGGCGTGTGTGGCGGGGCGGGAGGCGCAGTGTCGGCGGGCGAAATATGTGGAGACGGGGAAGTTGATGGGCGGGGTGGGAGGGGCTTATTGGGGAGGGAAGATAGGTGCGAGATTAGCCCGACATGGGTGTGAGGTTTTTTTGGGCGTCGCGGCTAAAGGTAACGGCGCGCTGGCCTGTGCAGTGATCGGCGGCGCTGCGGGAGGGTACGCAGGGGGCAATGCAACGGGCGAATTCGGAGCGTTTCTGGGCGGGAAGATCGAAGAGATCGACGGTGATTTGATCTTTCAGCCAGAGGGGGCTTAAGCATGGACTTTCAACTCATCCTGGCAATCATTTTAGCTGCCGGGACACTGATTTTCGCAGGGCTGACTATATACGCTGAGTACACAAAGCTCGAAGCCCTGGAAAGCTACTTCAGCCAGAACAAAGTGATCTGCGACAACAAACGCTTTTGGGGCAGAAATCAGCATATCGACAGGTTTCATCGCATGCTCGTGATCAATGGCCTGTTGGGAATGCCTAAATTTCACATCAAAAGAGGGGAGGTAACCGAGGCTGAACTGGCGTCCGTGCCCTTGTCCCTAAAGCGTTGGGCGTTGTGGCCGTATCGTTTTGGAATGGTGTGGTTTGCCGGCTGTATGCTTTGGTCCATTTTGTATGGCTGGTAGCCCGGGACGCACGGCGTTCCGGGCTGCGTTCCCACGGGTGCTGGTCACTGGCGTCGTGTCTAAAGGAAGCGGTGCGCTGGCCTGCGCAGTGATCGGCGGCGCTGCAGGAGGCAACCTATTCGGCACTGGCGGTGCGTTTCTGGGCGGGAAGATCGGAGAGATCGACGGTGATTTGATCTTTCAACCAGAGGGCGCTTAAGCATGGATTTTCAACTCATCCTGGCAATCTTTTTATTTGCAGGGGCGTTTGTTGGCGCGGGACTCACTTTATATGCTGAGTGCACAAAGCTCGAAGCCCTGGAAAGCTACTTCAGCGAGAACAAGGTGGTCTGCGACAACAAACGCTTTTGGGGCAGAAATAAACACATCGACAGGTTTCATCGCATGCTCGTGATCAATGGCCTGTTGGCAATGCCTAAATTTCACATCAAAAGAGGGGAGGTAACCGAGGCTGAACTGGCGTCCGTGCCCTTGTCCCTCAAGCGTTGGGCGTTGTGGCCGTATCATTTTGGAATGGTATGGATTGCCGGCTGTATGCTTTGGTCCATTTTGTATGGCTGGTAGCCCGGGGGCACACCGCGCCCCGGGCTGCATTCCCACGCGGGAGCGTGGGAGCCCTCTCTCAGCGCATATGCAAAATAATCGGGCTGCTGCTCGCCGGGTCCGTATGCCCGCGCAGCGTGTTCACCGCCGCGGCATCGACTGCGCCGCCATTGTTGCCCCACGTACCCCGCACGTAAGTCAGCACCTGCGCAATTTCCTCATCCGACAACTGCTCCCTGAACGCTGGCATCCGGTAAGCATCCGGCACACCGGCGGTCACGATCCGTTGTGAGCCATTAAGCGTGATGTTGATCGCCGACGCGTTTTCCTTGGCCAGTGCCGAAGTCGCGCCCGCCAGCGGTGGCATCCACTCCGGCTGGCCCTTGCCGTCCAGGCCATGGCAGGAAGCGCAGCGGGTCGCGTAGGTGTGGGCACCCGGTACGTCCGCAACCGCGTTGACCGCCTGATACTGCCACGGCGAACCGTCGCGCTGCGGGTCGCCGGGCAGGGATTTGAGGTAGCGGGCGATGGCGTTCAAATCCTCATCGCTCATGAACTGCGTCGAGTTGTTGAACGCTTCGGTCATCGAGCCATACACCACCGCGTGCTGGTTACGCCCGGTCTTGAGGAACCGCACGATCTCGTCCTCACTCCAGCGGCCCAGCCCGGTGTTGTGGTCCTGGCGCAGGCTCGGTGCATACCAGCCATCGAGCAGGCCGCCGGCCAGGTAGGGCGCGCCGGACTCGTCCAGCGCCTTCTCGTTAAAGGCCAGGCCGCGCGGCGTGTGGCAACTGCCGCAGTGCCCCGGGCCTTGGACGATGTAGGCGCCACGGTTCCACAGCGCGTCCTGGGCGGGTTTGGCCGCGTAGGTGGCGGTGGGTGCGAACACGCCGTTCCACAGGGCGATGGGCCAGCGCATGTTCAGCGGCCAGGGAATGCCGCTTTCGATGTTGGGCTGATTGGCCGGCTCCACGCCTTGCATGAAAAACGCGTACAGCGCACGCATGTCGTCGTCGTTGAGCTTCACATAAGAGGGATACGGCATGGCCGGGTAGAGCCGTCGCCCACCGGGTGCCACGCCATGGCGTACGGCGCGGTCGAAGTCGGCGAGGCTGTAGGTGCCAATGCCGACATTTTTGTCAGGCGTGATGTTGGTGGCGTGAATTGCCCCCAACGGCGTGGCCATCTCCAGGCCGCCAGCGAACGGCGCCTTGCCCGGCAAACTGTGGCAGGCCACGCAGTCACTGACGCGGGCGACGTACTCGCCGCGGCTGACCAATGCCGGGTCGGCTTTGGCGGCAGGTTGTTGATCAAAAGGCGAGGCGGGCTCGCGGGTCACGTACCAGGCCAGTACGCCTGCGGCGACCGCGCCGGCCAGCACCAGCCAGCCTGCGGTTCTAGCCAATCGTTGGTTGTTCATGCGCGTTCCTTGTCGGTCAGGCGAAAGTGTATCGGCTCAAAGGCAGGCTACGAATGCGCTGGCCGGTCAGGTGCGCGACTGCATTGGCCACGGCCGGCGCCACTGCAGGTAACGGCGGTTCGCCGATGCCGCCCATCTTTTCGCCACTCTCGACAATCTTGACGTGCACCTGCGCCATCCGCGACAGCGGCAGGATCGGGTACAGGTCGTAGTTGCGCGCCCGTGGTTTGCCGTCCACGTACACCGCTTCCTCCAGCAAGGTTTGCGACAAGCCCAGGGCCACCGCGCCATTCACTTGCGCTTCAACAATCGCCGGGTTGACGATGCTGCCCGGGTCGATGGCTTCCCAGATGTGGTGCACCTTGACCTGGCCGTTTTCGATCGACACCTCGGCGACCACCGCAGCGTGGGAGCCGAACGGTGAGGCCATGGCCACGCCGCGCGCGCGGCGGCTGCCGTCTTCTGCGGTGTAGGGGCCACGCTTCCAGCCGCCGGACAACTCGCCCACCGCCTGCAGCAGCGTAGTCAGCCGCGGGTTATCGCGCAGCAAATGCAGGCGCAGCTCGTAGGGGTCTTGGCCGCCTTTGTCGGCCAGCTCATCGAGAAACGCTTCATAGAAGAAGTCATTCAGCGAATTGCCCACCGAGCGCCAGTAGCCGAGCATGGTCGGGCCTTTGACGTAGATCTGCGCGATGCGCTTGTTGGGGATCGCATAGCTTTTGCCCGACAGCCCTTCGAGGGCCGTGGGGTCGATTTTGTCGCCCTGTTTACCGGCGATGGCTTCGCTGGGGCCTTCGGTGGCACTCACCGCTTCAATGGCTACCGGCAACCCTTGTGCGTCCAGCGCGGCGCGGAACTTGACCACCGCCACCGGGCGCAGCACATCGCGCAGGAACTCCTCTTCACGGCTCCAGATCAGCTTGACCGGGCGACCGACTGCCTTGGCCAGCGCGATGGCCTGCGGGTAAGGGTTGGCCGAGTCATACAAAAAGTGCCGGCCGAAAAACCCGCCCAGCAGCGGTGAATGCAGGGTGATCTTCGCCGGGTCGAGGCCGGTACGTTTGGCGATATCGGCGCGGAACATATCCGGCGCCTGGTTCGGCAGCCACACCTCCAGCGTGCCGTCGGGGTTGAAGCGTGCCAATGCCGACGGCGGCTCCAGCTGGGCGTGGTTGACGTACTGGTTATGGTAGGTGGCTTCGACTTTGGTTTTGGCGTTGGCCAGCGCGCCGGCCACATCGCCTTCGTTCTCGTCGTCACGCGCCGGGCCTTGCTGGGCGGCGAGGAAGTCACGGTACTTGTCGCTGGAAAAATCCGCCGGCATCGCGCGTACGGTCGAATCTGCAGCGGCTTCCAGCCATTCGACCTGGATCGCCTCCACCGCGCGCTTGGCGTGCCACCAGCGCTCGGCCACCACGGCCACGGCGCCGGGCAGTTGATGCACCGAGTGGACGCCCTTCATGGCTTCGACCTGCGCCTGATTGCGCAGGCTGCCCACGGTCATGCCCAGGCGCGGCGCGTGCTGGACGGCGGCGTGGAGCATGCCGTCAACTTTCAAGTCGATGCTGTATTGCGCCTTGCCGGTGGATTTGTCGTAGGCATCCAGGCGTTTGACCGGCTTGCCAATCCAGCGGAATTGGCTCGGGTCGCGCAGGGTGATGGTGGCCGGGTCGGGCACTGGCATGTCCAGGGCGCGCCCGGCCAGCTCACCGTAGCCCAGCGAGCGGCCGGAGGCGGCATGCACCACGCGGCCGGGTGTTGTGGTCAGTTGCGCGACCGGCACGCCAAGCTGCTCGGCGCCGGCCTGCAGCAGCATCGCGCGGGCCAGGGCGCCGAGGCGGCGCATGGTCGGGTAACTCATGCGCACCGACATGCTGCCGCCGGTGATGCGCATGCCGTTTTCCATCACCACATACGCATCGCCGGGCGGCGCGGCCTCGACGATGAAGGTGGCGGGATCGGCGTCCAGCTCTTCACCGACAATCTGTGCCATGGCGGTGTGAGTGCCCTGGCCGCCTTCCATGAAGGGGCTGAGCAACCGCACGGTGCCATCAGGGCGAATCTCTAAAAACGCCGGCACTTGGGTGCCGCGTTCTGCTGCGTTGGGCGTGGCAGCGTAGGCCCTGGGTGTGCCCAGCGGCAGGCCGAAGCCAATGACCAGCGCGCCCACGGCGGTGCTGGCCAGGAAGCGGCGCCGGGACAGGTTGATCGGTTCGCCCAATGGCGTGTCGAGGACGGCGTTGCGCGTGTTCATCAGGCGCTCTCCTGCCGGGCGGGCTGAACGGCCAGGTCATGCACCGCTGTGCGAATGGCGTTGTAGGTGCCGCAGCGGCACAGGTTGATCATCGCCGCCTCGATCTGCGCATCGCTGGGCGCCGGGGTGTGCTTGAGCAGCGCAGTGGCGGCCATCACTTGCCCGGACTGGCAGTAACCGCACTGCGCCACCTGATGCTCGACCCAGGCCGCGACCACGCGCTTGCCCACGTCATCGGCTTCGATCGCCTCGATGGTGGTGACCTCGTGGCCAACCACACCCGCCACTGGCGTGACGCACGAGCGCACCACGTTGCCGTCCACCAGCACCGAGCAGGCGCCGCACTGGGCCAGGCCGCAGCCGTATTTGGTGCCGGTCAGCCCCAGGTCATCACGGATCACCCAGAGCAGCGGCGTATCGGCGTCGGCATCGACCTCGTAGGATTTCTGGTTGATACGTAATTGCATGGTTCACCTGCTGATCATCGGTTGGTGTGGCTTTTTTTATAAGTTGCCCATCGTTGCACTCTAGACCACGGCGCAACAGCTATCGATCCAGTCATCGACAACTCGGAGGATCAGGCAAGAATTCGACAGGATTGCACCACTGCGCATGCTTTTAGCCTGTAGGCCTTTGCTGATCCAGGCCGGTGCGCCGCACTTTTTTTCATTCTTCTGATCTATCCCTGTCACGACCGCGCTCATTCTGCGCGTGGACAGCAGCCAGACCCGGTGCCGATGGATCGAACGTCAATTGCTTTTATCACCCGCTGGCCGCTGCTGATCGCAGCGGTGTTTATGCTCTGTGCCACTGGCTGCAGCCAGCAACAGGGCCGCGATATCGCCAGGCAGTTGCGCGATGGCAAGCCCGATGAGTTTTTTCAGACCAGCGTCGACCGCATGGCTACCCTGAGCATGCGCGACAACCTGCAAAGCCTGTACGTGCTGATGAACAAGCTCTACCTGCGCAACCCCAACCAGTGGCGCCAATCGGGTTATACCGATGCCGTAAGTGCCGCGCGGGAAATTCGCCGGGCCATTGAGAACCGGCAACCGCTGCCTGCCCTGGGGGACCGTCGGGACCTGGTGGCTTTGAGCTATTCGCTGAGCCCGGAGTTTCGCGGCGACCGGGTCGGGGCGTTTATCTATGCCATCGGCAGCATGCTGGTGACTGCACACGGTGGGCGCACGCAGTTTTATGTCACCGACTCGATCAACCCGCAATTTGTCAGCAATGCCGCGCGCAATATCGAGAAAGCCACCTGGCTGCTCAGCCAGCGTCAGGACGCCAATGGCGTGTTGCTGCTGTTCTCCAATGAAATCTCGGAGGAGGGCAGCAACCTCAGTTTCGCCGTTGAGTTCGGCAAAGTGGTTGCGCGCCTCGACCTGCTTGCCCAAATGCTTGACGAGCGTTACCGGCGCGTTGCACTCAATTACGCGCAGAGCTTGCTGCTGATGAATTTTTTGCCCGTGCAGTGATGCGGGGACCGATCATGCGGTGCGGCATTTCCCTTTCATATGTGGGAAACGGCCTATCTTGCCCCCCTTTGCTTGAAACATACCCACGGTCGGCAATAGCCTCGGACTTTTCTTAACGATGAGTGCCTACCTTGGGAAAGCGCAAAACGGTTTGGCCTACTGATCGCGAAGTCCGCCTGCGATTTATCCTGTTTGCCGTGATCGACGTGGCAAGTGCTCAAGGCGTCCCCGCTGACGTGCTATTGCCCGCCCACAAACTGCTGCGCGACGCGCCGACAGAGGCGCAGTTGCGTGACGCGCTCGCGAATGTTCTGGCGTGTGACGAAATGCTTGGGTTCAGATTTGCGCAGGGCACGGAGGCGGATGATTTGCTGCGCTCGCTGGCGTCGACGGCCGATGAGACCCCAGCAGGGTTTATTTGAAGCGGGTTAGATCGTTTATTTCCTTACGATTGGTCTCAAGAGCCTAATCGCATATCTACAGCGACGTTTATCTGCCTATACAAGAGGCCAAAAACGCCACCGCCTCGCTGTCCGCCGAGTTGCGGTAGCGTTGGGGCTGGTCGGCGTAGAACAGGATCGAATCGCCGGTGGAGGGCCGTGTCGTAGGGGAACTACGCGCGGCTGACAAACGCACCATCGGCACCACCAGGCGTTTGCTCTGCTGCGCCGGCAACACCTCCACGCCTTCAAAGGCGCGGTCTTCTAGAAAGGCCGCCACTGACACCTTCAACCCCTTGGCAATTTTGCACAGCACCTTGATCGACGGCACGCTGCGGCCCGATTCGATCTGCGCCAGCATTGCCCGGACGCCGCAGGCGCGTGCCAGGCCGTCCAGCGACAGGTGGCGTTTGCTGCGCAGGCGCTGCGCGACACACAGGCTGGTGTCGTCGTCATCGGTGCCAGGTTTTGGAAGCGGTTCGGTTGACTCGGCAAGTGCCTGCAGAAAATTCATCGGTCTTACGCCTGGCGCGTATCAATGGAGGGCGCCGCCTGGGCGGTCAACACGGCAAGCCCGGCGCGTGCCGTGTACATCGCCCACATCAGCTCGGCCGTATTTCCTTAAATACTGAGTTTGCATGTGTTAATTCGATTTTGGACTTAACCAACACAGGCCGTCCGAAGCTGTTGTGGGAAGGGTCTGGTCCGTTAATAAGGCGTGACTCGGTAAGCCTGCGTGGCTTCCCACCCCTGTTCGCGTGCTCGGCCCAGGCCTGTCTCGCCCCCAAATTCCAAGGATCTGCCCATGCTGTTGCGCCAACCTCCGCTCCTTTTTGCCGCCTTGACCCTCAGTTCACTGGTGCAGGCCGAAGACCTGCAACTGGCACCGGTCGAGGTCACCAGCAGCGAGGTCAGCGCAGGCGAAGTGGCCCAGGCGCAACTCAACAGCGTGCCCGGTGGCACCAACTACATCGACATGAGCAGCGTGCAGCAGGGCCGGGTCAGCACCAATGAAGACGTGTTCAAGTACCAGGCCGGGGTGTACGCCAAGGCGGCCAACAATGAAGGCGTGAAGCTTTCGATACGCGGTTCGGGCTTGAACCGCAGCCCTGGTTCGCACGCCTCCGGCCTGTATGAAATGTTCGACGGTTTGCCGCTGACCGGCCCAGGCGGCACGCCCTACGAACTCAAGGACCCACTGTGGCAAAGCCGCGTCGAAGTGCTGCGCGGCGCCAATGGCTTTGACCAGGGCGCGCTGGCTTTGGGTGGGTCGGTAAATTACGTCACCCGCACGGGTTACGACGCACCCAAACTTCAGGTGCGTTATGAAGCAGGCAGTCGCGGTTATGCCCAGCGCGAGATCAGCTCCGGCCAGGTGCTGGGCGATGCCGACTATTACATCAGCCTCACCGACTCCGAATCCGACGGCTACCAGCACCAGAGCGCCGGTACCGGCAAGGGCATCGCCGCCAACTTCGGCTACCGTTTCAACCCGGACCTGGAAACGCGCTTCTATTTTCGCTACCGCGAAACCACCAATGACACCCCCGGCAAGCTGACGCGTGACCAGATCAGCCACGATCCGACGGCCGCCAACAGCCTCAACGCCGCCCGCGATTCCAAGCGTTTGCAGCCCGGTTCGACCTGGATCGCGAACAAGACCACCTTGCAGTTGGATGATAATTCCCGCGTTGAAGTCGGGCTGGCCTATCACGACTATCCGATGGACTTGCGCGAGGGCACCAATCGCTTGAAAGTCGCCTACACCGACGTCAGTGGCACGCTCAATTACATCCGCCAGGACCTGCTGTTCGGCCACGACAGCAAGACCACGGTAGGGCTGCGCAGCACCCAGGCGATGCCGAATAACGGTGCCTCGGAATACGTGCGCACGCCTGCCGGCAACACGGCTATTTACGCGCCCGGTACCAAGACCCGCGACTACAGCTATCTCGGCGCTGACACCGTGCTGCATGTCGGCAACGACTTGGAGCTGGTACCGGACCTATGGCTGACCACCGGCCTGGCCGCGATCTACACCCGCCGCGAAACCCAAGTCACTTATCCCGAAGGTCAGGCGCCGTTGAGCCAGCACGACTGGGACTATGCCCCGCGTATCGGCCTGCGCTATGACTTCAACGCGCAATTGCAGGTGTATGGCAACCTGAGTCGCTCGGTCGAGCCACCGCATGCGTGGTCGATGATCTGGGGTTCCAATAAATACTTTCCCACCGGCAGCGGCCCGGCCACCGGCTTGCAGCGTGAAGGCGTGCGCCTGCGCAATCAGACCGCTACCACTGTGGAAGTCGGCGGCCGTGGCGAACAGTGGTTTGGCCAGTGGGACCTGGCGCTGTACCGCTCAGAAGTGCGTCACGAACTGCTTACCGTCGAAACGCAGGCGCAAACCGCCACCACCAACGCGATCGTCGCCGAAGCCAACGCCAGCCCCACCGTGCACCAGGGTGTGGAACTGAGCCTGCTCAGCCCGCTGTGGGACGGCGGCGGCAATGGCCAACTGGCCTTGCGCCAGGCCTACACGTTCAGCGACTTCCACTACCGCGACGACGACCGCTTCGGCGACAACACCCTGCCGGGCATCCCCAAGCATTACTACCAGGCGCAACTGCGCTACAGCCACCCGACGGGGTTCTACACCAGCCTCAACACCGAGCATTCCTCGCGCGTGGCGGTGGACTACGCCAATTCCTACTACGCGGCGGCCTACACCACCCTCGGCGCCACCTTCGGCTACGACGCGCCCAAACAGGACTGGCAAGCCTGGGTCGATGTGCGCAACCTCACCAACCGGCGCTACGCCAATACGGTCACGCCGGGCTATGACGACAAGGGCCTGGATGTGGCACGGTCCACACCGGCAGACGGGCGAGGCATTTATACCGGCGTGTCGTGGAGTTGGCGTTAAGCAACCGTGTGGTGAGCAGACGTCTGTGACTGGCGTGCTTACTGTGGCAAGCGGACTTACTGTGGAGCGCGGGCTCACTGTGGTGGGCAGGCTTACTGTGGCGAGCGGGCTTGCCCCGCGTTGGGCTGCGCAGCAGCCCCAAAACCAGCGACCGCGTTCTATCTGCCAAAACGCGGTGGGCCTACTGGGGCCGCTGCGCGCCCCAACGCGGGGCAAGCCCGCTCGCCACAGGAAGCCACTCGCCACAAGAAGCCTGCCCACCACGGGAAGCCCATTCGCCACAACTACCAGCCTGTAAAGCCCGAAAAGCAGCAGACCTGAGCCCCCTTGCCCTCATACCGTTTTGCTGGCATTGTTCGCGCAATTGGTAATATTTCCCATTTGAGAAGTTTTTGCGCATGCATGACATTCCGGCCGCGCCGGGCGATGGCGCCCGTCAGCAGACCCTCACGGCAATGTACCGCGAGCACCACGGCTGGTTGCACGGCTGGCTGCGCAAAAAACTCGGCTGTTCGCAGCACGCCGCCGACCTGGCCCACGACGCGTTCATCCGCGTCCTGATGCTGGCCGAACCCCACAACATCAAGGAACCACGGGCCTTTCTCGCCACCACCGCCGGGCGTTTGTTGATTGATGGCGCCCGCCGCCGCCGCATCGAAAAGGCCTACATGCAAGCCCTGGTGATTCAGTGCGAAGACGCCGGCATGCCTGATCCTGCGGCAATCCACGTGGCGTTGCAGGCCCTGGAGCGCATCGCCGAGATGCTCGCCGGCTTGCCCGCCAAGACCCGCGAAGCCTTTCTGTTAAGCCGCCTCGACGGGCTGACGTACAGCGAAATCGCGTGCTGCCTGGACGTGTCGCCCAGTACCGTCAAAAACTACATTTCCACGGCGCTGGTGCATTGCTACCACAGCCTGCACGCGGCGGACCCGCTGTCGTGAGCACTGAACACATCATCCAGCAAGCGGCGAACTGGCTGACACGCCTGCACGACGAAGACGTCAGCGACGCCGACCGCCAGGCCTTCAACGCCTGGTGCCAGGCCGACCCGCGCCATGCCGTCGCCATCGAACGCATGCGTGCGCTGTGGGGCAATTTCGACGCCGTGCCCGCGCGCCCGGCGCGCATCGCCCTTAACCGTGCCTTCGCCCCACGACGCTCGCGGGGCGCACAGGTGCTGGGTTTACTCGGCGTATTGCTCTGCGGCTGGGTCGGTCTGGAGCGCGCGCCAGTGTGGATGGCCGATCAGCGCACCGGTGTCGGTGAACGCCGTCAGGTCGCGCTCGAGGACGGCAGCCGCTTGCAGCTCAACAGCAACTCGGCCGTGGACGTGAAATTCGACGGCCACCAACGCGTGATCCAGTTGCTGCAGGGCGAGCTATGGGTCGAGGTGGCCAAGGATGCGCAACGGCCGTTCGTGGTGCGCACCGATCAAGGCACGGCCACCGCCTTGGGCACCCGCTACCTGGTCAAGCGCGCCGCAGACGGCACCACCGTGGTCACGGTGATCGAGTCCAGCGTGGCAGTCAAAGGCGAGGGCGCAGAGGGCGTCAAGGTCGCAGCCGGCCAGCGTGCGGTGCTTGACCATGGCCGCGCCCAGTCGCCGCAGGCGATTGGCAACACCGACCCGGACGCCTGGACGCGTGGCCTGCTCAAGGTCAATGACCAGCCCTTGAGCGATGTGCTGCAAACCCTCGCCAGCTACCGCCATGGCCTGGTGCGGTTTGACCCACAGGCCCTGCAAAACCTGCGGGTATCCGGTGTGTTCAAGCTCGACGACACCGCGGCGGCGCTCGCGGCACTGGCCGATAACCTGCCGATCCAAGTGGAGTACTTCACGGACTTGCTGGTGGTGGTCAAGCCGCGTTAAGTCAAGGTTCATGCTGGCGCAGGCGCTTGTACAACGTGTTGCGGCTGACGCCCAACTCCCGCGCCAGGTGGGAAATATTGCCGCCAGCGGCCTTCAAGCGTTGCGTGAGGTCGATGCCATCTTCCACACCCTGGCTGGCAGGCAACGGCGCTGGCACGTTCAAATCCACAAAAAAATCATCCGGCAGGTGCTCGGGGCGCACCGGCTGCTCCTCGGCCATGGCCAGCGCTACCTGCAACACGCTGCTGACCTGGCGCAAATTGCCCGGCCACGGGTGCTGCTCGAACAACGCCAGCACCTCGGCACTCAGCCCGGCCCATTGAGTTGGTTCGCGGTGCTGCTGCCACAACTGCTGGAACAGCGCCTGCTTGTCGGTGCGCTCGCGCAACGGCGGCAGCTCCAGCGTCAGGCCGCCGATGCGGTAGTACAAATCCTCGCGAAAGCGCCCGGCCTGCACCCATTCGCGCAACGCGCGGTTGGTGGCGGAGATGATCCGCAAGTCCACCGGGAACAGCTCGCTGCTGCCCACCGGCTGCACGCAGCGCTCCTGCAACACCCGCAGCAGTCGGGCCTGGGTGGGCAGCGGCATATCGCCGATCTCATCCAGAAACAACGTGCCTTTGTCCGCCTTGCGAATCAGGCCGATGCTGCCTTTCTGATTGGCGCCGGTGAAGGCGCCTTTTTCATAGCCAAACAGCTCTGACTCGACCAACTCCGCCGGAATCGCCGCACAGTTCACCGCGATAAACGCCTGCGCGCTGCGCGAGCTGGCCTGGTGCAGGGCTTTGACGAACACCTCTTTGCCGACGCCGGTCTCGCCGTGGATCAGCAGCGGAATGTCTTTTTCCAGCAGACGCTCGGCCTGGCGCACGGCTTTTTCCACGCGCGCGTCGCCAAAGTGCAGGGTGTTGAGGCTGATCGAGGTCGGCTTCAGCTCGGCAGGCTTGCCCGGCTTGGGCTCACTGAAGACCCGCGCCTGTATCGGCATCTTCTTCGGCCGTTTCAATAAACACTGAAACCGATTGCGTCCCGCCGCCTGCAGCGAGAACGGCAAGCCTTCCGGCTGGTTCAGCAACTCCAGCAACGAGACCTTGAACAAGCTGTCGATCAGCACCCGCGACAAACTGATGCCCAGCAAGTTGTCCGCACGGCGGTTGGCCGACAGCACTTGCCCGCTCTCATCAAAAATCAGTAGGCCGGCCCACTGGCTGTCGAGGTTGTTCAGGCCGGTGTTGAAGGTCAGCTGGAAATGCTCGCCGCGAAACAGGTTGAGGATCAGCCGGTTTTCTACGGTCTGGCTCATCATCTTGACCATGCCCAGGGTGTGGGAGGGCGGTAGATAGCTGTCGCTGGACACATCCAGCACCGCGATGATTTCGCGCTGGGCATCAAAGATCGGCGCCGCCGAGCCGGTCATGAAGCGGTTGGCCTTGAGGAAATGTTCGTCGTGCTCGATATGCACCGCCTGGGCACAGGCCAACGCGGTGCCGATCGCATTGGTGCCGCTGCTGCGCTCCCTCCAGCTGGCGCCGGCGCTGAAACCGCGCGCCAGTTTCGGCTCGATAAAGCGCTGGGTGCCCCACGAGGTCAGGACCTGGCCCTGGTTATCGGCCAGCATGATCAGGCAGTTGGAATTGCTCAGGATGTTTTCGTAGTAGGGCAGCACTTCCTGGTGGGTGGTCTGCACCAGTGAATGCTGGCTTTCCAGCAATTGGCTGATGCCCTCGGCGGGCAGTTGGTCGAAGCTGGGCGTGCTCTGGTGGTCCAGGCCAAACGCGCGGCAGCGGCGCCAGGAATCCTGGATGAGGGTGTCGTGAGCCAGGGGTTCGGCCATGGAGGCGACCTTCTTTTTTATTGTTATTGGGCTTGCACAATCTGGCTGAAGAAACAGGGGCGAAATGTGGGAGCGGGCTTGCCCGCGAATGCGGTGGGTCAGTCAATACAGATGCCGACTGTTCTACCGCATTCGCGAGCAAGCCCGCTCCCACCTTTAATCTGTGTCGCCCATCAATTGTTGTTCACAACTGTTCATTGTCAACCCGCCAGTTGTTCAGTTGTTCAGCTCCAATTGTTCACTTCTGTTGATGCCTGAACAGCCAATCTGGCCCATTTCCTTAGGGATCAAGCACCTGCCGCATCTGGCACGAAACTCGCTCTGAGTCGTTGCCAGATTCACTCCAATAATAAAAAAGGGCGTGTCATGTCATTGACCCTGGAACATGTCTCCCGCGTCGTCGAAGGCCAGACCTGGATCGACGACGCCAACCTGCGTTTCGAAGCCGGTTCCTTCAACGTCTTGCTGGGTCGCACGCTGTCCGGCAAGACCAGCCTGATGCGCCTGATGGCCGGCCTGGACAAGCCCGACAGTGGCCGCATCCTGATGAATGGCGTGGACGTCACGCACAAGCCGGTGCGCCTGCGTAACGTGTCGATGGTCTACCAGCAGTTCATCAACTACCCGACCATGACCGTGTTCGAGAACATCGCCTCGCCGCTGCGCCAGGCCGGTGTGTCCAACGAGCTGATCCAAAGCAAGGTGCTCGAAACCGCGAAAATGCTGCGCATCGAGAAATTCCTGCAGCGCCATCCGTTGGAGCTGTCCGGTGGCCAGCAGCAACGCACGGCCATGGCCCGCGCGCTGGTTAAAGACGCCGAGCTGATCCTGTTTGATGAACCGCTGGTGAACCTGGACTACAAACTGCGCGAAGAATTGCGTCAGGAAATGCGCGAGCTGTTCAAGGCCCGCCACACCATTGCCCTCTACGCCACCACCGAGCCTAATGAAGCCCTCGCCCTTGGCGGCACCACCACGATTCTGCATGAGGGCCGGGTGATCCAGAGCGGCAAGGCTGCCGAGGTGTACCATCAGCCGCAGACCGTGCTGGCCGCCGAATTGTTTTCCGAGCCGCCGATCAACCTGATGCCGGGGCGGATCAGCGGCAATGAAGTCAGCTTCGCCAATTTTGTGCACTTCCCGCTCAACGTCGACCTGCGCCCCATCGGCGAGGGCGAGTTCCGCTTTGGCGTGCGCCCCAGCCATATCAGCCTGGTGCCGAGCAACGACGATGACCTGGAACTGGCCGTGACCGTGGAAGTGGCCGAAATCAGCGGCTCGGAAACCTTCCTGCACGTGCGCAGTGAGCATTTCCTGCTGGTGCTGCACCTGCCGGGCGTGCACGAGTACGACGTTGATGCGCCGATCCGCGTGTATATCCCCACCCATAAACTGTTTGTGTTCGATGGCCAGGGCCGCTTGGTCCAGGCCCCCGGGCGCCGCGTAGCGAGGGTTGCCTGATGGCCGAGATCCATTTGCAGAACCTCGCGCACAGCTACAGCCCTACACCCGCCGGCCCTGAAGACTACGCGATTCGGGAAATGAACCACGTGTGGGAGCAGGGCGGTGCCTACGCCTTGCTCGGGCCGTCCGGGTGCGGCAAGTCGACCTTGCTGAATATCATCTCCGGCCTGCTCAACCCTTCGGAGGGCCAGGTGCTGTTCGACCACAGGGTGGTCAACGAACTCACTCCGGAACGCCGCAATATTGCCCAGGTGTTCCAGTTCCCGGTGGTGTACGACACCATGACGGTGTTCGACAACCTGGCCTTTCCGCTGCGCAACCAAGGCATGCCCGAGGCGAAAATTCACAGCAAGGTGCAGGAAATTGCCGAAGTCCTCGACCTGCAAACCCTGTTGAGCAAAAAGGCGCGCAACCTCACCGCCGATGAAAAGCAGAAAGTCTCCATGGGCCGTGGCCTGGTGCGTGATGACGTGTCGGCAATCCTGTTCGACGAACCGCTGACGGTGATCGACCCGCACCTGAAGTGGAAACTGCGGCGCAAGCTCAAGCAGATCCACGAGCAGTTCAATATCACCATGGTCTACGTGACCCACGACCAGCTTGAAGCCTCGACCTTTGCCGACAAGATCGCGGTGATGTACGGCGGGCAGATCGTGCAGTTCGGCACGCCGCGCGAGTTGTTTGAGCGGCCCAGCCATACGTTTGTCGGCTATTTCATTGGCAGCCCCGGCATGAACCTGATTGAAGTGCAGGCCGAGGCGGGCGGGGTGCGGTTTGCCGGCACGCTGCTGCCGTTGCCCGAGGCGATGCAGCAGCGCATCCGCGACACCGACTACAAAAAACTGCAGGTGGGCATCCGTCCGGAATTTATCCACGTGTGGGACGAGTACAACCCTGACGCGCTGCAGGCCGATGTCACCCATGTCGAAGACCTTGGCACTTACAAGATCATGACCCTCAACCTCGACGGCGCGCCGTTGAAAATACGCCTGGCCGAAGACAAACCGGTGCCCCGGGGCAGCGCCTCGATCAGCTTCCCGGCCCAGTGGCTGATGGTCTACGCCGATGACTACCTGCTGGAGGTGCAGCCATGAACAAGGTGCAGAACAACAAGGCCTGGTGGCTGGTGTTGCCGGTGTTTCTGTTGGTGGCGTTCAGTGCGGTGATCCCGATGATGACCGTGGTCAACTACTCGGTGCAGGACATCTTCGACCAGTCCAGCCGATACTTTGTCGGCGCCGACTGGTACAAGCAGGTGCTGCTCGACCCGCGCTTGCATGACTCTTTGCTGCGCCAGTTCATCTACTCGGCCTGCGTGCTGCTGATCGAAATCCCGCTGGGTATCGCCATCGCCCTGACCATGCCGACCAAGGGCCGCTGGTCGTCGCTGGTGCTGATCATTCTGGCGATTCCGCTGCTGATTCCGTGGAACGTGGTAGGCACCATCTGGCAGATCTTCGGCCGTGCCGACATCGGTTTGCTCGGTTCAACCCTCAACGCCATGGGCATCAACTACAACTACGCGGCCAACACCATGGACGCCTGGGTCACGGTGCTGGTGATGGACGTGTGGCACTGGACTTCACTGGTGGCGTTGCTGTGTTACTCGGGGCTGCGCGCGATCCCGGACGTGTACTACCAGGCCGCGCGAATAGACCGTGCATCGGCCTGGGCGGTGTTCCGGCATATCCAGTTGCCGAAGATGAAAAGCGTGCTGCTGATCGCGGTGATGCTGCGGTTCATGGACAGCTTCATGATCTACACCGAGCCCTTTGTCCTCACGGGCGGCGGCCCGGGAAATGCCACCACCTTTCTCAGTCAGACCCTGACCCAGATGGCTGTCGGCCAATTCGACCTGGGCCCGGCGGCGGCGTTCTCGCTGGTGTACTTCCTGATCATCCTATTGGTGTCCTGGCTGTTCTACACCGCCATGACCCACTCCGACGCCAACCGCTGAGGCCGCCAACATGAGCAAACGCAAGGTCATACCGCTGCTGATCTACGTCCTTTTCCTGCTGGTGCCGATCTACTGGCTGCTGAACATGTCCTTCAAGAGCAACACCGAAATCCTCGGCGGGCTGACCCTGTTTCCGCAGGCTTTCACCCTGGCCAACTACAAGGTGATCTTCACCGACCCGAGCTGGTACACCGGCTATATCAACTCACTGTATTACGTGAGCCTGAACACGGTGATTTCCCTGAGTGTGGCGCTGCCGGCAGCCTACGCCTTCTCACGCTACCGCTTCCTGGGCGACAAGCACCTGTTCTTCTGGCTGCTGACCAACCGCATGGCGCCGCCGGCGGTGTTTCTGCTGCCGTTTTTCCAGCTGTATTCGTCCATCGGCCTGTTCGACACACACATCGCCGTGGCCCTGGCACATTGCCTGTTCAACGTGCCGTTGGCGGTGTGGATTCTGGAAGGCTTCATGTCCGGCGTGCCCAAGGAAATCGACGAAACCGCCTACATCGACGGCTATAGCTTTCCCAAGTTTTTTGTGAAGATTTTTATCCCGCTGATCGGCTCAGGCATCGGGGTAACCGCGTTTTTCTGCTTCATGTTTTCCTGGGTCGAGCTGTTGCTGGCGCGCACGTTGACCTCGGTCAACGCCAAGCCCATCGCGGCGGTGATGACCCGCACGGTCTCGGCCTCGGGTATCGATTGGGGCGTGCTGGCGGCGGCGGGGGTGTTGACCATCCTGCCCGGCATGCTGGTGATCTGGTTTGTTCGCAACCACGTGGCCAAGGGCTTTGCCCTGGGCCGGGTCTGAGGAGTCGATGATGGAATGGATGGCCTGGACCACTCCCACCGCGTTGTTCTTTGCGGCCATCGGCGTGCTGCTGGTGGGCATGACCACCTGGGAACTGCGCTCGCCGAGCATCCCTCGGCGCGGTTTTTTACCGATCAGCACCACCCGTGGTGATCGCCTGTTTATCGGTCTTCTCGGCAGCGCCTACCTGCATTTACTGGTTATCGGCGTTACCGACTGGAGCATCTGGGTGGCGTCCGCGCTGTCCCTGGTATGGCTGTTGAGTGTGATGCGTTGGGGCTAGTGCCCTTGTGAATAAACCACCAGGAGGTCTCTATGTTGAATAAAAACAATAAGCTGCGACATAGCATTTCATTGGCCGGCGTACTGGCCCTCAGCGGTTTGAGCGCCACGGCCTGGGCCGATGCGTACGAAGACGCGGCGAAAAAATGGATCGGCAGCGAGTTCAAACCGTCCACCCTCACCCAAGACCAGCAGCTCGAAGAGTTGAAGTGGTTTATCAAGGCGGCAGAACCGTTTCGTGGGATGAAGATCAACGTGGTGTCGGAAACCCTCACCACCCACGAGTACGAATCCAAGGTGCTGGCCAAGGCCTTCAGCGAAATCACCGGCATCAAGCTGACCCACGACCTGCTGCAGGAAGGCGACGTGGTGGAAAAGCTGCAAACCCAGATGCAGTCCGACAAGAACATCTATGACGGCTGGGTCAACGATTCGGACTTGATCGGCACGCACTTTCGCTATGGCAAGACCGAGTCGATCACCGACCTGATGGCCAACGAAGGCAAGGACTTCACCTCGCCGACCCTGGACATCAAGGACTTTATAGGCCTTTCGTTCACCACCGCGCCGGACGGCAAAGTCTACCAACTGCCCGACCAGCAATTCGCCAACCTCTACTGGTTCCGCGCCGACTGGTTCGAGCGGCCGGAGCTGAAAGCCAAGTTCAAGGAAAAATACGGCTACGACCTCGGCGTCCCGGTGAACTGGTCGGCCTATGAAGACATCGCCAAATTCTTCAGCGAAGACGTCAAGGAAATCGACGGCAAACGTATTTATGGGCACATGGACTACGGCAAAAAAGACCCGTCACTGGGCTGGCGCTTCACCGATGCCTGGTTCTCCATGGCCGGCGGCGGCGACAAGGGCCTGCCCAACGGCTTGCCGGTGGACGAGTGGGGCATTCGCGTGGAGGACTGCCACCCGGTGGGCTCCAGCGTGACCCGCGGCGGCGACACCAACGGCCCGGCCGCGGTGTACGCAACGCAGAAATACGTGGACTGGATGAAAGCCTACGCGCCACCGGAAGCGGCGGGCATGACCTTCTCCGAATCCGGCCCGGTGCCGTCCCAGGGCAACATCGCCCAGCAGATCTTCTGGTACACCGCGTTTACCGCCGACATGACCAAGCCGGGCCTGCCGGTGGTGAATGCCGACGGCACGCCGAAATGGCGCATGGCGCCATCGCCGGTCGGGCCTTATTGGGAAAAGGGCATGAAGAAGGGCTATCAGGACGTGGGCTCCTGGACGTTCCTCAAGTCGACGCCCGAGAAGCAGAAACTCGCGGCCTGGCTCTACGCGCAGTTCGTGACCTCGAAAACCGTCTCGCTGAAGAAAACCATCGTTGGCCTGACGCCGATTCGTGAGTCCGACATCAACTCCCAGGCCATGACCGACCTGGCGCCCAAACTCGGTGGCCTGGTGGAGTTCTACCGCAGCCCGGCACGGGTCGAGTGGACCCCGACCGGCACCAACGTGCCGGACTACCCACGCCTGGCGCAACTGTGGTGGAGCAACATCGCCGCCGCCGCCAGCGGCGAGAAAACCCCGCAGCAGGCGCTGGACAACCTGGCCAAGGAGCAGGACGCGATCATGACGCGCCTGGAACGCTCCAACGTGCAGCCAATATGCGGCCCGAAAATGAACCCCGAGCGTGATGCCCAATACTGGTTCGACCAACCCGGCGCGCCGAAGCCGAAACTGGCCAATGAGAAACCCAAAGGCGAAACCGTGAGCTACAACGACCTGCTCAAGTCGTGGGAGGCAGCGCGTAAGTAACACAGCATCCGTGGCGAGCGGGCTTACCGTGGCGAGCGGGCTTGCCCCGCGTTGGGCTGCGAAGCAGCCCCAAAACCTGACGACCGAATGCTGTCTGGGTGAACTCGGCGTCTTTTATGGGGCTGCTTCGCAGCCCAACGCGGGGCAAGCCCGCTCGCCACAACAAACCCACTCGCCCCAATGGGCCGCTCAGCCCACAGGTTTTGTGTCTACTGCCCCCCCTTTGTTCGCTGCCAAAATCCGCGCCGTGTCCCGCGCGGGCGGCAGCCCGAACACCCGCGCATAGTCGCGGCTGAACTGGGTCGCGCTTTCGTATCCGGTTCGGCAAAATCCTGGCGAATCCATTGGATGGCCTGGCTGATGCGCGACATGGCAGTGTCCGGCGCGGCGATGTCGCGCAACATCCAGCCATGGGCGCCTTGCAATACGAGGAAGAGAATCTCCCGTTCGTACGCAGCCAACGTAGTCGTAAAGCCTGGAGTTGGTCTACAGCCCCCTGGCATCTGTCGAGTGGTGCCGAATAACCGCTGATCCGCAGCCATGCAATGCCGATTGAATTTTCCCCACAGCCAGATGCTCTGCACTTTAGAAGCGCGCGTTTTGAGCGCTCTTGCGGGGCTTTCTGGTGAGAAAGCCGAGTTGTATCGGACTTTGTGGAAACTGCCATCATGACGCTTCTTACAGCGCTGTCGGGCCAACCGGCCACCCTGACTGACTCGGCCGACGGCCGCCATCAACGCGTGTACCAGCAGCTGTACAACGAGACGGAGGGTTGCGAGGCGCTGGCACGGGAATTCTTGCTGGCGCAATTGGCCCAGGTGCAGGACGTGCCCTGCGAATTGCCCGACACGCCCGAACAACTGCCCGCGTGGGTCGAACAGCGCTGCGCCGCCGTGGCCCGCGACTACGCCGACTACCTGGAGCAACGCCAGCAGGGTCAGCCACGGCGCTACTTCCAGAACAAGGCCCACGCCTTGTACGTGTTGCAATGCCTGGCGCCGACCAAACAGGTCGATGGCGCCTGGCTGTACGGTTTACTGCGCTATTGGCAGGACCAGCGCTTCGATGGGCTGCTGACCACCTACCTCGAAGAACTGGGCGACGGCGAAGCGGCGCAAAACCATGTGGTGATCTATCGCAAGCTGCTCAGCGAGCACGATGCCGACAGCGAAGCCGGCCTCAATGATGACGACTACCTGCAAGGCGCCTTGCAACTGGCGCTGGGCCTGTGTACCGAGGAGTTTCTGCCAGAGGTGATCGGTTACAACCTGGGCTATGAGCAATTACCCCTGCACCTGCTGATCACCTCGTACGAGCTGAGCGAGCTGGGCATCGATCCCTATTACTTCACCCTCCACGTCACCATCGACAACGCCAGCAGCGGCCATGCCTGCAAGGCCGCGCAAGCGGTGTTGAACCTGCTGCCGCTGGGCGAGGGCAGGGAGCAGTTCTACCGCCGCGTGGCCCGCGGTTATCAGCTCAATGACCTCGGGCCGGGCACCACGGCCGTGATCGAGCGCTTCGACGTTCAGGAGCAAGTGGTGGCCATGCTTGAGCGTAAGCGCACGTACGGCCAGCACATGCATTCCGATTACTGCCGCTTCGAGGGCAAAACCGTCAATCAATGGCTGGCACAGCCTGGGCAGATCGCTGAGTTCCTTCAGGCGCTGCAAGACAAAGGCTGGATCAAGCGCAACCAGGACCCTGCCGACAGCCGCTTCTGGCAACTGATCGAGGGCGCCGGTGCAGCGATGTTCGGCGTGTTCAGCGGCGCTGAAAAGCAGCTGCTGCACGACTGGATTGCCGGTGACTGGGTCAGCGGCGAGCGCGTGCCGCCTGCACGGCCGGGGCGCGGCAGCCGTTTCTCCCGGGAGCAGCATCGCCCGGCCGATCCGGACACCCAGGCGTTGGTTGAGTCGCTGTGCAAGCTGCCCGATGAACAGCAGCTCGATGCGCTGATTCCGTGGATGTCGGCGCGGCGCCATTGCGCCCCGGCCGGGCTTTACGCGACGCGGCGCTTTATCCAACTGCGCGCGCGTCTGCGCTGAGGAGTGTCGTTCATGTCAGCACAGCAGCTCGTTGATCGCACCTTGTTGAACCTGGGCCGCGGATTGAAGGAGAACGGCTACCGGTTTATCACGCCGACGCCCCTGACCCATCAACGGGTGTGTCAGCGCCTGGCAACGCCGCTGGCGATGACGATGCGCGATGTGTTCGGCTGGTCGCTGCCATTTGATAACGCGTTGTTGCCTGAGGCCTTTCGCGAAGAATTGCAGCAAGCGCAGGTGATCGAAAAACACGACGCCCTGTGGCGCAGCACCGTGCGCTGGTCGAGCCTGGACGAGTTGCTGTTCGCCCACTCGCCGTACCCGACCACCCAGGCCGACGCGGTGTTTTTCGGCCCAGACAGCTACCGGTTTGCCCACGTGATCCAAGCCTATCTGCAACAGCGTTTCGACCCTGTGCGGCGGGCGGTGGACATCGGTTGCGGCGCGGGTGTCGGTGCATTGGTCATCGCCCGCGCCCGGCCTGACGCTGACGTGCTGGCGGTGGACATCAACCCCCGCGCTTTGCGCATGACCGCGGTGAATGCCGAGCTGGCGGGCCTGGCGAATGTCAGCGCGTACCACAGCGACATACTGGCCAGCGTCGACGGCGAATTCGACCTGATCGTTGCCAACCCGCCCTATATGAATGACCAGCATCAGCGCGCCTACCGCCATGGTGGCGGTGCTCTGGGGGCGCAGTTGTCGGTGCGTATCGTCAGCGAATCCCGCGAGCGCCTGGCTCTGGGCGGCAGTCTGGTGCTCTACACGGGCGTGGCGATGGTGGCCGGCGCCGATGCCTTTCTGGAGGTGATCAAACCGCTGGTGGCCAGTGCTGACTACGGCTGGACCTACCGCGAAATCGACCCTGACGTCTTTGGCGAAGAGCTGGAAAAACCCGGCTATGAGGGCGTCGAGCGGATCGCCGTGGTGGCGCTCACCGTCACCCGACTGCGCTGAGCTTGGCGCGCATCAGCGGCGACCACTGATCGGCTGTGGCCCTACCTCGACGGAACGCTCGCAGGTGTCGCGCCCCTTAATCAATAACCCTTTCAACACCTTCTCAACAACAGGAGTGCAGAGCATGCGAGCGATGACTTTCCAGGGCGCGCACAAAGTGCAGGTCGATACGGTGCCCGATCCGATCATTGAGCAACCCGACGACATTATTTTGCGCGTCACCGCCACCGCCATTTGCGGCTCGGACTTGCACCTGTACCGCGGCAAGATCCCGACCGTCGAGCACGGCGACATCTTCGGCCATGAGTTCATGGGCATCGTCGAGGAAACCGGGCCGGCAGTGACGGCCGTGCAGCGCGGCGACCGCGTGGTGATTCCGTTCGTGATTGCCTGTGGCGACTGCTTCTTCTGCCAACTGCAACAATTTGCCGCCTGCGAAACCACCAACGACGGGCGTGGCGCGATCCTGAATAAAAAGGCGATCCCGCCGGGGGCCGCGTTGTTCGGCTACAGCCGTCTGTATGGCGGCATTCCCGGCGGCCAGGCCGAGCTGGTGCGGGTGCCGAAAGCCAATACCGGGCCATTCAAGGTGCCTGGGTTGCTGTCGGATGAAAAGGTCCTGTTCCTCTCGGACATCCTGCCCACGGCCTGGCAGGCGGTGACCAACGCCGGCATCGGCAAGGGCTCCAGCGTTGCGATCTACGGCGCCGGCCCGGTAGGCCTGCTCAGCGCGGCGTGCGCGCAGATGCTTGGCGCCGAGCAGATCTTCATGGTCGATGACCATCCCTATCGCTTGGCCTACGCGCAAAAAATGTACGGGGTGATCCCGATCAACTTCGAAGAAGATGACGACCCCGCCGACACCATCATTCGCCAGACCGCCGGCATGCGCGGGGTCGATGGCGTGGTGGACGCCGTGGGGTTCGAAGCCAAGGGCAGCACCACCGAGACCATCCTCACCACGCTCAAGATCGAAGGCAGCAGCGGCAAGGCCCTGCGCCAGTGCATCGCTGCCGTGCGCCGTGGCGGGGTGGTCAGCGTGGCCGGGGTGTATGCCGGGTTTATTCACGGGTTCATGTTTGGCGACGCGTTCGACAAGGGGCTGACGTTCAAAATGGGCCAGACCCATGTGCAGCGCTTCCTGCCGGAGTTGCTTGAGCACATCGAGCTGGGGCATCTGAACCCCGAGGCGATCGTCACGCATCGGTTGTCGCTGGAGCAGGCTGCGCGCGGCTATGAGTTGTTTGACAAGGCCGAGGAGGAGTGCCGCAAGGTGATCCTGCTGCCGGGCATGGATGAGCGGCCGATTGTCGAACCGCTGGAAGAAGTGACGCCTGATTTACGCCTGCAGGGCGTTCCAGGCTTCTAAACCAAACACAGCGCAAACCGGGAGGGGGCAAGCCCCTCCCGCATTCACGTCAGGCTGCCGCCTGCGGTTGGATCTGCAGCACGCCGTCCACGTTCTTGACCAGGCCACTGGCCACAAACAACGGCGCCACGCGCTTGTGCAACTGCGGCTCGACGAACTCCTTGACTGTGTCCAGCGACAGCTCACCACTGAGCGGCAGCTCGGCCTTGGTGTACGACAGCCAGGCTTTTTTCAGCATCGTCAGCACATCACTGCCCGCGGTCGAGGCAAAGCGGCGGTGGCTGGGTTTGCCGTCGAAGTTGAAGCTGTGCTGGAACGCGTAGCCGGTTTCGTCACCGTTGCTGGCGGCGCAGCGTACGCAGGTGCATGGGCCGTCGCCGAACGCGCTGCGCAGGTAGGCGTTGAAGTCCACCACGGGCTTGAGTGACAGGCGCTTATCCACCTCGAACAGGTCCCCGGTCATTTTATCGTCAGTGTTCAACGTCCATTTCCTCGCAGGTCGGCAGGTGCATTTCAAAGCGCGGCACAATACCAGCCGAGCGGCGCCCATGGGGATTTTTTGCGCGAAAGGTACTCGCTTCAGGGTCGACGTCCATTCGCCAATAGCCTTGTTAGCGTTTCCCCAATCAACCCCCGTCGATGGCGACGCAGCGCAAACGCGTAAAACCCTGGAAAACCTCGACCACGTGCTGGCAGGTTTTGGTGTCGGACGCTCGAACATCGCCGCCGTTCAGAGCTGCTGATTTATTGCATAAGAATAGAGCTATATATTCTTTTCGTGTCTTAAAAAACGCCGCTAGGCTTCATCACCTTCCCGAAAACGCGGCAGATTCCCCCATGACTTTCAAGCGTTCCTCCCTGACCTTATTGGTTGCGTCGCTGGCCGCTGCTGGCAGCTTGCTCAGCCCCGGTGCCCAGGCCGAAGGCAAAATCAGCATCGCCCAGCAGTTCGGCATCGGCTACCTGATCCTCGACGTGGTGCGCGACCAGCACTTGATCGAGAAACACGGCAAGGAGCAGGGGCTGGATATCAAGGTGGAATGGAACAGCATCTCCGGCGCCACGGCGATGAATGAATCGCTGCTGGCGGGCGCGCTGGACGTGGTCTCGGCCGGTGTGCCGCCGATGCTCACCCTGTGGGACCGCACCAAGGGCAAGCAGAACGTCAAGGCCATCGCCTCCCTCGGCTCGATGCCCAATTACCTGCTGACCAACAACCCTAACGTGAAGACCCTCAAGGACTTCACCGAGAAAGACCGCATCGCCGTGCCCGCTGCCGGTGTGGGGTTTCAGTCGCGCACTTTGCAGATCGAAACCGCCAAGCAGTTTGGCGATGCGAACTACAAGAAGTTTGACGATATCTCCATCAGCCTGGCTCACCCTGATGCCACGGCGGCGTTGATTGCCGGTGGTTCGGAGATTAACTCGCACTTCTCCAGCCCGCCGTTCCAGTACCAGGAGTTGCTCAACCCTAACGTGCACAAGGTGCTCAGTTCCTACGACATCCTTGGCGGGCAGGCTACGTTCAACGTGCTTTACACCACTGAGAAATTCCACGACGAGAACCCCAAGACCTATAAGGCGTTTTACGACGCGCTGGCTGAGGCCGAGACGATCATCAAGGCCGATAAGCCGGCCGCGGCGAAGGCGTATATCCGTGTGGAGCAATCCAAGCTGCCGTTGGACCTGGTGGAGAAAATTGTCCAGGACCCGGAGATCGATTTCACCATCGTGCCGCAGCGGACCTATATCTATGCCGAGAAATTGCAGGAGCTGGGGGTGTTGAAGAACAAGGCGGCGAGTTGGAAGGATTACTTCTTTGAAGAGGCTCATGGTGGGGATGGGAGTTGAGTGGTTGCTGATGGCGGGCGTTTTTTAGGGGGCATATCCGTTGCTGCGGTAACGGCGGCTGGCGGTTCCGCTCTTACAGCGGGTCACTTTTGGCAAACGCCCCAAAAGTAACCAAAAGGTCTT